>CAYNED010000001.1:0-27253 GCA_964396135.1 uncultured Neorhizobium sp.
AACACGAACCCGGAGGCGACGATGCCCAGCGGGTTAAGCCGGCCGAGAAAGGCAACGATAATTGCGGTGAAACCGTAGCCGGGAGAGATGAGCGGCTGAAGATGACCTATCGAGCCGGAAACCTCCGAAATCCCTGCAAGCCCGGCAAGCGCCCCTGAAAGAAGCATGGAGAACCAGACCATCCGCTTTGCGGAAAAGCCGGCGAACCGCCCTGCCCGCTCGGATTGGCCGAGAACCGATACTTCGAACCCCTTCAGCATGAAGCGCATCATGAACCACAGCGCTACCGCCGCCACGAGGGCGAAGATGATGGCCAGATGCGCCCGGCCGGAATCGAGGATCTCCGGTAGCACCGCTTCCGGCACGAAGGCCTTTGTCTGCGGGAAGTTATACCCTTGCGGGTCCCGCCAGGGGCCGCGCGCGATCCAGTCGAGAAAGAGCTGGGCGATATAGACCAGCATGAGGCTGGTCAGGATCTCGTTGGTATTGAAGCGCGTCTTCAAGAGTGCCGGAATCCCGGCATAAAGCGCACCGCCGACCATGCCCATGATGAGCATCAACGGCAGGATCATCGGCGAGTGCCACTCCGGATTAAGGACCGGCAGGATGGAGCCCGTGATCGCACCGATGGTGAATTGCCCCTCGGCACCGATGTTCCAGTTGTTTGAACGGTAACAGATGGACAGCCCGACTGCGATCAGGATCAGGGGTGCCGCCTTGATCGCCAGTTCGTGAAGCGACCAGACTTCAAGAAGCGGCTCGATGAAGAAGCTGTACAGCGCGTCGATCGGGTTCTTGCCCAGCATCCAGAACATGATGCCGCCAAAGAACAGCGTCAGCGCCAAGGCCAGGAGCGGCGAAATCAAGGAAAACAGCGGCGAACCTTGGGCGCGTTTCTGAAGCTCAATGCGCACGAGCGGTTGCCTCCGTCTGTGTGGAATCATGGATTCCGCCCATCATCAGGCCGATCCTCTCGAGGCTGAGCTCTCCGGCGGGATAAGACAGCGACAGCCTGCCCTCGGAAATCACGGCGATATTCGTTGCGACCTCGAAGATCTCGTCCAGATCCTGGCTAATGACGACGACCGCCGAACCCGCTCTTGCAAGGTCGATCAATGCCTGCCGGATTCGGCTTGCAGCACCTGCATCCACGCCCCAGGTGGGCTGGTTCACGACGAGAACGGCAGGCTGGCGGTCCAATTCTCGACCGACGATGAACTTCTGCAGGTTCCCACCGGACAGGGAAGCCGCTGCCGGGTCGTCGCCGCTCTTGCGGACATCCATCTCCTCGCAGATACGCGCGCTCGCCTGGCGAACCGCCTGATGACGGATGACCGACAGAAATCCGCTTGAAAGAAAGGAACGACGATCCGATTGGCTGCGGGCCAAGAGGAGATTGCTCGACAGCGGCATGTCTGACACCGCCGCGTGCCCATGGCGCTCCTCTGGAACGAAGCCCGCCCCCAGAAGGCGCCGCGCATTGATACCGGCATTTCCGACAGCCTTGCCGCGGATACGGATCGCGTCGTTGCTTGCAACCTTGACCTCGCCGGACAGCACATCGAACAGTTCCCCCTGCCCGTTGCCGGCGACACCGGCAATTGCCAGCACCTCGCCGGCGCGCACCGTCATGTCTATCCCACGCAGCTGTACAGAAAACGGCGTGCGCGCGGGTACCGAAAGATCTGCAACCTGGATGAAGACTTCGCCCAGTTCTTTGCCTGTGGCCGGGGTGACGCTGGCGACCTCCGAACCCACCATCATGCGTGCCAGCGATGCAGGTGTTTCCTGCCTCGGATCGCAGGTGCCCGTAACCTTGCCATGGCGCAAAACGGTTGCCCGATCGCAGATCCTGCGGACTTCCTCCAGACGGTGACTGATATAGAGGACGGAGCGCCCCTCCGCCTTGAGCTTGAGGAGCGTCTCAAACAACTTGTCTGCTTCCTGGGGAGTGAGCACCGAGGTCGGCTCATCCAGGATGATAAGCTTTGGGTTCTGCAGCAGAGCGCGCACGATCTCGATCCGCTGCCGTTCTCCAACAGACAAGTCTGCGACATGAGCGTTCGGATCAAGCGGAAGTCCGTAAGCCTTGGATAATCTCGCGGCTTCGACAGAGATCTTGCTGAGCGATATCTTCGGATCAAGCGACAGCGCGATGTTCTCTCCGACCGTCAGCGCCTCAAACAGCGAGAAATGCTGGAACACCATCCCGATGCCAAGCGACCGGGCCTCCCCTGGAGACCGGATGGTAACAGGACGCCCTTCCCAATAGATGGCGCCGGCACTAGGCTCCAGGACCCCGAACAGCATCTTCACCAGCGTTGACTTGCCGGCCCCATTCTCACCCAACAACGCATGGATTTCACCCGGGGCGATCTCCAGATTGATGCCGGAGCAGGCGGCGAAGCTGCCGAAATACTTCGTCAGCTCTCGGACCGACAAGAGCGGACTAGTCGCCGTTCCCTCCGAAAAAGTCACTGAACCCCCTTTTTCACACCGGGCCACCTTCTTCGAGGCGTATCGTCAGCACCGGCATGTTACGCTTGCCTCGGCCGCCGTAACGACCGTTGCTAGCATTGATAGCCAATCTGTTGCTGCGCACAATATGAAACATGCGCTTCCAACAGCTTAGATGCGCTTGCCAAGGTTGGGAAACAGCTGAAGTACCGCACCGATGAAATAGAGATAAAGCCCTGTTCCCACCACCCCATAGACCACCCAGTCAGGCGAATCGAAGTGGAGCAGCAGCGAGTAGCCGCTGAGGACGCACCACAGCAGGAAGACCCCGAGATTGAGGGGACGCAGGCGCTGAACACGAACCGGGTGGAGGAAGCTGATTGGCAGGAAGGTCAGCACGACCGATACAATGACGACGATAAAGGCCGTCATCTCACTCGCCTGGATCACGAACAGAGTGAAGATCACCATGTTCCAGACAACCGGGAAACCGGAAAAGAAGTACTCTTCCGTCTTCATCCCGGTGTCGGCGTAGTAGATTGCGCTCGAAACAACAATCAACCCGGCAGCAAAAAAGGACCCGGGTTCCCCGATCATGCCGCTCTGATAAAGCGCGAAGGCAGGAAGAAGGACATAGGTAACGTAGTCGATGATGTTGTCCAGCGTATCGCCAGACCAGTTCGGAAGCACTTCGCGCACCTTCACCCTGCGCGCGATCGGGCCGTCGATGCCGTCGACAAAAAGGGCAAGGCCGAGCCACCAGAACATGTCGACGAAGCGGTTTTCGCCCGCCGCCACCACGCCGAGAAAGGCGAGGAACGATCCCGATGCCGTCAGCAGATGAACCGAAAATGCGCGGATCTCGGCATAGGGCACTTTGCGATAGTTGAAAATTCGTCTGATCACGCGCTGTTCCGAACTTGGCCTTGACGTCCTATGCGGCCTAACCGGCGGTATTGCAACCGCTTGCTTCGCTCACCGGTGCCCGCCCGGGATATGGCAACCTGCGCTGCAACGCCCCATGGATAAGCACATTGGAAGGCTCTACATAGAGCACATCGGTCTGCTGGCGAGGAATCATAGATGCAGGATTATGACGTTGCGGTCGTTGGGGGTGGTCTTGCCGGCTCTGTTGCGGCCCTAGCATTGGCGCGCGGCGGACGGAAGGTGGCGCTAGTGGCGCCTGAGCCGCAGGGCACGGACGAGCGCACGACCGCGCTGATGGACCATTCCATCCGCTTCATGGAGCGACTAGGGCTTTGGGACGACATCGTCCCAAGCGCCGCGCCCCTGTCTGTCATGCAGATCATTGACGGTACCGATCGGCTCCTTCGGGCGCCGACCGCGCAGTTCAGGGCGGCAGATGTGGGCCTCTATGCCTTTGGCTACAATATTCCCAACCGCGTTCTGCTCGACACGCTGAACGATGCCGTTGCAGCAGAACCGACTATCACGCGGCTGACAACCCCGATGCAGACCGTGGGTTTTTCTGCCGACCGGGCTCAGCTCGTGCTGGGGGACGACCAGACTGTTTCTGCCTCATTCGTCGTTGGAGCAGACGGGCGCGGATCCAAGGTCCGCGAAGGTGCGGGTATCGGCACGCGACGATGGGCTTATCCTCAGTCAGCGGTCGTCCTCAACTTTGGCCACAGCCTGCCTCACGGCAATGTCTCAACGGAATTTCATACCGCCACGGGCCCGTTCACGCAGGTTCCCCTTCCCGGCCGGCGCTCCAGTCTTGTCTGGGTGGTGAAGCCGCAGGAGGCCGAACGTCTCTCTTCGTTGTCGGCGGAGGCTTTGTCAGAAGAGGTCGAAGCGCGGATGCAGTCGATGCTGGGAAAGGTCGCGGTCGAGCCGGGAGCGCAAGCCTGGCCGCTGTCCAGCCTGATGGCCGACCGGTTCGGAAAGGGCCGGGTTGCACTGATCGGAGAAGCCGCTCACGCGTTTCCGCCTATCGGTGCCCAGGGCCTCAATCTCTCGCTGCGCGACATCATCGAGCTTTCTGAGATACTCGCAAATACCGCAGACGGCCCCGTGCCATCCGACACCGGGGATCGCTTCAACCGTCGACGCCGCGCCGACGTCATGAGCCGGACGTTTGGCGTCGACGTCCTGAACCGTTCACTGCTGTCGGACTTCCTACCAGTTCAGATGATGCGCGCAGCCGGGCTGCACCTGATCTCCGCGCTGCCGCCCCTGCGCAACTTGGTCATGCGCGAAGGCATTGAACCCGGTCGCGGCTTGCGCGCCTTCGTCGAGACGCTAAGGGAAGAGATCAGGCGGTAATATCCCGGCATTGATCAGGTAGAGTAGCACGGGCAAGGTCACAACCGACAGCAGTGTGGTGATCAGCACCGTAGCCGATGCACGCTCCTGCCAGACCCCGTATTGCTGACTGATGACAAAGACGTTGGTGGCTGTCGGAAGCCCCGCCAGCAGTACCGCGGAGTACATCCAGATCGGGTCGAAGTCGCCGGCCAGTGACAGGACCAGATAGATCGTTGCAGGCAACACAAGCAATTTGGTAACCACGAGATAGCTGATCTCGACCGGAACCCGCTTCAGCGGCCGCAGCGCCAAGGTCACCCCCATGGCAAACAAGGCGCAAGGCGCCGCGGCCTGCGCGAGATAATCGACAAGGCGCTGACCGGCGAGCGGAACCTGCAGCTCACTTGCAGCGACGAGGAAGCCGAGCGCGGTGGAGAGAATGAACGGATGGAGCGCAACCTTGCGCAGCACCTCCCCCGCCAGACGGAGCGGCGGCCGCCGTTCGCCACCGGCTACTGCCATCATGGCTGGCGCCACGATGAAATGCACCGCGTTCTCGAAGCAAACAATCAGTGCCACAGGCACCGCGGCCTCTTCCCCGAAAGCCAGAAGCGCAAGCCCCGGCCCCATATAGCCAATATTGCCATAGGATCCTGCAAACGCCTGGATGGTGGAATCCGCATAAGTTGCGCGGCGGATGAGATAGCTGATGGCAAACAAGGCGGCGTAGACGAGATAGGTCGCAGCAATGTCCGTGACAATAAAATCGACCCGAGCGAGATCCTCGATCGGCGTGCGCGAGACAAGCTTGAAGAACAGCGCCGGCAGCGCCGCGTAGATAATGAAGGTGTTCATCCAGCCAAGTGCTTCAGCCGGCTGATGCGTGACACGTGCTGCGAGATATCCGATGAGGATCAGCCCGAAGAAGGGCAAAAGCAATGCAACAATATCGGCCATCGGTTCCCTTCGCCCGCCTGCTGGGGAAAAATGAATACCGGCCTTAGCCGATTTGCATCAGGATTGGGAAGGTCTGCTGGAACCAGATGGCAACCATGCTCACAAGGCCGAACATGAAGGCAAGCCCTGTGAGGACAAGCAGCCCGCCCATCAGCTTCTCGACAACGCCGAGGTGGCGGCGGAAGCGGGACAGAAACCGCATGAACGCACCCGAGAAACCAGCCGCGATCCAGAAGGGTATTGCAAGGCCGAGGGAATAGATCGCCAAGAGCAAGGCGCCATCGCCAACAGTTTCGCGGGAGGCGGCAACGCCGAGGATGGCGCCAAGCACAGGTCCAATGCAGGGCGTCCAGCCAAAGGCGAAGGCAAGTCCCATGACATAGGCGCCAGGCAGCGTCGCAGGCTTGCCGCCGCTTTGAAAGCGTGCCTCGCGCGACAGCAGGCCGATGCGGAAGACGCCGAGGAAGTTCAGCCCCATGACTATGATGATCAGTCCCCCTATATTCGACAGAAGATCGAGTTGCTGGCGCAAAAGCACACCGATCGTCGCGGCGGCGGCGCCGAGCGCCACGAAGACGGTTGCAAAGCCGAGAGTGAAGAAGAGCGCCGCACCCAGCACGGCCCGGCGCGTATTGACGACGCCGACGCCAGTCGCACCCCCCTCGCCGCGGAACTGCTCGACAGATATGCCGGCCATATAACAAAGATAGGGTGGCACCAGCGGCAGGACGCAGGGCGACAGAAATGACAAAGTACCGGCAAGCAAGGCGCTTAGCAGCGAAATTTCGGCAATCGACAACAATCAACTCCTGCTGCAACCTTGCAGCTCAGACATGATCTGCGTAAAGCACGTGCAGCCCCGCATGCCAACCACCATTTCGCGCAATGCGCCTTTCGCGGCGATCAGCCGCATTTTTGAACTTTTAGCGGTTGACCGGAAAGGGCGGTCTGAATATGTTCCGCCCACTTCCACGGGGCCTCCCCCGCAATGGGAGAGCGTAGCTCAGCCGGTAGAGCAACTGACTTTTAATCAGTAGGTCCAGGGTTCGAACCCCTGCGCTCTCACCACAAAATCTTCAGATCGACTTGCTGCACGGCGGTTATCGCCAGCGCCCGTCACTCCCACTGATGGCACCACAAAACCACCGGCCCCCATGCGAATGCGGGAACTTGCCGCAGCAAGACGCGTCCGGGTATCAACCCGTCACTGCACGTCCATGGAATAGCCCGCGCCGCGGACGGTGCGGATCACGTCCTGCATGTTGGAGAAGTTGAGCGCCTTGCGTAGGCGTCCCACATGGACGTCGACGGTGCGTTCGTCGACATAGATGTCGTGACCCCAAACGCCGTCGAGCAGTTGCGAACGCGAATACACGCGGCCGGGTGACGACATCAGGAATTCGAGAAGGCGGAACTCTGTCGGACCGAGCCGCACCTCGCGGCTCTTGCGATGGACGCGGTGCGTTTCCCGATCAAGTTCGATATCGCCGCAGCGCAAGACCGCTGAGAGCACTTCCGGCTTGGCACGCCGAAGCATTGCCTTCACCCGTGCCATGAGTTCCGGTGTCGAAAACGGCTTTACCACATAATCGTCGGCGCCCGTCGAAAGGCCACGGATGCGTTCGCTCTCTTCTCCTCGCGCAGTCAGCATGATGATTGGCAGCCGCTCCGTGTCGCGTCGTGAGCGTAAACGGCGGCAGAGCTCGATCCCGGAGACGCCCGGCAGCATCCAGTCGAGGATCAGCAGGTCCGGAATTCGCTCCTGGAGCCGCAACTCCGCCTCGTCCCCCTTCGGAATGGTCTCGACTTCATAACCTTCCGCCTCGAGGTTGTAGCGAAGAAGAACGCTGAGCGCCTCCTCGTCTTCCACAACGGTGATCTTTGGCTGCATGAGCTTACTCCGTCGGCCTTATTCGTCGCTCAAGATATTGCTGAGCGTGTTGGACCGATCATCCTTCGGACGCTCGCCTTCCGGCTGAAGGCCGGTCGCCATGTAATAGATCGTCTCGGCGATATTGGTCGCGTGATCCCCGATCCGCTCGATATTCTTTGCACAGAACAGGAGATGGGTGCAGCTCGTGATGTTGCGCGGGTCTTCCATCATGTAGGTGAGAAGTTCGCGAAACAGCGACGTGTACATCGCGTCGATTTCCTCGTCGCGCTGCCGGATTGCTTCCGCTTTTGCGGCAGAACGGGTGGCATAGACGTCAAGGACGTCCTTGAGTTGAACGAGAGCGAGTTCGGACAGGTGCTCCAGTCCGCGTGCCAGGTTGCGGGGGATGCCCGTTTCCTGAACAGCGATCACTCGTTTTGCTGTATTCTTCCCGAGGTCCCCGACCCGTTCGAGATCGGCGGCAATGCGCAGGGAGCCGATGATCTCGCGAAGATCGGCGGCCATCGGCTGACGCTTGGCAATGGTGACGATAGCCTTTTCGCCAATCTCCCGCTCCGCCGTGTCGAGGATCACGTCGTCGGAGATGACTTTCTGCGCAAGGCCTGCGTCGGAATTGACCAGCGCGCGCACCGCATCCGCGCACATCTGCTCGGCAAGTCCGCCCATTTCGGAGATCCGGCGCATGAGAAATTTCAGTTCTTCGTCGTAGGCCGACATGATGTGGGACGATGGCATGATGAAGCTCCTCGAGGTTCCGCGTCGGGTGGCCAAGGCCATCAACCAAAGCGGCCCATGATGTAATCCTGGGTGCGCTGGTCGTTAGGGTTGGTGAACATCTTGTCTGTATCGTCTTCCTCCACGAGATGTCCCAGGTGGAACATGGCGGTACGCTGCGAAACGCGGGCCGCCTGCTGCATGGAGTGCGTAACGATGACGATCGAATAGTTTGTCCTCAACTCGTGGATGAGTTCCTCAACCTTGGCGGTGGCGATCGGATCGAGCGCCGAGCACGGCTCGTCCATCAGGATGACCTCCGGCGACACCGCCACTGCGCGAGCTATGCACAGACGCTGCTGTTGGCCACCAGAAAGACCAGTTCCGCTTTCCTGAAGGCGGTCCTTTACCTCGGCCCAAAGCCCCGCCTTCTGAAGGCTCGCCTCGACAATCTGGTCGAGGTCGGACTTCGTACGCGCCAGCCCATGGATGCGCGGGCCGTAAGAGACGTTCTCGTAGATCGATTTCGGAAAAGGGTTTGGCTTCTGGAAGACCATGCCCACACGGGCACGCAGCTCGACGACATCGATCGCGGGATCATGGATGTCGTCCCCGTCCAGCGTGATCTGCCCAGTAACCTTGGCGTTGGCGATCGTGTCATTCATGCGGTTCAGGCACCGCAGGAAGGTCGACTTGCCGCAACCGGAGGGCCCGATCAGTGCGGTCACAGTATTGTTGCGCACGCCAAGGTTCACGTCAAAGAGGGCGCGCTTGTCGCCGTAGTAGACGGAGACATCCTTGCCGACCATCTTGTAGTTGATTTCACTCATTTTCTGCACCAGCGCTTTCTCGGTCGCAGCTTCAGACAGCATGTTCATAATGCGCTACTCCTTACCAGCGCCGCTCGAAGCGGCGGCGCAGAATGATGGCGATCAGGTTCATCAGCAGCAGAAAGACCAGTAGCACGATGATGGCTCCTGAGGCACGCTCGACAAAGGCCGGGTCGCCTCGCTGAGTCCAGTTATACACCTGCACCGGCAGCGCAGAGGCTGGCGAGAAGAAGCCATCCGGCGGTGCGGCCGGATAATCACGCACGAAGGCCACCATACCGATCAGGAGAAGCGGCGCCGTCTCACCAAGCGCCTGCGCCAGACCAATGATGGTACCCGTCAAGATTCCTGGCATTGCCAGCGGCACCACATGGTGGAAGATCGCCTGCATCTTGGAGGCTCCGACACCGAGCGCCGCGCTTCGGATGGACGGCGGTACCGCTTTCAGAGCGGCGCGAGTTGCGATGATGATCGTTGGCAACGTCATCAGGGTCAGCACCAGGCCGCCGACGATCGGAGCCGATTGCGGAAGACCGACGAAGTTGATGAACGCCGCGAGGCCGAGGATACCAAACACGATCGAGGGAACGGCCGCGAGGTTCGCAATATTGACCTCGATCAGGTCGGTGAACCGGTTCTGCGGGGCAAATTCCTCCAGGTAGATTGATGCAGCAACCCCAATCGGCAGGGACAGCACCAGCACGATCAGCATCATATAGGCGGAGCCGAGAATAGCCACGCCAAGGCCAGCCGCTTCGGGGCGGGTATCGGAGGCATCCGGCGCCGTAAAGAAATCCCAGTTGAAGCGCGTCGTGAGGATGCCAGCATCCTTCAACTCATCCGCCAGGCGCAGTTGCTCGGGCGAGATGTTGCGGTCAAGCTCGGCGCTCGCCATCGTGACCCTGCCCTTGTAGTAGCCATCGACGCGGCCAGACGCCAGAAGATTGAACGTCGCCGTTTCACCGATCTGTGAGGGATCTGCCAGAACATAGCGACGCAGGATCGCGGGAGCTTCACCTGAAATGAGCGCCGCAGCCTGGTCTGCCTGAAGCTCGCTGGTGAACCCCTTGTCTTTCATCGCCTTCTCCAGCGACGCCTTGATCAGCGGAGCATAAGCGAAGGTGGTGACCCGGGCGAGTTGGGCGGGATCTCGAGTGCCTTCCTTATCCAGGATCGCAGGATCCAGATAAATGTCCATCGTGACATAGGTCTGGCGGAAGGACGAAAGTCCGTTCGACAGGATTGAGACCAGAAGGCCGACAAGAGCGAGAACGCCGATGGTGACGGCAATCAGTCCCATCATCCGGAAGCGTCGTTCAGCCGCGTTGCGGCGCCGGACACGGGCATCGCCGCCCAAGCGTTCCCGTGCGGGCATTGCAGCGATCGCGTCGGTCATTCGTACTGCTCCCGATATTTGCGCACGATGTAGAGGGCCAGCACATTCAGCGCGAGCGTGAAGACGAAAAGAGTGAGACCTAGCGCAAAGGCAACCAGCGTCTCGGGGCTTGCAAACTCTGTATCGCCCGTAAGCTGGCTGACGATCTTCACGGTAACGGTCGTCATCGCCTCGAATGGATTGAGATCTAGCCGCGCTGCCGCACCTGCACCCAAGACCACGATCATCGTCTCGCCAATGGCGCGACTCGCAGCCAGCAGGATAGCGCCCACGATGCCAGGAAGTGCCGCCGGTAGGATGACCTTCTTGATCGTTTCCGACTGGGTTGCGCCGAGGGCGTAGGAGCCGTCTCGCATCGCTTGGGGAACCGCATTGATGATGTCGTCTGAGAGGGAACTGACGAAGGGAATGATCATCACGCCCATCACCAGCCCCGCCGTCAGTACAGAGGAGGACGAACTGCCAAGCCCCATCGGCTGAGCGATCCAGTCACGCAGGAACGGACCAACGGTGATCAGCGCAAAGAGACCGTAGACAATCGTCGGGATACCGGCGAGCACTTCGATGGCGGGCTTGGCGAAGCTGCGCAGGGTGGAGCCTGCGTAATCGGCCAGATAGATCGCAATCATCAGCCCGAGCGGAACGGCCACGAGGAGAGCGATAAAGGACACGTAGAGTGTGCCCCAGAGGAGAGGCAAGATGCCGAGCTCTGAGCCGCCTCGGAACTGAGGGTTCCAGACGGTCGAGAAGAAGAACTCGGACGCTGGATACATCCGGAAGAAATTGATCGTCTCGAAGACGAGGGAAAAGACGATCCCGACCGTTGTGAGGATCGCAATCGTGGAGGATCCGATGAGCAAGGAGCGAATGAAATTTTCGCTGACATTGCGCGCCCGCATTCGCGGCTGGATACGCATCAGCGTCCAGGCACCTAGTCCGAGTGCCAAGGCCACGACTACAACACTCATCGCGATCGTGCCGTATTTCGCGCTTTGCCGATAGGTGACGGCAGCTTCGAAGACTTCGCGCGGAGCATCGCTCCCAAGCGCTACGCCCACCTCGGCGAGCCGCGCACGGATATCAGAAAAATCGACATTACCGTCCACGAGAGCGGACTCGCTAAGATCGTTACGCGCCAGGACGGCGTCGAGCCCGCCAGCGATCTGTCGTACGTCCGACATGACGAGACTGCGTGCGCCACCTGCCGGAACGACACTATCCGGTATCATGCTGCTGACGCGCGTTTCGATCACGATAGGCTGGACGAAAAGCCAGGCCGCCAGAAGAAGAAGCGCAGGCACAGCGATGAAAAGTGCGACGGTCTGGCCATAGTAGCCGGGAAGCGAATGAAGCCGCGTGCCGGTGGCTGCCGAGGCCGATAGGGCGCGGCGCCTACCTAGAACGTAGCCGATAGCTGCTAGCAAAAGAACGAGAAGGACAATGCTGCCGACGCTCATCTAGCTTAAATCCTTGAATGAAAAGAAACTGGCGGCGCAGTGATTGCGCCGCCAGAATGAGGTCGATCAGTTCAGCGCACCCATGGGAGTGCGAGCCTTAACGGCTTCCTGCGTCTTTGCAAGTTCCGGATCGGATACGAGGCCGTAGGCAGCGAGGGGACCGTTCGGGCCAGCCATGTCGTCGGAAACGAAGAACTCGACATATTCCTGCAGGCCAGGGATCACGTCGAGGTGTGCGTTCTTGACGTAGAAGTACAGCGGACGAGAAACCGGGTATTCCCCTGACGCGATGGTATCAACCGAGGGCTCCACGCCACCCATCGTGGCGACGCGCAGCTTGTCGGTGTTGTTCTGATAGAAGGACAAACCGAAGACGCCGATGCCGTTCTTGTTGGCGTCAACGCGGGCCAGGGTTTCGGTGTAGTCACCGTCGATATCGACCGAAGCGCCGTCGGTGCGCAGTTGCATGCAGGCCTTGGCAGCAGCCTTCTTGTCTCCAGCGCTTTCAGCGGCAAGAGCTTCGAAAGTGCCATTTTCCTCGCAGCCCGCTACGATAACCTTCTCGTCGAAGACTTCGCGGGTGCCGTGCTTGGTGCCCGGAATGAAGGCCAGGATCGGCTGCTCCGGCAGGTCGGAGCGGATGTCGCTCCAGTTCTTGTTCGGGTTATCAACGAGCTGGCCGTCCTTCACAACCTTGGCAGCCAAGGCAGCGTGCCAGTCAGCAGGTGTGAATGCATATTCCGAACCATTGATGTCGGAGGCGAAGACGATGCCGTCGTAGCCGATGCGGACTTCCTGGATTTCATTCACGCCATTGGCCTTGCAGGTGTCGATATCCGACTGGCTGATGCGCGAGGAGGAATTCGCGATGTCGATGGTGTTCTCACCAACACCTTCGCAAAGCTTCTTTCGGCCGGCGCCCGATCCACCGGATTCCACAACCGGGGTCGGATGTTCGAAATTCTCGCCAAAGGCTTCGGCGACGATCGATGCGTACGGCAGCACAGTGGAGGAGCCGGCGATCTGGATCTGGTCACGCGCAGAGGCAACGCCCGAGGTAGCCAGCACAATTGCGGCCGCCGCGCAGCTTCCAAGATACTTCTTCATGGATTTTCTCCCTAAGAATTGGATTGACGCTTCGGCGTCGGCTCCCCTCTACAGAGCTGGCATTGCAGTTTTGTGACAGTTTTACTGCGCTCATATGACAGCCTGTGCCTCGCCTCCTGCAACATCCTGAGCGGTCTCTCGATTCAAGGAAGCCGATTATCTGTTCTTGCACGGAGGGCACGCCTTTGCCGCTATCTCAAAATGAGCCTTTCGCACGATTTGGATTGCAGACAGCGCAATGGATCGATACTTCTGGATTTATCAGTGGTCCCGCACCTCGCGTCATCCTGCGTGGCCTACCGGTTTGCACTGACACGATACGGAGACGTTGATGACCGACCTTCCAGCAGCCGTTACCGAACATCTTCGTGTTCCCGAGCGTGAAGATGTGCGCCCGCCGATGTCATCGCACAAACCGAAAATCCTGATCCTGTACGGCTCGCTGCGAGAAACCTCCTATAGCCGCCTTCTTGCGCACGAGGCGCGACGGCTGCTTGAGCATTTCGGTTGCGAAGTTCGGATATTCGATCCCCGAAACCTGCCGCTACCCGATGAGGAACCGGCGACGCATCCCAAGGTTCAGGAACTGCGCTCGCTTTCCGAATGGTCGGAAGGCCAGGTCTGGGTAAGCCCTGAACGACATGGTGCGATGACCGGGATCATGAAATCGCAGATCGACTGGCTCCCCCTTTCCATTGGGGCGGTCAGGCCGACACAGGGCAAGACGCTCGCGGTCATGCAGGTGTCGGGTGGCTCGCAATCCTTCAATGCCGTCAACCAGCTGCGGCTTCTGGGCCGCTGGATGCGGATGATCACCATTCCCAACCAGTCTTCCGTGGCCAAGGCGTTCCTCGAATTCGACGAGGACGGGCGGATGAAGCCGTCTGCCTATTACGATCGCGTGGTCGACGTTTGCGAGGAATTGGTGAAGTTCACGCTTCTGACGAGAGACGTCTCGAGCTATCTCACCGACCGCTATAGCGAGCGCAAGGAAAACGCCGCGGAGCTATCAAAGAGGGTAAACCTCAATCGCGCCACGGGCAGTTCGTAATCAGGTCTTGGCGACCATGCCGACCTTCCCGGTTGAAACGGGATGCTACTGCACCGGCGTGCTCGTGAGCTTGCCGGAATAGTATCGTCGCCCCATCCACAGCGCGACCTGCACGAGGATGATCAAAACCGGCACCTCCACAAGCGGCCCAATGACAGCGGCAAAGGCGACGGGCGATGCAAGCCCGAAAGCCGCGATGGCAACTGCGATGGCAAGCTCAAAATTATTGCCTGCGGCAGTGAAGGCGACTGCCGTCGTTCTCGGATAATCGGTGCCCACCGCCCGCGCCATCAGGAAGCTCACCAAGAACATGACCAGGAAGTAGATTGTCAGCGGAACGGCGATCATCACGACATCGAATGGCAGGCGAACGACCTCTCCGCCCTTGAGGCTGAACATGGCGACGATGGTGAAAAGGAGCGCCCCGAGGGTGATGGGGCTGATTGCCGGCAGAAACTTCTCCTCGTACCAGTCCCTTCCCTTCTTGGCCGTCAAGATGCGCCGCGACAGGTAGCCAGCGAAGAACGGAATGCCGAGATAAATGAGGACGGCTTCGGCGATGGTCCAGAAGGACACATCGATCACGCTCCCTTCCAGGCCAAACAAGGGCGGCAGGAAGCTCAGGAAAAACCAGGCATAGACACTGAAGAAGAGGATCTGAAAGATGGAATTGAAGGCGACGAGGCCCGCCACATACTGATTGTCACCGCGTGCAAGCTGGTTCCAGACAAGCACCATGGCAATGCACCGGGCCAGGCCGATCAAGATCAACCCGGTCATGTATTCCGGATAATCCCGGAGGAAGATGACAGCCAGCGCGAACATGAGAACGGGTCCTATGATCCAGTTCTGGACGAGCGAGATGGCGAGGATTCTCCTGTCGGAAAAGACCAGATGGAGCTCCTCGTAGCGCACCTTGGCGAGCGGCGGGTACATCATCAGGATCAGCCCAATCCCAATCGGAACATTGGTGCTGCCGACCGAAAGGCTATCGAGCCAGCTAGGGAAGCCTTCGAACACTGTGCCGATCACGAGACCGAGCATCATGGCAGCGAAGATCCAGACCGTCAGATATCGATCCAGGAATGAAAGTCGAAGCGTGGCTTGGTCGGGCTGCATCGCAGGCTCCATCAGGTGGTTCATTGGTTGACCAGGCTCAGGGAGATGTCCCCTTGGGAACGCGCTTAGGACAATCTGCGCCCCTGCGCATCGACAATGGCTTCGCCGTCTTCCTTCGTGAAGGCGCCCTGCTGCGGCACCGGCAGAAGATCAAGTACAGCCTCTGACGGTCTGCAAAGCTTTACCCCGACCGGCGATACCACGATGGGACGGTTGATGAGGATCGGATGTTCCATCATCGCGTCCAGAAGCTGATCGTCGCTGAGCGTCTGATCCTGTAGGCCAAGTTCATAGAACGGCGTCCCCTTCTCGCGTAGAAGATCGCGGACGGAGATACCCATGCGCTCGATTAACTGGCTCAGCATCTTTCGGCTGGGCGGCGTCTTCAGATACTCGATCACATGCGGTTCCAGACCCGCGTTTCTGATCATGGCCAGCGTATTGCGCGAGGTCGCGCAGTCTGAGTTATGGTAGATGATGATATCCCTGACACTCGTCATGTTTTGTGAGGCCTCCTTGAACTGGAACCGTGTGTCTTGCGCATTACGTTGGGTTAGAGCGGCCGGTGGAGTGGCTGCGGAACTTGCCGGCCTTCCTGGTAAGCACGCTTTGCGCAATGATGGAGCGCGCTCAATTTCAGTAAGGAAGAGCACATCGAACCTTGGGTCAGTTACGGTGAAACCGTCTCCGTGGGACAACAGCGCGTCAAATCCGCAATCAGTGGCTCGCAGAGTTCTGCGCGGCCGCCACAGCAGTCTTTGACGAGGTAGAGCGTAAGATCGCGCAAGACGGCAATCTCGGCGCGATAGATCATCAGGCGGCTTCTGCGCTCCGCACGTATCAACCCGGCGCGCGTGAGCACACCCAGATGCGAAGACATGGTATTCTGCGGGACCGCCAGCATCTTTGCGACGTCCCCGGCAGGCACTCCGTCGGGTTCGTGGCGCACAAGAAGATTAAACGCTTGTAGCCTCGTAGGCTGCGCCAGTGCTGCAAGTGCGAGTATCGCTTTTTCTTGTTCCATATATCTAGGTTAATCGATATATCCCGTCGCCGTCAAGTCTGATCATGAGTACGCCTCACTCGATCTACGGATCTTGGAGAGTGTCAACCCTTCCCCGCTCCAGTCTGCCTTCAGGCTAGTCAGCATCGCTCGAGCCGCACCGCTGCCTGCCTCTGTTACAGGCTGTAACAGCACTTCATTTGCAGCATCCCGTCAGGCGGCTTAAAGATTCGGTTACCAAATGCCAGTCTTCATTATGTGTCGGCTGTGGAGGATCGCATGCCCGAAAAATTGCAAGAGAACGACCGCGAGGAGCAGCAGGTTTCCGCAGATGATGTCGAACTCTTCGACCCGTGGGATCAGGAATTCCGTTCCGACGTCGAGCGCCGCAACAGCGATTTCGATTTCTAGCGTCAACGGCGCTCCGCGATAATCCCGCCCTTCCAAATGGGAAGGGACTGGGCGTGACTAGCGAAACTCGGCTTCGAATACGCTCAGCCTCGTCAGTTCGCTCATTAATGCGCCTCGCTCCGGTTTGGCCCTCAGGAAGAGCGCGCGTCTGGCATAGCCTCACCCTTGCTTACGACCTTCTCTCGACGGAACACCTTCGTCGCCTCCTCTTGACATTGCCTCCATATGGGAACATATAGGGAACATCAATTGAGGTGTGCAGATGAACCGCACTGAAGAAGTGATTGAGCGAGCGATGGCTGCCGTTGCCGCATCACGTGCCCGTCGTGAGCGACAGGAACGTGAACGCAGGCAGGTCTTCGAAAGGATACAAGTGGCGATGCTGAAGCGACCCACCCTGCCGAAGGGCGTTCAGATCCCACTCAATCTTCAATAGGACCACTCAAGTGTGCGAAGGGCGCAGCAGTACCGCTTTGCCGCTGGGTGCTGGATTGTTATCTACGGAACCTTCAAGCACCGGCGTCGTTTCCACCGCGCGCCCTTGAAGGCGCCAGGAACGCGCGGCACATTTTTTGATGTGGCTTGCACCCAGCCGCGCGTTCCATTGCCGGTTCATGTGAAATTCATAGAGCGGCTTGTAGCCTCAGCCCATGTCTTCACACCGTTCGCGTCTCCATCATCCTGTTGAACCTGTTGAGCTTGCAATGCTGCAACGCGTCTTCAATGGAACCTGCGTTGCACGAGAAATCGCCAGGGATGCACGTGAGGCTGAGGAGATGGCGGCCTTGCTTGTCGAACTCTTCGCTCATGGCGTGCGGCAAGAGGATCATCTGGCGGCATTGGTGCGGTAGCCGCGGCCCATTTACGTAATAGCCCTGCCACGCTTCCTCGCGCACGCTTCGGAAGAACCCGTGGTTATAGCTTCGTCTGAAGTTTTTAGCCGCGCACGAAGCTTGGCGGCTCTACCGCATAGTGACGCTCCCCTCGTCCAAGCAGGTAGACCTCCCGTTCCGGCTTTTCGCGGATTACGAAGCCTGCGCTGCGCAACATGGCCTCCATGGCAGCCGTGTTCGGCAGGAACCAGTTGGTAGGATCGTCGGCATAGCGTTCTTCAACGAAGAAAAGCTTAGGGAACTGAGGCTGGTCGAAGATACCCCATTCCGAGAACGGGTAGTTTTCCTGCAGATCCGGAATACGTTCATCGCCGCGTTGCAGGCACTGAAACAGCATCATGTCGTCCACCGCGTGCTCGTAGAGCAGGTCAAGTGCCAACAGCGGGTGGCGCAGGTGGTAAAGAACCCCCATGAAGATGACCAGATCAAAGCGCTCCTTGAGCTGGGGCACGTCGTAGACCGACATCTGCCGGTACTCAATATCCAACCCTTCGTGCTCAGCCGCAAACCGCGCCTGCTTGAGGTAGTGCGGATCGGAATCGATACCGACAACCCTTCCGGCGTTTCGTCGCTTCATCTCCATCGTGTAAAAGCCGGCGTTGCAGCCAACGTCCAGGACGCTTCGACCTGCCAGATCCTCGGGAATCACATGCTTGAAACCGTTCCACTTGAAGCTCGGGTAATCGCCAAGGAAGTGCTCAGGGGCTGTCTGCACTCCGCCGATACGCATGTTCTGAAACCACGGACCCAGTCCCGCAATCTGCTGCTGAAGGCTCTCTCCACGGTTGCTCCGTGCATCCATTCGTTCATACCCCGATGCGTAATTCTGCTGGCTCCCCAAGCGGGGAAGCGATTGGACGCTGGGATGTCTCGCTCTGCCCCAGGTTGGCAGCGAACCAGTCCAGCGTGTGGCGAAGGCCGTGTTCCAAGGGAACCGTCGGCTCCCAGCCAAGCAGTTCCTTGGCGCGGGAAATATCAGGCTTGCGACGCTGTGGGTCGTCTGTTGGAAGCGGCTCTTGAACGAGACCGGCCGAGCCCGGAACCATCTCCCGTACGATTTCTGCCAGTTCGTTGATCGTGAACTCTCCAGGATTGCCGAGGTTGACGGGAAGGTCCGGGTTTGGTGTCACCATCATCAACGCCATCAGCCCACCGACAAGGTCGGTCACAAAACAGAAAGAGCGAGTTTGCTCGCCACTACCGTAGATCGTCAGTGGCTTGCCGGAAAGCGCCTGTACGACAAGATTGGAGACGATGCGGCCATCATTGGGCTGCATGCGCGGCCCATAGGTGTTGAAGATCCGCGCGACGCGCGCGTCCACCCTTCCAGCTCGCAGATAGTCAAAACAAAGTGCTTCAGCCGCACGCTTTCCCTCGTCGTAACAAGCGCGGGGACCGGTACAATTGACATTACCGCGATAGTCCTCACGCTGCGGATGCACCTCGGGATCGCCGTAAACTTCGCTGGTAGACGCCTGCAGAAAACAAGCTGCATGCTCTTCGGCAAGCGCTAGCAGATTGGCGGTCCCCACGACGCAGGTCATCATCGTGTGAACCGGGTCAGCCTGATATTGCGGCGGTGAGGCGGCGCATGCGAGGTTGTAGATATAATCCAGCGGCTCATCGACACTGAACTTCTCGCAGATGTCCTTTTCGATCATCCGGAAGTCAGGATGGTTCATCAACGGGCGTATATTGGCCTCAGAACCAGTAAGATAGCTGTCGACGCAGATGACCCGGTGGCCCCGTTCAAGCAGTGCGTCGCACAGATGCGAACCCACAAATCCGGCTCCACCCGCTACCAATGCAGTTCCACGTTTCTTGGACTGAGTCCGTTGCAGCATATCGGTGAGCCCCTTCTAGGCGGAAATGCGTTTCAGGCTGGGTTGTTCCACCCTCGCCTGCGACTGAAGTTCTCCAAGCGCCGTGACCAGTTGGCGCGACCGTGCGAGCCCAGTATGTCCCTCCAGCACCCGTGACCGCGCGTTAGTGGCAATCTCGTCACGTTGGCTCGAAGTTGTTTTCCTCAGCGCCTCCACGACGTCTTCGGTGCCGTGGGCAATGATGATGGCTTCGCCATGCGGCAGGAGCTCATCCAGCCCGCGCCAGTAGTCGCTGATGATTGGCGTCCCACAGGCTGCCGCTTCAAAAAGCCTTACGCTCGGCGACCAACCTGCGGCGATCATGTCGGCTCTGGTGACGTTCAACGTGAATCGCTGCCGGCTGTAGAAGGACGCGTGCTCTGCCGGCGGCAGATGATCGATGCGCTCCACGTTTGAGGGCCAGTCCACATTGTCTGGGTACTGCGGTCCGGCGACGACGAAACGCTTGTCGGGAAGTTGCCTTGCGACCTCAACCAGCAAACGTTCAACAGTGGGCTGCCGATCTGGGCTATAGGTTCCGAGGTAGCCGAGGTCCCATTGAAAGGCTTCGCCGGTGTTGCCGTAACGAGCATCATCCACGGAGCAATAAAGCGCGATCGCCCTGCGGGATCCGTATGCTTTTTCCAACCGCTCGAGGACTTCACCGCCAGAAAAGGAGAAATAGGCGTCAAACTGCGGGATCTGCCGGCGTGCCAGGTACTCCTCGTCACCTCGATCAAGCTTTGCGAGCGTGACTGGGGTGTCGATATCGTAGAAGCAGAGCCTCTTTGGCGAAAGTGCCGCCACCTCGTCGATGACTTTGACTCCCTCCGGCACGTAAGAGCCAATGATGACGGCATCCGCGGCTCTGATGCGACCGCCATGAGCCGACAGCAGCTCCTCCACATCGGAATAATACTCCAGCTCACAGAAATCCGGCTCGGGCAGGTCGCGTTGAGAGGCGTACCACGGCACGTCACGTTCCAGAAAAAGGACGCGGTGACCGTCCTCGTACAGTCCTCGCAAGAGCGCGCGAAACGTCGTGGCATGACCATTGCCCCAGGAAGACGAAAGGGACAGCCCGAGTATTACGATGTCGAGGGGCTTCATCATTCCGCCGCCTCCATTTGCGCTGCGTGCTGGCGAAGGAGAGCGTCCACGGTCTCGGCTCGATGTGCATAAGTATGCTCTTCCAGAACCCGCTTCAGCGCCCGCTGCCCGATCTCATCCGCTCTCTCCTCGGAAAGGTCGGCCATTATTTCTGTCACGTCATGTCCGTCGCGCGCCACCAACACTTCCTCGTCCGGCTTCAGAAACAGCTCAATGCCCTCCCAATGATCGGTGATCAGGCAGCCGCCCGCACCCGCGGCCTCGAAAACGCGCGTTGCAGGCGAAAATCCGTTTTCGGCCATGCTCTCACGCGAGATATTCAGGACTGCCTTGGGCGTGACGTTGAACGCATTGTGATCGCGCGTTGAGACATGGCCGATGTAGTTGATGTTGGTCGACATCGGCTTGTCATGCCACCCCGAACCACCTAGCAGGAAAGTCTGACTTGGCAGGCGCGCAGCCGGCTCGAGAAAGAAGTGTTCGACACGCGCCTCTCGGTCCGGCAGCCGGTTGCCAAGGAAGCCGAGATCTGCCCCGAAGCGACGATCGGCGGGAACCGGATGATGGGTCTGCGGGTCAAGCGCATTGTAGATCGGGATGCACTCGCGAGCGCCGATAGCGCGATAGGCGTCGACAACTGGCGCGCCACCTCCATAAGTCAGCACCATGTCAAGCTGCGTCAGGGCCTTGCGCAGTGGATGGTCTTGCGCCGCGCGCACCTCCGCAAGCGTAGCGGGAGCATCGACGTCCCAGAAGATCTTCAACGCGTTCGGGCGAGCATGACGCAGCAGTTCATCCAGCAGAAGATCATCCTCGAACCCTACACCGCTTGCCTTGACCACCACATCTGCTGCTGCAGCCTCTGCCGTTACAGTCTTGAGCGCCGCGACCGTGCCTTCATAAACGACCACCTTGCACCAGGGCGGCGGGTCGATATCCCGGTTCTTCTGGCGGTCATAAACGTCCGGCTCATAGAAGGTAATTTCATACCCCTTCTCCGCAAGCGCTCGCAGCAAGCCGCGATAATAGGTAGCC
This sequence comes from uncultured Neorhizobium sp., assembly GCA_964396135.1. Taxonomy (GTDB): domain Bacteria; phylum Pseudomonadota; class Alphaproteobacteria; order Rhizobiales; family Rhizobiaceae; genus Neorhizobium. The sequence continues at coordinate 21,565 of CAYNED010000001.1, forward strand.
GCGCCGTTCCAGTAGGCGGAGACAAGACTTGATCCATAAAACGCGATCTTCATTCCGCAGCCTCCGCCGTTGCAAGTTCCTGTCGGACCTGCATGGTCCCACAGGCGGTGAGGACGGCGAAGAGTTCGTCCACGCGGTGGCGGCAGGTATGCCGCGACCGGATCGTTTCCAACCCTGAAATCGAAAGCTCCTTTGCCATTTGCGGATCGGATAGAACGCGCTTCAGGTTTTGCTTCATCTCCTCGCCATCGCGCGCCACGAGGTAGTCGATGCCGGGGCGAAATAGCTGCTCAGCATCGTCCCACGGCGCCGAGATCAGTGGGATACCGCAAGCAAGCGCTTCAAACATTCGGATGGTGGGTATCCCCGGCAAGTTCTGAACGTAAGGGCGCCGGGGGATATGCATCGTTACCGCGTGCTGCGCGAACGCCATCGGAGCCTCTGCATTGGCAATCCAGCCGCCATATTGGATCCCAGCCTGTTTCAGTGATTCCAGCGCCGCATCGGGATAGCGGACGCCCCGAACCGTGGTTTTCAACGCCAGTTCTTTGGCCGGTTGTACGAGGAACTCGCCTATTTCGGCCGTCCGCTCGTCGTCTCCCCAGTTGCCGATCCAGATAAGGTCGCCGCTCTTCTTGACCTCCGGCATCGGCTTGAACAGGCTGGTGTCGGCGGCTTCGTGCCAGGTAAAGACATTGCGCCCCCAACCCGCCCGCAGATAGCGCTCGCGGAGCGTCTCCCCAAACGCCAGCACACCGTCATAATCGCTCAGATCCAGGCTCGCGATATCTTCCTCGGCAGAAACTGCGCGGTGATGCGTATCGTGAAATAGCAGCGTGAAGCGCGCGCCATCACGTCTTGCCTTGCCGATCCTGAGAACGAGTTCCGGCTCCGTCCATTCATGGACGACGACCACATCAGCCTCGGCGAGCGCCGCCTCATGATCGAATGCCGCGCCATAGGAACGTGACTGAAGCTCCGGAAAGCTTTCATGGAAGCGTTCGACCGCGCCTGGGCCCTGATCACGGACGAGGTTCTCCAAGCTCCAGGCGCCTTCGGGCTCCATCGCAGTGGCTTCGTGCCCGCGATCGATGAGGTTGCGCATCACGCCGCGAAGGAAGTGAGCATTGCCATGGTTCCAATCTGAAACGAGGGAGTGAGTGTAGAAAAGGAATCGCATTGCTTACTCCGCAGCGGTCAGTGTGGGATGGCAGCTGCACAGGTTGGCGTAGATTTCCGCCATCGCCTGCGTCTGTGCCTGAACAGTGAATTGGAGCGAGCGCTCGTAGGCCTTGACCGCAAGCATGGCCCGCAGATCCGCGTCCTCGGAAAGCCGGTTTATCTGCGACGCAAAGGCTCTCGGATCGTAAGGATCTGCAAAGCAGGCGCAGCCTTCCCAGAGTTCGCGATAGGTGGGAATGTCGGAAAGAACGAGCGCGGCACCGGCGCGCGCCGCTTCAAGAGGCGCGAGCCCGAACGGTTCATAGACCGAAGGCGAGACGACAATCTTCGCTTCTCGCATCAAAGAAACGGTCTGCGTGTGAGACAGCTCACCTTGATGCTGCGCGTGCATTACCGGGAGAAGCTGGCCATTCGGCCCCTTATTGGATCCGGCCATCACCACAGGCCAGGATATGAGGCTTGCTGCTTCGTCGAGAACGCGGCCGTTCTTCCCGTCGTCCCACCATCGGCCGGCAGCGAAAACCATGTCACGTTTCTCTGCCAATACGTTTTCAAGACGGGTGCCATTATGAACGACGCGCAGATTTGGGATTGATCCATAGGCAGAATGCAACATCGCCGCATGGCTGGAACTTGGGGACACAACCACATCCGAGCGGTCGAAGCCTGAGCGATTGAGCTGCTGCTGCCACTGCCACTCTTCTGGGACCGCTTGACCGCGGACACCAGCAAACCATGTGACCACGCACGAGTGTGAGACGGTCAGAACCGGGACGTCGGTAACCAGGTCCGCAGCCTGCGAAGGAAGGTTGAGATGGAGCACATCCACCCTCTCCTTCCGCGCGAGGTCCGCAATCATTGCCGGCACCTTGGCGAGTTCCCCTTGGTCTGCCGCCAGCCAATCAAGCGGTGCGTCCACATGACGGAACTCGCCGATCCGTCGGGCTTCATCAAGCTTGTCTGCCGAGGGCGCTGGCCCAAGGCAGACAAAGAGGGTCTCCACGCCCGCAGCCCGGAGCCCGTCCGCGAGATCCATCGCATAGCGCCAGACGCCACCCACGGCATCGACCGTCATCAGCAGCCGCATCCCGTTCAAGGAAGGCAATTGCTGCATTAGGCGGTGATCCTTTTTTGCTCGCTCAGGATCGGCTGTCCGCCAAAGCGGTGCTGTACGAGCCATTCGGCAAGATGCCGCATTCCACTTCGCCACCGCACATTCGCCTGCCAGCCCAATTCCCGCTCCAGCTTGCGCGTATCGGCAACAAAGAAATATTGGTCTCCCGCCCGCCAGGGCCCGAAGGAGGTCTGCAGTGGTCGGCCCGTCAGCTTCTCGATCTCGCGAAGTACACCGAGGATGCTGACGGAGTTGTGCGGGCCACCGCCCAGGTTGAAGAAACCACCCCTCACCTGGTCGATGGAAGACAGCACTGAACGGTAGGCCGCAACGGCGTCATCGACGTGAAGGATATCCCGTACCTGCTTGCCGTCTCCGTAAACGGAAATAGGTTCGCCGGCGAGCGCACGGATCAGGAAATGGGCGACCCATCCCTGGTCCTCGGTGCCGAACTGGCGAGGCCCATAGATGCAGCTCATTCGCAGTACCGCGCTCGGGATGTCGAACGACTTGGCGTAGTCGAGGACATACTGGTCGGCGACACCCTTGGAGCATCCGTACGGAGTGCAGAAAGACAGCGGGCGCTGCTCGTCGATGCCATGGGCCCGGATCTCTTCGTCGGCCGGGATATAGCGCTCGTCGAGCTCCAGCATCTTGATGTCTTCAAGCGCACCATAGACTTTGTTGGTGCTGGCAAAGATCACAGGCGCCTTGCGTCCCGCCTTGCGAACGGCTTCCAATACATTGATCGTGCCCCGTGCATTGGCCTCGAAGTCGTCAATCGGATGCGTGAGGCTGGTCGTAACCGCCGTCTGCGCCGCCAGATGAAAAACAGCCTTGGCGTCAGCAAAAGCTGTTTCGATGCCGCGCATGTCACGGATATCGGCCAGATACGGATGGACTCGCTCTCCGTGACGCTCCCTCAACCAAGCAAGGTTCTGGTCCACGCCGGGGCGCCCCAGATTGTCGAGGATGACGACATCCTCCCCGTCGCTGAGGAAGCTGTCGGCCAGGTTGGAGCCAATGAAGCCGCTGCCGCCAGTGATGACGATTGGTGCAGCACCGTTGGCAATCCTCGGAGATGGGAACTGCGTGACCTCGCGAACCCGGTCGAGCCCGCCCTCAGTCAGCAGGCGAGCCAGAAGCTTTGGCTGCCCGTCATGGGTGACGGCGCCAAGATGATAATGACGAGGATCGAACCATAGGCCTTCCTGAACCGCGACATTCGGCGGCACGTCCGCCCAGGCATACCAGTAGAGCCGGTCAGCCGGAACTTCCAATGTCCTGGCGAAACGGCGAACCTGCTCCATCTCGTCGTTGCGCCAAGTGGAATAGCCGGTTTCGGTGACCCAAATTTCCGTCTTCGCGTTATACCGGTCAAGGATCCGGCGCATCTCTCCAAGATGCATGTCCCAGCCGCCCCAACTGCCTTCTTCGCTGTCCCATGTTCCGGGGAACCCGTGGAAGCCAACGGCGTCTACGACGGCCAGCACCCCACGCTCCCCCATCAGATTCAGCCAGTAGGGATCGAAGGGACACGGCCCGCCAAGAACCGGCTTGAAGCCTCGCTGCTGCGCCCAATAGGCCGCACCACCGACCATCTCGCAAAACAGCTGAAAATCCGTATCCTCACGCCAGTCCCAATCAAGAAGATTGTTCGGCTCATTCCAAAGCTCGATATGGCGGAAATGTTTGCCGTACCGCGTCAGCACGTGATCGATGAAGTCCGCATAGGACTTCAGATCCAAGGGAGCGCCCGAGGAGCGCCCCGTGCGCGACATCGACGGCGGCGTATAGTGAACGCAAGGCAGAAGATCGATCTGTGACCCGATTTGCGGGATCAGCCAGTCGAACCATTCTTCGCCGCCCGGGGCCAGATATTCGGCCCAGGAAAGATGGGTTCGTAGATAGGAAGCACCGGAGGCGAGAAGGCGCGGCAAGACCGCTTCCGTGCGCTCGTACTCTCCGGGACGAAACCATTCGACAAAGCCGAACTGCTTCGACCCGATGCTGTGGCTGGTCGAAGTGTCGGCTTCTCTCATGATACCAGACCCCGCTCTTCCAATTGCCGGCGCATCTCGGCACCGCGGTCGATTGCTCCTGTCCCGCGAACCCATTCCACGAACGGACCCAGCGAGTTCTCCAGCTTGTACTGCGGCTTGAAGCCGAGGAGGTCGCGCGCCTTGGAGATGTCTGCAAAGCAGTTGCGAATGTCGCCGGAGCGGGCCTTGTGCATGATCTCCGGCTTGATGTCCGGCACACCCATTGCATCGGCAAGAAGCGTCGCGACTTCCTCGACGGTATAAGCCTGGCCACTACCGACGTTGATGACATGGCCATTGGCGCTCGGCTGCTCCAAAGCGAGGCGGAAGGCTCGGGCAACATCTCTGACATGGACGAAATCGCGCCGCTGCTGTCCGTCCTCGAAGATCGTCGGAGGTTGGCCATTGGCAAGACGGGAAGCGAAGTTCGCCAGCACACCGGTATAGGGGTTGGAGAGAGCCTGGCCCGCGCCGAAGACGTTGAACAAACGCAACGCCACCGCCTCAACGTTATACGCCTCTCCAAAGATCAGCACCTGCTTCTCTTGAGCGTATTTCGTCAGCGCATAGATCGATGCGAGATCGACCGGCTTGTTCTCGTCGGTTGCGATCGGCGTCAGCATCTCGCCGCTCGGCCCTTGTGGCTCCCAACGCCCCTGACGGACCTGCTCGGCCTTGCGGCGAATGAAGCCCATCGTCTCGCCGCTGTCGGTCGCGTAAAGACCTTCGCCATAAACGCTCATGGAGGAGGCAACGACAATACGCCGTATTGGCAATCCGATCATCGCCTCCAGCAGCACTGCCGTACCAAGATCATTGCCGCCGACATAGCGCGCGATCTCGTACATCGACTGACCAACACCCACTTCGGCCGCGAGATGAATGACACCCTCCACGCCTTGGAGAGCCTTCGTAACCGCCTCCTTGTCCCGAACGTCAGCGCGGATCACCTCGGCCTGTTCTGGAACCTCCGATTCGGCATCGGCATGGACCTGTTCGATCATGGCATCGAGGATTCGGACCTGATAGCCTGCAGCAAGAAGCTCCTCGGCTACATGGCGTCCAATGAAGCCGCATCCACCCGTCACTAAAACTGTCGACATTGATCACTCTTCGCTGGAACAAAATTCAATTTCGCCATGTGAACCCCTCCCACACGGAAAAGTTCCTTCTTCAGGAACATCTTTGTCATCAATGTCTTCATCAACAGGTCAAGCTTAGGCGGACCCTGAACCATTTGAAACGATTGTGTGCATTGAGATAGAAGCTCGAAGAGCTGATCCGCCTACACGAGCTGCCTGTTCTTGCTAGGATAGGGCCGGGCCGCCAAGTTCCAAGGCGCTCGAATAAA
>CAYNED010000001.1:27353-38628 GCA_964396135.1 uncultured Neorhizobium sp.
GCCTGTTCTTGCTAGGATAGGGCCGGGCCGCCAAGTTCCAAGGCGCTCGAATAAAGCGAGCAAGCTTCTTCTTCATCTTCTTCCGGAACTCCTGCTCTCTTGAGGAGTTGAACCCGCTGATGCTGAGCCTGCTGCGCAACGGCAGGCGATACATGTGGGGAGATCTAGGAGATGAATGTGATGACACGGCTGGATGCTGGCCTGATGCAGGCCGCCATCGTCACCGGGCCAGGCACAGTGGTAACCGAAGCGAGGCCCCTGCCAGAGCCTGGTCGCGGCCAGGTCAGAATCAAACTGGAAGGCTGCGGCGTCTGCGCTTCAAACTTGACCCCTTGGTCCGGACCGGAATGGATGCAGTTTCCAACCGAGCCGGGCGGGCTTGGTCATGAAGGCTGGGGAGTTGTCGATTCAATCGGCGAGGGTGTCGAAGGTATAAAAATTGGTGACCGCGTCGCCGCCCTCTCCTTTCACGCCTATGCCTCCCATGACGTCGCCGATGCCGACAAAGTGGTCCCGCTCCCCGCGCCGCTCGACGGCATGCCCTTCCCGGGCGAGCCTCTGGGCTGCGCCATGAACATCTTTCGTCGCAGCAAGATCAAGCAAGGCCAGACGGTCGCCATCATCGGGATCGGCTTTCTGGGCGCATTGCTGACCCAGCTCGCCACCGCCGCGGGTGCTCGGGTCATTGCGATCTCGCGCCGTCCGTTCTCGCTCGATATCGCCCGGGACATGGGTGCGTCCGAGTGCATACCGATGGAAGATCACTGGCAGATCATCGAAGAAGTCAAGCGCCTCACGGACGACAAGATGTGCGACTGCGTGATTGAGGCGGTCGGAAAACAGTGGCCGCTCGATCTCGCCGCCGAACTTACAAAGGAAAGAGGCCGCCTGGTGATCGCCGGATATCATCAAGACGGCGCCCGTCAGGTCAACATGCAGCTTTGGAACTGGCGCGGCCTCGACGTTATTAATGCGCATGAACGCGATCCCGCCGAGTATGTCCGTGGCATCCGGGAGGCAGTCGATGCGGTGGTCAGCGGGCGGCTGGACCCTTCATCGCTCTACACGCACCGATTCCCGCTCAACGAGCTCGGAGACGCGCTTGATACCACCCGCGACCGTCCCGATGGCTTCCTCAAGGCACTGGTGACCTATTGATGACCGAGATGATATCTGAGCCCACGCTGTTAGCGACGACAAGGCCTGCTCGGCTTGGTTTTCTCGGCGTCGGGTGGATCGGTCGCCACCGGATGGAAGCAATCTTGTCCTCGGGCGCAGGGGTCGCGGTCGCCATCGCCGATGCCTCCCCCGAGATGGTCGACGAGGCCAAGAAGATTGCACCACAGGCAACGGTGGTTGCTGACCTTGAAGAGCTTCTTCGACAAGATCTCGACGGCGTGGTGATCGCTACCCCCAGCGCTCAGCATGCGGCACAGTCTGTCCAGGCACTTGAAGCCGGTGTGGCAGCTTTTTGCCAAAAGCCGCTTGGTCGGGATTCTGGTGAAGTTCGGGCGGTCGTCGCTGCGGCTGAGAAGGCGGACCGCCTCCTGGGCGTTGACCTCTCTTACCGTTATACCGAAGGGATGCAACAGATCCGCAAGCTCGTCGGCAACGGTGAGCTTGGCGAGATCTATGCAGTAGATCTCGTTTTTCATAACGCTTACGGACCGGATAAGCCCTGGTTCTACGACAAGACGCTCTCGGGTGGCGGCTGCGTCATGGACCTTGGCATTCATCTGGCCGACCTCGCCTTGTGGGCCCTTGATTTTCCCGAGATCAAGACGGTTACCTCGCAGCTTTTTCACCAGGGACAGAGGATTTCGGGCGCTGCCGATCAGGTCGAGGATTTCGCCACGGCCACGATTGAACTCGCAAACGGACCGGTACTGCGTCTGACGTGTTCCTGGCGGCTCCAGGCTGGCTGCGACGCGATCATTGAAGCAAGTTTCTTCGGCACCAGCGGCGGCGCCAAAATGCGCAATATGAATGGGTCGTTCTATGACTTCACCACGGAGCGCTACCGCGGCACCTCCCGCGAAACGCTTGTCTCGCCACCGGAGGCTTGGGGCGGTCGAGCGGCAGTGGATTGGGCTTGCAGACTCAGCGCGGGAACGCGTTTTGACCCTGTCTGTAAAGAATACATTGCAACCGCGATGACAATTGACGTCATCTACAGCGCGGCATGATGTACTCAGATGCCAGGCAATTCAGAAAATGGCACTGATTGTTACATAAATGCCGCAGCGCGCCGCCAAAAGCGGAGCTGAGGAACGACTTCCCGTCCCGCGGGTTGTGGGGCCTAAGGAGTTACTCATGCGCATCATTTTCGTCGTCATGCTCGCGTCTGTGCTGAGCATCCTGGCATTCAAATATGTCGACCGATCCATCGGCGAGTCACAGATCATGGCATCGCCGATGGAATTGTCGGCTCAAAATTGAATTCGAAGAGACGTTCCCGTTCTTAGCGTACTCGTACGGAGCAAGCAGGGTCATGACTCAGAAACAGGTTGTACTGACATTCGTTCTTGCCATGACGGTGTATGTCTTGACGGTGTTCCTTTGGCCATTGAGCCTCGATCCGGTCAATAAGACAGCGCGTCTGGCGGGTCCGCCGGAAGAAACTGCTTTTCTTCATGAGCGGTTCGGTGTTCCCGGTGACGATCAAGACATTTCGCATATAGAATAATGCCCCGCATTGCGGGGCATTATAATGCATGGGCGCCCAATATCAGTGGACGGCGCGTCCACCTTCTTCTTCCTCGAAAGTCACAGCAACATCACCGTTCGCGCTGAGGCGAACGGTGTCACCCTCCACGTCCGCCACAAGATCGAGCGAGATGAAGTGATGGTGACCTTCATGGCTCCCCTGGCCACTGCTGGACTTGGTGAGCTTGATGCGGTTGCCTTCAACGCGGTCGACGGTTCCGACTGGCGCGCCGTCTGCTCCGATGACCTTGGCATGTTCCTTGATCTGTCCTGCATCGACCATTTCGATTCTCCTTGTTGCGTTCAACTAGCGGAAGACAACAGGATTGAAGGCCGGGCGTTCCACTCTCTACTCGTGAATTTCGTAGGAGCCGAGTTCACAAAGATCCTGGGAGTCTTCAGTCGTGTCGAGATCGGAATCGTCAGAGAATTCGAACCGCATGTCGTACTCGCAGACCGTGCGACCGTCAGCAATAGTAATCTCGATGCTCTCCCCCGGCTCCAAGACGTCTTTGCCGAAGACATCCTCTTCCCACTGATTGACCCCTGTGGGCGACGTATAGAAGCGCTCGAGTGTCGAGTTGGTCGAGTTCGTCAACGTGAAGACCAGGTCTTCTGCATGAGACGGACCTGCAGATGCAAGGATAGCCGTCAGAGCACCAACGGCAGCAAGGCATTTCTTAATCAATGGTTTGTTCCCCAGCCCATGATTGGGCAACTCTTCTTAGCAGGATCGGGAACACCTGCAATCGCCTCTAATCACCGGTACCCTGTCGTGGAGGTTACCGAAGTTTAAGTTGGTTTGGACCAACTGACATGTCATGGCAGACGGGATGTCAATGGCCACTTGATATAGCGCAGCGACGCATGGGCGTCCAAGCGTATTGGGAGGTTTTCGAAGAGGAGCGCACCTTGAAACCTGAGAGCGACATAGGCGCAAACAAGGCGAACGCCGTTCCGGATCTCGCTGCGATCCTCACTCAGCAGCAGCGCAGGCCGCGCGGCCGCAGGTTGAGGTGGGGGTTCGTTGTACTTCTTCTCATTGGCGCCGCCGCCGGTGGCTACATCTACATGAACGGTGACCGCCCGCTTTATAACTACACTACACAACCGCTGCAGCGGGGTGATTTGCAAGTTATCGTCACGGCGACGGGATCCGTGCAGCCGACAGACCAGGTCGACATCTCCAGTGAGCTCTCCGGCACGATACGAGCCGTCAACGTGACCTATAATTCTTCCGTTCGCTCAGGAGAGGTGCTGGCGGAGCTCGATACAAACAAACTTCAGGCAGATGTCGAAAATGCCCGCGCGCAACTTGCGTCGGCGCAGGCAAGCGTGCTGAAGGCAGAATCCGATGTTTCTTCGGCGCGGACGAGTTTCGAACGGCTGACAGGCCTGGCAGGACGAAACGTCGCCAGCCAGCAAGAGGTCGACTCGGCGCGCTTCACACTTCAAGCGGCGATCGCCTCCAAAGCGGTGAGCGAGGCTTCCGTGCAGTCTGCCGAAGCAAGTCTGCGCCTCGCGGAGGTTAACCTAGGCAAGTCCAGGATTGTGTCGCCGATCGACGGCGTCGTCCTGACCCGGGACGTCGAGCCAGGTCAGACCGTGGCGTCCTCCCTTAATGCACCCGTGCTGTTCACCATCGCCGGCGATCTGCAGAAGATGGAGTTGCAAGTGGCTGTCGACGAAGCCGATGTAGGCCAGGTTCAGGAAGGACAGCAGGCGAGCTTTACCGTCGACGCCTACGCGGAACGTAGCTTCCCCGCCACGATCCAGACGGTTCGTTTTGCGCCGGAGACCGTATCAAACGTGGTCACTTACAAAGCGATCCTTACGGTCGAAAACAACGATCTGCTGCTGCGCCCGGGCATGACTGCCACCGCCGACATCGTGGTCGAGTCCGTCAATGACGCATTGCTGGTGCCGAACGCCGCGCTACGATACTCCCCGCCAGCAGCAAGCAGGAGCAGCGGCAGCATCCTGACCCGTCTCTTCCGTGGCCCGCGCAGGGGCGGCGGCGATCGTCAGTCGACAGGGGACAACACGGCTCGCAGCGTGTGGATCCTGCGCAGCGGCACGCCTGAACGGGTGGCATTGGAGACAGGGCCATCCGACGGCCAATCCACGGTCGTACGCTCTGGCGAGCTACAAGAAGGCGATCTGGTGATCACCGACGCTACCGTTCGAAGCGGCTGAGGCTATCATGAGCGACGCACCGTTCATCGAATTCAGGCAGGTCTCCAAGTTCTACGGTCGTGGCGAAGCAACCATCCGGGCACTCGACCACGTCGACCTGTCGATCTCGGTCGGCGATTTCGTCTCGATCATGGGCCCGTCCGGATCTGGCAAGTCGACCGCCATGAACGTCATCGGCGGTCTCGACGTCCCTTCTTCCGGTGAGTATCGGGTGCAAGGGATCCCCACGACGAGCTTCACTCGAACGCAGCTCACGCTCTTGCGGCGACACATGCTCGGATTTGTATTCCAAGGCTTCAACCTGCTTGCGCGCACATCGGCCATGGAGAACGTCGAGTTGCCACTCGTCTACCGTGGCATGCCCGTCAGCGAAAGGCGCAGGCGGGCGCTGATTGCACTCGAGCAGGTAGGACTCAAGGGCCGGGAGGGCCATACCACCCAGGAATTATCGGGAGGTCAGCAGCAGCGTGTCGCCATCGCTCGCGCCATTGTCACCGATCCTGCAGTTCTGCTGGCCGACGAACCGACAGGCAATCTCGACACCAAGACAAGTCGTGAGATCATGGACCTGATCTCACGACTGAACCGCGAACGCGGTATCACGGTCATCATGGTCACCCATGAGGAAGACATCGCCGCCTATGCTCGGCGCCTTCTGCGTTTCGTCGATGGCCGCCTCGTCGCCGACGAGGTGCAGGTGGAGGAGCCGGCTCGTGTTCTTTGAGGCAACAAAGCTCGCCTGGCGCGCCATCAGCCGCAACCTGCTAAGATCCTTCCTGACGGTCCTTGGCGTCGTGATCGGAGTGGCCGCCGTCATCGCGATGGTAACGATTGGAAATGGCACGACGGCGCAGGTCCAGGCAGAACTTTCGCGGCTCGGCACCAATACCCTCTTCGTACGCCCCGGCCAATGGGGCCCCGGTCGCGCCAGCACCGAAGCGAAACGTTTCGAGGATCGCGACGTCGACGCCATTCGAGAGCAGATTTCGGGCCTGCGGGCGGTGGCTCCGATGAACCGCGGCAGTGCGACGGTGATCGCCGGGGGAGAAAACCGCTCCTCCAGCGTCATCGGCACCAACAATGACTACCTGATTGCGCAGGACTGGAACGTGACTTCGGGGCGCATCTTCGTAGCGGGCGAAGAACGCGGACAGGCGGCCTGCATCCTTGGCGAGACGGTCCGGCGCGAGCTGTTTGGCAGCGCCGACCCCGTCGGCCAGACCATCCGTGTCAGCAATATCTCCTGCCCGATCGTCGGTCTGCTGGAGGCCAAGGGCCAATCTGGTATGGGCGACGACCAGGACGACACTGTCATAATGCCGCTCAAACTGCATCAGCGGCGCATAGGCGGCACCAACACGATTTCCGCCATCATCCTGTCGGCCCAGGATGGCGTGTCGACCGCGAAGGTGCAGTCCGACGTGGAGGGCCTCTTGAGAGAGCGGCGTCGGATCGGCATAGGGCGCGACGATGATTTTTCGGTCGCGGACATGTCGCAGATGGCCGCCGCCCTCACCGGAACCACGACACTGTTGACCGGTCTTTTGGGCGCGGTTGCCGCGGTTAGCCTCCTTGTCGGCGGCATCGGCATCATGAATATTATGCTGGTTTCTGTCACCGAGCGGACGCGCGAGATCGGCATCCGGCTTGCCATTGGCGCGCTGGAGAAGCAGGTCCTTACACAGTTCCTGGTGGAAGCCGTCATGTTGTCCGTGTTCGGTGGCGTGGCCGGTATCTTGACGGGCCTTGGTCTCGCCTATGGCGCTGTGGGGTTGCTGAATGTCCCCTTCGTCACGAGCCCTGCAATCGTTCTGGTGGCCTTTGCCTTCTCAGCGATCATCGGAGTGGTCTTCGGCTACTTCCCGGCACGCCGCGCGGCACAGATGAACCCGATCGACGCACTGCGCCATGAATAGCGCGATCAGAAAGGGGCACGGTGGCCCTCCTCAAACAGAATTAAACGGTGTTAGCCGGTATGCGTCTGCGCTTCGCGCTCGCGGGCCAGAGCCGCCAGATCAGCAGGCTTGAGTTCGACCGACTCGCCGCAGCCGCAGGCGGAAGTCTGGTTCGGGTTCACGAAAATAAAGCCGGAGCGCATCTTCGTCGTCTCGAAATCCATCTGGGTGCCAAGCAGATAGAGCACCGCCGATGGCTCTATCCAAACTCTCGCTCCGCCGTGCTCGACCAGATCGTCCTTGACGTTAGGCTCTGTTACGAGGTCGATTGTGTATTCCATGCCGGCACAGCCACCCTTCTTGATGCCGACGCGCACGCCCTTGGCATCATCTCCGGAATTGCCGACAATCGCGTTGACCCTCTCGGCCGCCGCATCGGTCATGGTCATCACTGCAAAGCCCATCGGCTCATGCTCCTCTACAGCCGGCTTCAAGGACCGGTGTTGTTGGATCAAATGTAGGTGCCGGCGGTAAAGGGATCAATACCAGCCCACGGCGACCTGAGCCTCTTCCGACATGCGCACAGGCGTCCAAGGAGGGTCGAACGTCATCTCCACCTCGACGCCTGAAACGCCCTCAACGGCGCCGACTGCGTTCTCGACCCAGCCGGGCATCTCACCCGCCACCGGGCATCCGGGGGCAGTCAGCGTCATCGTGATCTTGACCATCCGGTCGTCCTCGATGTCGATCTTGTAGATCAGCCCCAGCTCGAAGATATCGGCCGGGATCTCCGGGTCGTACACGGTTTTGAGCGCAGCGATGATATCGTCGCTGAGGCGCGCCAGCTCTTCCTGCGGGATCGCTGACTGGACGATACCCTCGCGAGCATCCCATTTCAGTTCGCTGTCTTCGACGGCCATGGCAAAATTCCTCAGGAAAAGAACGTACGAGCGTAGTCAAGCGCATCGGCGAGCGCATCGACCTCGGCACGGGTGTTGTACATGCCGAACGAGGCTCGGCACGTGGAGGTCACGCCGAAGCGTTTCAAGAGCGGCATGGCGCAATGGGTACCGGCACGCACCGCAACACCGCGGCGGTCGATCACCATCGACACGTCATGGGCATGAATGCCGGCAAGCTCGAAGGAGAAGATAGCTCCTTTTCCAGGGGCGTCGCCGATAATGCGAAGCGAGTTGATAGCCCGCAACCGCTCGGAGGCGTAGGCTGCAAGGTCCGCTTCATGCCTCGCAATGGCATCCCGGCCGATCTTCTCGATATAATCAAGGGCATGACCCAAACCGATCGCCTGCACGATCGGTGGTGTGCCGGCCTCAAAGCGGTGCGGCGGGTCATTATAGGTGATCTCGTCTTCGCTGACGTCCACGATCATCTCGCCGCCCCCCTGGAAGGGACGCATCTCCTTGAGACGGTCGGCCTTGCCAAAGAGAACACCGATCCCCGAGGGACCATAGAGCTTGTGACCGGTCATGACATACCAGTCACAGTCGATGTCCTGCACGTCGACGGGCATGTGGACGGCGCCCTGGCTGCCATCGACCAGAACTGGAATGCCACGCTCATGGGCGATGCGGCAGATTTCCTTGACCGGAACGACCGTGCCCATAGCGTTCGACATGTGTGTGATCGCAACGAGCTTCGTCCTGTCCGTCAGGGACTTTTCGAAGTCTTCGACGTGGAAGGCACCGTTATCGTCGACAGGCACCCACACGAGCTTTGCACCCTGACGCTCGCGAATGAAGTGCCAAGGCACGATGTTTGAGTGATGCTCCATGATCGTGACGACAATCTCGTCGTCCTGGCCAAGTTTCGGCATCCCCCAACCATAGGCGACGGTATTGATCGCCTCCGTCGAGGACTTGGTGAAGATGATCTCGTCAACCGACGGAGCGTTCAGAAACCGGCGCACCTTTTCACGGGCACCTTCATAGGCATCCGTTGCGGCATTGGAAAGGAAATGCAGCCCGCGGTGAACGTTGGCATATTCAGTTGCATAGGCATGCGAAATCGCATCGATCACCGCCTGCGGCTTCTGCGCCGAGGCACCGTTGTCGAGATACACCAGCGGCTTGCCATAGACCTCCCGCGACAGGATCGGGAAATCCCGGCGGATGGCCTCTACATCGTAACTCGTCGCTGGCGTGATCTGATCCATCTCAGGCGTGCTTTTCCAGCCAGGTCGAAATGACGCCTTCCAGCGCCTCGACCAGTTTCTCTTCTTCGAGCTCTTCTACGACTTCGGCAACAAAGGCGTTGACCAGCATGGCCCGCGCCACCTTCTCCGGTACCCCGCGCGACCGCAGGTAATAGAGATGGTTCTTGTCGATGTCGGAAACCGTTGCACCGTGTCCGCAGATGACGTCATCGGCGAAGATCTCAAGCTCCGGCTTTACCGAAAACTCGCCATCGTCCGTCAGCAGCAACGTGTTGCAAGCCATCTTCGCATCGGTCTTCTGTGCATCGGGAGCAACGCGGATCATGCCCTGGAAGACGCCCCTTGCACGATCGAAGACGACATTGCGGAAGATTTCGCTGGAGTTGGTGTTGGGCACGTTGTGTCCCAGCACCAAGGTCACGTCAGTATGGGTCTCCTGGCCCAGTAGGTTGACGCCGCGAAGCGTCAGTTCGCTGTCCTCGCCGTCAACATCGATGCGCAGTTCCTGACGAACCAGTTTGCCGCCGGCATTGATGACGAAGAGCTTCAGCTTTGCATTGGTGCCGAATTTGACGCGGATCTGGCCAAGATGGATATCGTCGGCACCCTGCTCCTGCAGAATGATCCACACGGCTTCGGCACCGTCCTCCAGCGTCACTTCGCTGATGCTGGAGACCAGCGCTGCCTCTCCAGTCACCGAGCGGTGACGCTCGACGATCGTAGCTTTGGACCCAGCTCCGAAAGTGACCGGGAAGCGGGTATGGACCTGCCCTGCCCCGTGCAACACCTGAAGCTCGATCGGCGCTTCGACTGTCGCACCTGCAGGAACAGCGATCCGATAGCCGTCGCGAACAAGGCTGCCGTTGATCTTGCCGATCGCATCGTCCCTGTCGAGCGCTGTAAGACCCGTGACAGCCGCGCCGCTGATCAGCTCGTCGGCATAGACCGAGACGTCGATGCCCTCGGCCGAGGCTGTAACATCGGCAGCACCTTGAAGCACAGGAAGTAGCTGAGCGCCATCGACGAGGCCGTCAATCGCCTGGATCGACGGTGCAGCGGAAAGGGGTGCTGGGATTGTGCGCATGAGGGTGCGCAGATCCGTATAATGCCATGATTCAATGCGGCGCGTTGGTAGACCGGAAGTCTTCAGGTCGTCGAGCAGGCGATCGCGGGTTCCCGCGACTGCGCCGTTACCCGGAAGATCCCCGACCTGCGCCGTGTAGGTCTCGATCAGAGACGTCTCAGCCGCCGTTAGGCGATTGGTCGTTTGAATGTTCATTTCCACATCCTTCCCGGGAATCAGGCTGCTTTCCCGATGATGTCGGCATAGCCGTTGGCTTCCAGCTCGAGCGCAAGATCCTTGTCGCCGGACCGAATGACCTGCCCCTTGTAAAGAACATGGACGGTGTCCGGCACGATGTATTCGAGCAGTCGCTGGTAGTGGGTGATGACGATCACAGCGCGATCCGGTGACTTCAGCGCATTGACGCCGTCTGCCACGATCTTCAGCGCATCGATGTCGAGGCCGGAATCGGTTTCATCGAGGATGCACAGCTTCGGCTCGAGAAGAGCCATCTGGAGGATCTCCGCGCGCTTCTTCTCACCGCCGGAAAAACCGACATTGAGCGGACGGCGCAGCATTGCCGGGTCGATTTTCAGCTCGGCGGCGGCTTCCTTGACGCGGCGGATGAAGTCCGGCGTCGTCAGCTCTTCCTCGCCGCGTGCTTTGCGCTGCTCGTTCATCGCCACCTTGAGGAACTGCATGGTGGCGACGCCCGGGATCTCGACCGGATACTGGAAGGCCAGGAAAATGCCCTTGGATGCGCGCTCCGCCGGGTCGAGCTCGAGGATGCTCTCGCCGTTGTAGAGGATGTCACCCTCGGTAACTTCGTAATCCTCGCGGCCGGACAGGATATAGGACAAGGTCGACTTGCCGGAGCCGTTCGGGCCCATGATGGCGGCGACTTCGCCGGCCTTGACCGTCAGGTTCAGCCCTCGAATGATTTCCGTGCCATCCTCGGCGATGCGTGCATGTAGGTTTCTGATTTCAAGCATCTCAAATCCTCTCGGACGAATATCGTTGCGTGCTGTGCACGTAGGTTATGAAAAAGCGACTTTAACCGACTGAGCCTTCAAGAGAAATTCCAATCAGCTTTTGAGCCTCGACAGCGAATTCCATCGGCAGCTCCTGGATGGCATCCTTGACGAAGCCGTTGACGATCAGCGCGATCGCTTCTTCTTCGGGGATGCCACGTTGCATGACGTAGAACTTCTGGTCGTCCGAGATCTTCGAGGTAGTCGCCTC
>CAYNED010000002.1:0-36782 GCA_964396135.1 uncultured Neorhizobium sp.
CCGCAGATTGAACTGCAATCGGACATACACTGCGTGACAACCTGGTCCCGATACGACAACGCCTGGACCGGCGTCTCCACGCGTGCGCTGCTGGACGCGGTCGATCCAAAGCCGGAAGCGACCGCGGTGATGCTGACGAGCTACGACGGCTACACCACCAACCTTCTGCTTTCCGATTTTGCCGTCGAAGATGCGCTGCTTGTCCATCGGTGGCAGGGCGAGCCACTCTCGGCGGAACATGGCGGCCCGCTACGGCTCGTGGTGCCGCATCTTTATTTCTGGAAAAGCGCCAAGTGGCTGAACCGGATTGAATTCCTTTCCGCCGACAGCGCCGGCTTTTGGGAACAAAACGGTTACCACATGCGCGGCGACCCTTGGGCGGAGGAGCGCTATTCGCAAGATTGATTGACGCAGCTAGGCTTGCGTTTCTTCGCGAAGGAAATTGATCAGGCCGGAGAAATCGTCGTCACCATGACCGCGCCTGGAAAATTCCTCGTAGAGCGCGGCCGCGTGCGCTCCCATCTCAGTCATTGCCCCTGCCGCGGTCGCCGCCTCCTGAGAGAGCTTGAGGTCCTTTAGCATCAGCGCCGCCGCGAAACCTGGCTTGTAGCCATTGTTGGCGGGCGATGTCGGCACAGGTCCGGGTACTGGGCAATAGGTCGTCAGTGACCAGCACTGCCCCGAGGATGTGGAAGCAACGTCGAAAAGCGCCTGATGCGAAAGGCCCAATTTCTCAGCTAGGACGAAGGCTTCGCAGACACCCGCCATGGTGATGCCGAGGATCATGTTGTTGCAGATCTTGGCGGCCTGCCCGGCACCGGCATCGCCGCAGTGGACGATGCGCTTGCCCATTGCCTGAAGGATGGCTTCTCCCCTTGCGAACGCCGCTTCTTCACCACCGACCATGAAAGTAAGCGTGCCTGCCGCCGCTCCGACGGTACCGCCGGACACAGGGGCGTCTAGCGACAAGCAGCTTGCCTCCTTCGCCAGAAGGTGCGCCCTGCGGGCGCTTTCCACGTCAATGGTGGAGCAGTCGATCAGCAGCGTTCCTGGCTTCAGGGCCGAAGATATCTCGCTCCAGACGGTAAGTACGTGCTGGCCGGCAGGTAGCATCGTCACGACGACATCGGCATCTTTCGCCGCGTCCACCGGCGACGAAGCAATCGACACGCCCTTCCCCTCGGCCGCCTGGCAAGATTGCCGCGAAAGGTCGAAGCCTATGACATCATGGTCGGCTTTCACAAGATTGGCGGCCATAGGACCGCCCATGTTGCCGAGGCCGATAAACGCGATGCGTGTTGCCATGTACTTCCTCCCTTGATCAGGCGGAGACATGGCTCCTGCTCCACCCGCCTCCTTTCGCTCAATCGCGCAGTTGCGATCGCGCCTTTCTCCTCAATTAGACGCCTTCTGGTGTCGCATAGGAAAGAAGCTTATGCCAGAGCAGGTGTCGGCGCCCGACGCCTATCCTCAACGCTCCAAAGCAACTGACTTGATCACCGCAAAGGCCGCCTGCCCAACCGAAAGCTGCAGCCTCTCTGCGGAGAAGCTTGTGATGCGCGCGAGGATCTGGTCGCCGCCGCAGTCTATCGTCACACCGACCGTTCCCTGATCCCTCACGAGGGCAGTGATCTTCCCCTGAAGGATGTTCAGCGCGCTTAGTCCCACCGGCTTCATAGTGGCGATCATCACGTCCCGCTCCGGAAGGTGAAGGCGAACCGCTCGTCCGACCGTCAGCCCGGACTCGGGCAAAAGCAGAGACCTCTCTTGTAGCCTGATGCTTGCAAGTCCCGTCGCTGCATCAAAACCTTCGACAATCCCGGTCAGCACGCTTCCCGCATCCCGAGAGGCAAGCAGTGACGGAGTTTGGCTGGCAAAGACGTGGTTCGGATCTCCCACCGCCGCCACCCGACCATCCCGCATCAGCACCACCCGGTCTGAAAGGCGGGTCACTTCGGCAACCGAATGACTGACATAAATGATCGGCACTCCTGCCTCGTCACGCAGCCGCTCCAGATAAGGCAGGATTTCCCCCTTGCGCTCGTCATCCAGCGCCGCGAGCGGCTCATCCATCAAAAGAAGGCGCGGTGCGCTCAGGAGCGCACGACCAATCGCCACCCGTTGCTGCTCACCCCCGGAAAGCGCAGCAGGATCCCGATCCAGCAACCGCGACACACCGAGCATTTCGACAACCCGGCCAAACTCATCCCGCCGCAGAGGAGCGCGCGAAAGCCACCGGCCATAGGTGAGATTCCGGCGGACGCTCAGATGAGGAAACAACCGAGCTTCCTGAAAGACATAGCCAAACTGCCGCCGGTGCGGTTTGACGAAGCTGTTGCTGCCCGTGTCGAGAAGCACCTCGTCATCCAGAACAACTTTTCCGTGGATTGGTCGAACCAGCCCAGCGATGATCCGCATCAACGATGTCTTGCCGGAGCCCGATCGGCCAAATAAAGCAGTCACCCCGCCGTCGGCCGTAAAGTTTGCATCAAGCTTGAAGCTGCCGAACTCATGCCTGGCCTCTACCATCAGCGACATCAGGCAGCACCTCTGCGGGCAAAAAGACGGGCAAGTGCATCCGACGCCAGAAGTGCGCCGAAGGAGATCGCTATCGCGACCACAGTCAAACGCATTGCACCCGCGTCGCCGCCTGGAACCTGAGTCAGAGTGTAGATTGCAGCGGCGAGCGTCTGCGTCTCGCCGGGGATGTTTGACACGAAGGTGATCGTCGCACCGAATTCGCCCATGGCCTTCGCGAAGGAGAGGATCATGCCGGCAGCGATGCCGGGCAGGGCGAGCGGAAGCGTCACAGTGACGAAGGTCCATAAAGGCCCGGCACCGAGAGTACCTGCTGCCTCCTCGAGCTTCTGATCAATCGCCTCGATCGACAGTCGGATCGAGCGGACCATCAATGGGAAGCCCATAATGGCACAAGCAAGCGCTGCACCAGTCCATCTGAAGGAGAAGCTGATGCCGAACCAGTCATAAAGGAAACTACCGACGGCGCCACGCCGACCGAAGGTGATGAGCAGCAGGAAGCCAGTAACTACCGGTGGCAGGATCAGAGGCAGATGAACGAAACCATTCAGGATCGACTTGCCCCAGAACTGTCCTCGCGCGAGCAGGTGAGCGACGAGGATGCCGGGTGGCAAACTGCAGATCATAGCGACAGATGCGACCTTGAGGCTCAGCCTGACTGCCACCCATTCCTCCTCGCTCAGTGTCAGCCACTCCATTCCGTCCTCCGCGCCCGCCCGACGTCTCTGCCATTGCCAACTCCGCCAGCCATCCGAACCGATAACGTGGAGCTCCGAGAAAGGCCAGTTATGCCGAGGTGCTCCAGTTGGAACATTCGCAAGTTCCCGCCGTTTAAGCGGCGACGAACTATGACAGGAAATGGAGAAAACCTATGGCTGATACCAGCGCAACCCGCGAAGTCTTTGTGACCGGGCTCAAGAACGCCCACGCTATGGAAAACCAGGCGCTCTCAATCATGAAGCCTCAGGTTTCGCGTATTGAAAACTATCCCGAAGTCGCACGTCGCCTCGAAGAGCACATTCGCGAGACTGAAGGTCAGATGACCCGGATTGAAGAGCTTCTTCGGCAGCTTGATGAAAGCCACTCCTCGCTCAAGGACATGGCCCTCTCCTTCACCGGAGGTATGGCAGCGATGGGCCACACGGTAGCCGGCGACGAGATCCTCAAGAATTCCTTCGCGAACTACGCTTTCGAACACTTCGAAATTGCTGCATACAAGTCGCTTATCACCGTAGCCGAAGCGGGTGGGTTCTCCTTCGCGACATCTGCCTTGCAGACGAACCTGCAGGAAGAGCAGAGCATGGCGAAGTGGATCGACGACAATCTGGCAACTGTCACGACCACCTATCTCAGTCTGCGCGAAGCAGGTGAGACCGCAAAGATCTAGGTCCTGTGAATGGTGAAGCAGCGCATTTAGCTCTGCTTCACTTATTCGCGTTGCGCCCCCTTAATTTTCTCCGCGCGAGGCTGGTCGGTTCCGGCAATCGATCGCCCTCCAACGAGGCAAATAGCCATTCAATGAAGACCCGAACGATGGGCGCCGCTCGCATCTCGTGGCGGCATGCCACATAGAACGCATCATTGGCCGGCACGCTCAGATCGAAGGGAACCAGAAGCTCCCCGTCCGCAATAAGCTTTGCCGCAGTGATTGTGTCGCCCAAAGCAACGCCTTGACCTTGCAGAGCCGCTTCAGTTGAGAAGCGCGCATCACCCATGAAGTGTTGCCGGCGCCTGGAAAAAATCTCACCCTCCGCGGCCGCCAGCCATGTATTCCACTCCCTTCCGTCTGAATCTCCGTGCAGCAGCACATGGTCCCCCAGATCGCGCATCGAGCGCAGCGGTTGGCTGTTGAGCAAGGTGGGGCTCGCCACCGGAAAAAGATGAAGATTGCTCCAGAGCCTGGTCCAGGCATCGGGCCAGTTGCCGTCGCCGTAAAGGATACACACGTCCACGTCGGATGAATGAAGGTGGCCGGCGTCGTTTGACGCAGCGAGCTTCAAGGTGACATCCGGATACTGATCCGTAAAAGAGGACAGCCGCGGAACGATCCAGAACGACAGAAGGGCCGGAACGCAGGCGATTGACAGCTCACCGCTTGTGGCGGGCCTCTTCATCTGTGCCGTGGCAGACGCTATGCCGTTGAATGCCTGCGTCACTGCCGGCAGCAATAACGCGCCCGCAGCCGTGAGCTTCAGTCGCTTTCCGCCGCGTTCGAAGAGTATCGCATCAAGCGACTCCTCCAGTGCTTTGATCTGATGGCTCACGGCCCCGTGCGTAACACGCAGTTCTCGTGCGGCTGCTGAGACCGATGCCAGGCGCGCGGTTGCTTCAAAAGCTCGAAGAGGGTTGAGCGGCGGCAGGCGGCTCATCAGCGTATCCCGTCATTGTGAGTTTTTCTCACACCAGCTGCTAGAACATCATCAATTGCATTTCCATCTCGATTTTGTCGATAATGCTCAAAATCGAGGCGCCGAAGATCCAGGAACCAATTTTAGGCACCATTAGGAAAGCAGCCGGACATCATGCCCTTGGACAATGAGAAGCTTAATGAGCTCCGCAGTAAGTATGGCTCGGGTCACGGAGGTGAGCTGTACGACCCTGAGTTCCGCAAGGTAGCGGACAAGATATTCTCCAAGAGCGGCACACGGCTGGCGCCCTATGCAGGAGTACCGACCTTCGTCTCGGCACCTCACATGCCCGTCGATCCGGAAGAACCGGATTTCGGCAATCTGCAGGTCGCGATCACCGGTGTGCCGATGGACCTTGGCGTTACCAACCGCCCTGGCTCCCGCTTTGGTCCCCGCGCGCTTCGTGCGGTCGAGCGCATTGGCCCCTACAATCACGTACTCAAAACGGCGCCCGTCTTCGATATGCGCGTAGCCGATATTGGCGACGTCCCGCTGCGCAGCCGCTACAACCTGGAAATGTGCCATCAGGACATCGAGAAGCGCTTCAACCAGATCGTCGATGCGGGCGTTCTTCCGCTAGCGGTGGGTGGCGACCATTCCATCAGCCAGTCGATCCTCAAAGCGGTTGGGAAAAAGACGCCGGTCGGGATGATCCACATCGACGCCCACTGCGACACCAGCGGCGCCTTCGATCACAGCAAGTTCCATCATGCGGGCCCCTTCCGCAATGCTGTGCTGGATGGTGTTCTCGATCCAACGAGAACTATCCAGATCGGCATCCGAGGGGCTGCTGAATACATCTGGGAATTCTCCTATGCTTCGGGAATGACCGTTATCCATGCAGAAGATGTGTCGGGCATGGGCATGCCCGCGATCATCGAGAAAGCCAAGGCCGTCGTCGGCGACGGTCCGACCTACCTTTCCTTCGACATCGACAGCCTCGACCCGAGCTTTGCACCCGGCACCGGAACGCCTGAGATCGGCGGCTTGACGACGCGAGAAGTTCTTGAGTTGATCCGCGGCCTCAAGGGGATCAATCTCGTCGGCGGAGATGTGGTGGAGGTGGCGCCGCAATATGACGCGACGAGCAACACCGCGCAGGCGGGCGCCCAGATGCTGTTTGAAATTCTCAGCCTGATGGTGTTCAGCCCTTCCTTGAAGGGCGAAGACTGACATAAACTAACGACAAGAGTGGGAACTGGCTGCGCAGGCAAAAGAACCTGCCGGCACTTCAAAGGAGAACATCATGCGCGACATTCTGACAAGCAAAACCAGCCGGCGTGCAGTGCTGGGCGCGGGCCTGGCCGGCGCGTCCCTGCTCGCCATGCCGTCGATCCTGCGCGCGCAGAATCGCTCGCTCAAGGTTGGCGTCTACGGCGGCTACTTCAAGGACTCCTTCGACAAGAACATCTTTCCCGAGTTTACCAAAGCGACCGGTATCGCAGTTGAATCGGTTGCTGAGCCAACCGGGGAAGCCTGGTTGGTGCAACTGGAACAGGCAGCGCGCGCAGGACAGGCACCCGCTGACGTCTCGATGATGTCTCAGGTCGCGCTTCTCAAGGGCCAGAGCACCGACCTTTGGGCACCACTCGACATGGCGAAGATCGAGAATGCCTCCGGCCTGATCGATACCTTCATCAACAAGTATCCGGACGGGCGTGTCGCTGGTATCGGCGCCGTCTCCTGGTACATCACGCTCGTTACCAACACGGATGTCTATCCGGAAGCACCGACGTCCTGGGAAGCTCTTTGGGATCCGGCAAATGCCGACAAGCTCGGACTGCTGGCGCTCGTATCGAACTCCTTCCTTCTGGAAGTCACCGCCAAGACCCATTTCGGCGGAACCGACGTTCTGGCAACCGAGGAGGGCATCCTCAAGGTGTTCGACAAGCTTGCCGAGGTTAAACCCAATGTTCGCCTGTGGTATCGGGACGAGGCCCAGTTTGAGCAATCTCTCAAGTCCGGCGAGATTCCGATGGGGCAGTACTACCATGACGTCACGGGACTGGCAGCCGCAGATGGCAATCCCGTACGCTCTACTTTCCCTAAGGAGGGCGGCATTCTGGATTCCGGAAGCTGGGCAGTTTCACGTGCCTCGGAGAAGATCGAGGAAGCACATGAGTTCATCAACTACATGTGCCAGCCGGCAATCCAGGCTATCCTGTCGCGCAAGGTTGGAACCTCTCCAACCGTCAAGCGTGACCTACTCGACCTCACGGCCGAAGAATTCGCAGCCGTTTCATCTGAGATCGATCCGATCATTCCGCGCTACGAGATGTATCAGAAGCAGTCCGACTTCCTGAACCAGAAGTGGACGGAAATGATCGCAGGTTAATTCGATCAGCCACCCTCTCGCGTACCGGGAGGGTGGCCAGTTCTTCCACCTCCTAAGGCTCCAGGAGCCACTCGCAGAGTAGATGTCCGGACTTATCCTCAGCAACCTGACCAAACAGTTCGGCACCTTCAAGGCCGTGAACGATGTAAGTCTGTCCGTTCCGGACGGCACCTTCGTCTGCCTCCTTGGCCCCTCCGGCTGCGGCAAGACCACCTTGATGCGCATGATCGCCGGGCTGGATCTGCCCACCAACGGCGCTATCACGTTGGGAGGTGAGGACATAACTGCCGTCCCGACGCATAAGCGCAATCTGGGCATGGTCTTCCAGTCGCTCGCGCTCTTTCCGCATCTGACGGTCGGTGAGAATATCGCCTATGCCCTGCGTATCCGCGGCGTCGGGAAGGCCGACCAGAAAAAGCGGGTGGACGAACTACTGGCGATGATCCATCTGCCGGGCTTCGCGGATCGTTCCGTCAATAAGCTTTCAGGTGGCCAGCGCCAGCGCATTGCCATCGCTCGCGCTCTTGCGATCTCGCCCAAACTCTTCCTGCTCGACGAGCCGCTCTCTGCGCTGGACGCAAAACTGCGCGAGGCGATGCAGGTTGAACTGCGCCAGTTGCAACAGCGTCTGGGTATCACCACCATCGTCGTTACTCACGATCAGCGGGAAGCCATGACCATGGCAGACACTGTCGTGGTGATGAATGGCGGCGAGATTCGTCAGGCGGCAGCACCCGTCGACATCTATCGACGACCGGCAGACTCCTTCGTCGCCGACTTCATCGGTTCGACTAATCTTATTCCGTTCACCGCTGACGCCTCTGGACAGGCTTCCGTCTTCGGTTCTACAGTGCACGGTCTGGCGCTTGGCGGGGCAAGAAGCGGCACTATTTCGGTTCGACCTGAGGACGTACAGGTCGTCGCGCCAGTTCCAGGGGCCCTCACCGGTACCGTTACATTCATCCGCGATCTTGGCGGCACTGTTGAGACGTTCATCGAGTCTGGAGGGCAACAGATCGTTGCCGTTTCCTCTCCTCGCTCACGTCCTGAGGTTTCTGTCGGTCAGACCGTGGGCTTACGATTTGACCCCGAGGCCAGTGTGGTGCTAGCCCGATGAGACGGGAACCGCCGCAGCGGGCAGCCGATTATGGCCCTCTTTTCTTCCCGGCGGGGATGCTCATCGTCTTCTTCGTCATTCCCTTCGCCACCATGATTGCCGTCTCCTTCTTTGAGCGGCAGCAGGGAGGCTTTTACGAGCCCGCATTCGTGCTGGACAACTACGGTCGCTTCCTAAGCCTCTTCTTTGGCAAGGTTCTCGGCTTCTCGCTCTCATTGGCGATGGCAGTGGCGGCGGCCTGTGTCGTCATCGGCGTACCTTTCACCTATCTCCTCGCGCGATCGTCCCGTGCAACCCAGGTATTTTGGCTCGTTGGGCTTCTTTCAATCCTCTCTTTATCGGAGGTGATGATCGGCTTTGCCTGGTCGACCTTGCTCTCCCGCACGGCAGGCATCACCAACCTGTTTGTCGTTGTGGGCTTGATGGAAGGGCCGCAGGCGCTGACACCCAGCTTTGGCGCGGTCATGACCGCCATGACCTACCAGGCACTGCCCTATACCGTCCTCGTCCTCTACCCTGCTCTGGTGCGACTTGACCCTACCCTGACGGAGGCCGCTCGGACGCTGGGGGCATCCCCGCCACGTGCTTTTTTCACCGTGGTCATACCGGCGCTGCGAAACACTATCCTGGCAACGCTGATCATGGTCTTCATCTTTGCCCTTGGTTCCTACTTGCTGCCGCAACTGCTTGGCAGGCCGCAACACTGGACCCTCTCCGTACTCATCACGGATCAGGCAATCTACCAGTCCAATATGCCGTTCGCGGCAGCGATGGCCGTTTTCCTTGTGCTGGTTTCGCTGTCGCTTGTCGGGCTTGCTGTCTATGCCGGGCGCCAGAAGGAGGCCGCGAGATGATCGCGTTGCACCGCATCTTCTTCTTTGCCGTCGGCCTGTTCCTCGCACTGCCGCTGATCGTTGTCGCCGGCGTTTCGATCAACGAAAAGCAGACTCTGGCTTTCCCCCCACAGGGCTTCTCCCTCTCCTGGTACGGCGAGATCTTCTTGAATGACGACTGGCGCAACGCGCTTTTCGCATCCCTGACGCTCGCGGCTCTGTCGGCCGCGCTCGCCCTTCTGGTGGCACTGCCGCTGGCCTGGTTCCTATGGCGCCGGGTCGCGCCCTGGGCAAACGTCTTCCAACTCCTTGGTGTCGCTCCCTTCACCCTCCCGCCCGTTATCACCGCCCTCGGCCTGCTGACCTTCTGGGCGACGAGCGGCTTCTATGGCCAGCCCTGGACGGCGGTGATCAGCCACGCAATCTTCTTCGTCACCCTGCCGCTGGTAACGCTTTCACTGGGGTTTTCCGCAATCGATCGCTCCCTGGTTGAGGTCGCAGCGACGATGGGGGCGGATGACAGGACCATCTTTCGCACTGTCGTGCTTCCGTTGATCCTGCCCTACATGATTTCCGGCTACGCCTTCGCGTTCGTCTTGTCGCTCAACGAATACATCGTTGCCTACATGACAGTCGGGTTCACCATGGAAACCCTCCCGATCAAGATCTTCAACGCCCTGCGCTACGGCTATACTCCGACGATGGCCTCCGTGACTGTCTTCTTCCTCGCGATCGCCGCGTTGGTGTTCGGCTTGATCGCACGTTTCGGCGATCTCCCGAAACTGCTCGGTGCAATGGCGGATGAACGATGAAGATTGCCGGATTTCAGATGCAGTCGGTGCCCGGCGACGTTGACGCGAACCTCGCAAAGATCGACGCGGCTGCCGAAAAGGCTGCTGACCGAGGGGCGCAACTGCTGATCGCTCCCGAATTGGCCCTGACAGGCTATGGCGCCGCCGATCACTTTCCATCCCTTGCTTCATCTGCAAACGGCGCCCTGGCGGATCGGTTGACGTCGATTGCCCGCCGCCACGGTCTCGTCATTGTTGCGGGTTTCGCCGAAGCAAGCCAGGACTCCATCTACAACAGTGTCCTTCTGACCGACGGCGCAGGGGAAACCGCAGTTTATCGCAAGTCCCATCTGTACGGGCCATATGAACGACAGTGGTTTTCACGCGAAGAGCCCTGCTCCGTCATGGCGACGATAGCGGGCGTGAAGATCGGCATGCTGATCTGTTACGACGTCGAGTTTCCTGAAAATGTTCGCCGGCTGGCATTAGCGGGCGCTGATCTCGTTGTCGTCCCGACCGCGCTTCCGGTGGGCTGGTCAGGTCAGTTCATCGCAGAGTACATGATCCGAGTGCGTGCGTTCGAGAACCAGGTGTTCGTCGCTTACATCAACCATTGCGGGGACGACGATCACTTCGCCTATACAGGTCTCTCCCGCATTGCGGCGCCGGACGGCCGCGTTCTTGCCGAAGCGCCGGCAAAAGGGGAGGCACTGATCTTCGCGGATATAGACATCGCAGGCTTTGCCACGTCGCGCGCTGAAAACACTTACCTGACGGACCTGGGCTGAGCTTGCTGGTTATCGCGAGGTAAGCTGCAGATCCAACCGGCGTCCTGGCTCGTAGGAATCTCAAGCATTCTCAACAGCAGTTGATAGTGACCCTTCGGTCACGGGAACATCAAGGCAGGGACAGCATTTCGCTTCCGCGGCAACAGACGAGACGGGACATGCAGTCGGCAAAGATGACGGATCCTACCTGGGGCTACATTCGTTCCCTTCGCGATAACGCGGAAGCGACGGCTGTGCCGCGATCCGAGGCGGGCGACGCATCGGTGGCACTCTATGGACCAATTGCTGTGCGCCGCCGGCCCTTTGTTCTGGCGCAAGTGGGGCAGTCACTCGATGGAAGGGTTGCGACACCAACAGGAGATGCACAGGATGTCTCCGGTTGCGATGGGATTGCCCACCTACACCGATGCCGGGCATTGGTCGATGCAGTCCTTGTCGGCGTCGGAACCGTCGTTGCGGACAATCCTAGCCTCTCTGTTCGCGCGGTAGAGGGGCGCAGCCCGGTGCGCGTAGTGATAGACTGTAACGGTCGACTGCCGGAGAACGCCAAGATGCTTTCCGATGGCGGCACGCCAGTACTGATCATTCAAGCCGACGATGTACCGGCACGCGCACTGGGCCACGAGGTGATCACCCTCCCCCGTCGGGGAGAAGGTCTTCACCCGAGGGACATTCTGGATTGTCTGCTTGAACGGGGCCTGTCGACCATTCTCGTCGAGGGTGGAGCGACGACGATTGCCCGCTTCATGGACGCAGGCCTGATTGACCGTCTTCACATCGCCGTGGCCCCGATCATCATAGGCTCCGGGCCAATGGGCCTCAGCCTGGCGCCTATCGATCACCTGGCGGAGGCTTACCGTCCAAAGGTGGAGGTTTATGATATCGGCACAGACATTGTCTTTGACTGCAACTTTCGTGCGCAAGCCGCGAGTTCAGAAAGCTTCCAGAAGGCCAAGCACATCCCGGTGACCCACCCGGCATAGACTGCCTGTTGCCGGTATGGCCTTGATACGGAATTGAAGCCAGTCCTCCAGTTCGCCTGCCTCTAGGCATCCCGCTTCCGCGACGGCATCGGCCACACCATGCAGAAAGTGACGCTGCAACTCCCCGTCATCTCGGCCCATTAACCAGGGACTGTCGGCGGTGGTCACCACGAAATCATGATCTTCAAGCCTCTTGGCCAGGACTTTCCATGCTTCTGGTCCGGCTGACAGGCCGAATCCCTTGTCCGTTTGTTGGTGAGAATTGAACGCGACCTTCACAGCTTCGTCCAGCGGATGCTCCACCGACCAATGCATCTCGCCATCATAGTTCAGCGCGGCATATATGTTGGTCCGCTTCTCGGCGATCATCCTGGCGATCCGATTGATAAAGTCCTGGGAGCAAAGGTCGAACAACGCTGATGCCGTCAGAAGCGTCACGCCGATCAAGGGCAACGATTCAAGATCGTTGAGGTCGCCGTTGATGAACGTTATCCTGTCGGATGAATGGCGCCGCTCAGCCTCCGCCAGTAGGCGAAGGTCATAGTCAAACAACCTCCAGGAGACTTCGTCAGCTAGTTTGGACTTGAGCGTGCGGTAGGTCGATCCCGTGCCGCAACCGATATCCAGAATGGTCGGTCGCTCTTGTCCCTGCAACGTCTGTACGGCCTCACCCAGCAACCGGGTGTCCCGCGCGCGCTGGTCGACCGGCTCGCGTAGCTCCAGCCACTCTTTGGCGAAGCCGCTCATGCTCCGCGTTCCAGAAAAGCGGCTATCGTTGCCGCAGTGTCTCGCCAGGACGGCAGCGCGGCACCGGCAACAGCCGAGGCGTCAGCCATGAGGGTGCGCGTTTCCGGCTCGGTCAAAACGCGACGCAAGGCTGCAGACAATGCGGCTACATCGTCTGGCGCCACAAGAACGCCGGCAGACGGCGGCACGACGTCAGGAACTGCGCCGGCGGCACATCCAACGATCGGCAGCCCGTGAGCCAGTGCTTCCGCAAAAACCATGCCATAGCCTTCGTATCGGCTGGCCAGCGCGAAGACATCTGCGCGAGCAAATTCGACCCGTGCATCTTCCACCTCCCCCACCAGAGAAATACGTTCATGTAGATCCAGCCTGCTGATCTGCTCCTCAAGTTCCGACGGGACCACAGCATCGAGTTCTCGACTGCCCACGATCCTGCATCTCCAATCGAGATCCTTCAGTGCTGCCAGCGCTTCGATCAGAACATCGTGGCCCTTGCGCCGCGTCAGGGAGCCCACGCTCAGGATACACGGCTTGCCACTTCCTCCGATAGCAAGTGGCACAGGATCCGTCCCGGGGGTTGCGACGACGAGCTTGTCTGCGCCTACGGCAAACTTCTCTTGCAGTTCTCGCGCCGTGGCCGGCGAGGTAACGACCACCCCACGGGTGCAGGACAGGGCCCGATGCTCTCTCGCTGCGAACTCGATACGCCGGTCATCCGGCATCCCCGTTTCAAGCGCCAAAGGATGATGTACCAGCGCAAAGATCTTGACGGATAGAGCATTCCGCTGAGCCCAATCATCCATCACGCCGAAGGCAAGGCCGTCGATGAAGACGATGCTTCCTTCGGGGATCGTCGCCAACGCGTCCTCCGCCGCAGCAAGGTCCGGCGTGTTTGGGAAACCCTCTCCCAGCGGTACGAGATGAACATCCCAGTCGAGGTCACGCAGGGCACCGATCACGCGACGGTCATAGCCGTATCCGCCCGTCCGCGTTTGCAGATCACCGGGATATGCGAAATAGAGGTTGCGGCTCAAAGCTCCGCCTCATACCACCCACGTGCCGTGTGAGATTCATGCAGCGTCACCTTGAGGCGACGAATGCGATGACTTCCTTCGCCGAGACGGTTTCCAGCAATCGCCCTAGCGAGTTGATCAAAGATATATTTGGCGAGAAACTCGGTTGTCGTTATCTTGCCGGCAAAAGCCTCTACATCGTCGAGGTTCTGATAGTTCAGGGGCTTGAGTACCTCCCCCAGCACTTCCGTGGCGAGCCCGATATCAACGGCCAGGCCATTTTCATCGAGATCTGCGGTGAAGAATGCGGCATCGACGATGAAGGTCGCCCCGTGCATCCCCTGCGCCGGACCGAAGACCGGCTTGGGCAGGCTGTGAGCGATCATGATGTGGTCGCGAACTTCTACAGCGAACATAACTATTCCTTTTCAGTATCGGATGCGGTGGCAGAGCGTATCCGGAGATGCGAGAATATCGGGATAGGCTTCGACGATGGATGGGAAGAGTGTTTCTCCGGAGATCAACGCGTCCAGCTTTCTGTCGCAGAGAAGCTCCAGTGCTTTACTCATGCGGCGCGCGAAATCCCAGCGGGCCCGGCGCTCGGCAGAAATTCCGCCAACCTGGGAGCTGATGATCGAGAGCCGTTTGGAGTGAAATTCGCGCCCCAGCGAGATCTTGGCGGTTTTCTCGCCATACCAGCTTGCCTCCACGACCCTGGCTTCAAGACCCGCATGCGCAAGCGCATTCTGCAGTGCAGCTGGCGACGCTGAGGCATTGATGAGAACATCACAGTTGTCAGGAACATGGTCAGGGGACGTGAAGGAGAGGCCGAGCGCCTGAGCCACTGCCTGGCGGGACTGTGAGGTATCGCAAATCGTCGTGTCGGTTGCCGCAATGCAAGACGAGATATAGGCGGTAAGCAGTCCCACCACGCCAGCGCCAAACACCGCGACGCGATCGCCTGGCATGATCCGAGCGTCCCAGACAATGTTCAGCGCTGTCTCCATGTTGGCGGCAAGAACGGCACGGGCTGGAGGCAGATTTTCTGGCAGCGCATGGACCTCACTGGCGGGAAGGTTGAGCCGATCCTGATGAGGATGAAGGCAGAACACCCTTTGCCCGACAAGATGGTCAGGTCCTTCCTCAACCAGCCCTACCAACGCGTAGCCATACTTCACCGGAAAGGACATCTCTCCCTGCTGATGCGGGCCACGCATACGTTCGAACTCAGTCACCGGAACCTTGCCCGAAAAAACCAGCGCCTCCGTCCCGCGGCTGATCCCGCTAAAGAGGGCCTGCAATCGGACTTCGTCTTTCTGAACTGGTGGCAACAGCTCGCGACGCAGAGCACATTGATAAGCGCGGTCAAACCAGAGCGCCGCCGCCTCATCGCCGCTGGATGCCTCTGCAGAGGCCGCGCGTTCACCTGTCAATATCTGGCCTCCCCTTGCAACCAATTGCGAACTTAGAGGCAATTACGGGGACGGCAAGGAACTGGATTTCGCTCCCGGTCCTTTGAACAGCATCACGTTTAATTGACGGTGCCTGCAGATCCGCAGCCTGCACGACGGCGTATTGCGCACCATGTAGGCGTCGAGGAGACCGTCATGAATGTGTCACAACACCTTTGGCCGGGCGAGACCGCAGGCTATGAAGTCGAAGATTCGGCTATGCGGCTCGAAAGGGCGGTTTCCGAACTTCGCTTTGGTCGCCCAATCGTACTGACCGGACCTGAGAGCGCCATAGCCGCGCTCGCACTGGACGCCGCCTCCCAAGGAGATTATCGCCGCTTCGCCCGCGCGGCTCAAGGGGCTGAAGTTCTTCATCTCTCCAGCGATAGAGCGAAGCGATTGGGTATTCAGGAGCCAAATGGCATCGCCTTTCCTGCAGAAGACATGGATTTCCAATCCGCGTCGGCGCTTGCTTACCATCGGGAAGTCCAAGCGCCGGAGATCTGGCGGCCTGCAACCGCGCAGATGAGGGCGGCAGGGGAAGTCGCGCAGCTTGCCCTTCTGCTTCCCGCCATGATGTGCGTTGACGTCGGATCAGATGCAGGCTCGTTCAGCGCCTGCGTGAAGCTTGAACACCTCGACCTGCCCAAGAGCCGCAGGCTTGCTCAGACATTTGAAATCATCGTCCGCACACCCGTTCCTCTGCGTGACCTCGGCGATTGCGAGTTTGTCGTGTTTCGCGGCGGACTTGCCCAAAAGGATCAGGTCGCTATCGTGGTAGGCAATCCCCATACATCGAAGCCGGTGCCTGTACGGATCCATTCTTCTTGCATCACCGGTGACCTGTGCGGATCGCTCAAGTGCGATTGCGGCGATCAGTTGCGCAACGGTCTCTCGACGCTGAAGAAGCTCGGTGGTGGTGTCCTCCTCTATCTCGATCAAGAAGGAAGAGGAACCGGCATCGGCGCAAAGATGCGTGCCTACGGCTATCAGCATGAAGGTCTCGATACGATCGATGCCGACGCGGAACTTGGCTTTGGGGCGGACGAGCGCAAGTATGATGCTGCGGTAGCCATGCTACGCGGCCTCAATGTCACGAGCGTCAATCTTCTCACCAACAACCCGACCAAGATATCCGGTTTGCTGGCGGGAGGAATTGCCGTGAACGGGCGAATGCCTGTTACAGGTCGGATCACCGCAGACAATGTCGAATATCTCCGCACGAAAACTCTGCGTGCGGGCCACATGCTCGACATCGAAATGCTCTCAAGAGCAGCGTCGGAGCTTTCTGATGGCTGATCATGCCGGATTGCGGAGCCTGGATCTGGCGCGGCAGGAAGCTCCTTTGGGCGACGTGCCGTCGGCAGTATACGCTCAGGCCGCAGCCTCGGTTCTTTTAGGAATAACCGCCATCGTCGCCGCCTTTCGCATCCCGGCGGCGGAGTTTGACCGCCTGTCGTCAGCTATGTGGCTGGCATTGGCCCTGTATATAGTCATTGCGGTTGTTGTCATTGCGAAGCTCTCGACCCACCCGCACCCCGGCTTTGGTGCCGCAAATGTCGTAACAACACTTCGCGCTGCTGCCACCGCTGCAATCGGCGGAGTGGTTCTCGGGTCCGAGACGTTTCGCGACACGTCGGTGGAGCAACTACAGTGGGCGATTGCCGGCGCCACCGCGGTTGCCTTGTCGCTGGACGGCATCGATGGCTACCTTGCTCGCCGAAGCGGCACCGCCTCGCGCTTCGGTGCCCGCTTCGACATGGAGATAGATGCGCTGCTGATCCTGCTCCTTGCTACCGGAATTGCCTTGCTCGACAAGGCTGGTGCGTGGGTTCTTCTCCTGGGATTCATGCGCTATGGCTTTATGGCCGCCCAGACTCTGTCTCCGCGCCTGTCAGGTGAGTTGCCGCAATCAATGCGGCGCAAGGTTGTGTGCGTGCTGCAAGGGGTGGCCCTTTGCGTATCGTTGATGCCGACGACGCCTCCCGCCGCCGCGAGTGCTTTCCTTTTGCTGGCTCTGTCGACGCTTCTTTATTCGTTCGTCGCCGATATCGCCTACCTTTGGAAGACGGGTGGAGCAACTGGTCATGTCGCTTGAGCTTTCCCGTCTGGCCGGCCTCAGCCGATCCCTGCTGATCTACTACGCCCAGCCATGGCAGCGGCGTAAGCTGCAGAACTTCTACAAACAATTCGTGCAGCCCGGCGATCTTGTCTTTGATATCGGCGCGCATGTCGGCAGCCGGTCTCGAACGCTTCTCTCGCTGGGGGCTTCTGTTGTTGCGCTGGAGCCTCAAGCTGATTTCGCCGCCTTGATCGAACGGACACTGCGGCACCCGAAGCTCGTCTTGCTGCGTCAGGCCGTAGGGCGCGAGCCAGGTTCGATCAACCTGCACATCTCTAGCCGACACCCCACCGTAACCACCACCTCCGCCTCTTGGATCTCGTCTGTAAAAGACAGTTCGGGTTTCCAACAAGTCAGTTGGGATCGGGTGGAACGGGTTGAGGTGACGACGTTCGATCAACTCATCGCCGCCCACGGCCTTCCGACCTTCTGCAAGATCGATGTTGAAGGAGCGGAGGCAGACATCCTTCGCGGGCTCAGCCAGCCCATCAAGACCATAGCATTCGAATATGTCCCCGCGGCCATGGGGATCGCGCGCGAAGCGGTGGAAGAACTCAATCGCCTGGGACCTTACCGCTTCAACCGCACCGTCGGGGAAAATCATAGTTTCCAACACCAAACTTGGCTGTCGCCAAAGGAGATCCTGGCAGAACTGTCATTGCTGGAAAATTGCTCGCAGTCCGGGGACGTCTACGCTCGGCTGGAAGAGGGATGATCTCCGTGCTTCGCTTTCCTCCTTGGAGCGAATGCCAGAACGGCAACGGCCAAACCGGGCGCAGCGCCTACGAGGGACAGGACGCCATAGAGAATGCTGGCCGCGACACCATCCGCACTTGCATAGCCAAACAACGGCCAAAGCAAAGCCGAGGCAGCTTCTCGAGCGCCCCAGCCTGCGACCGTCAGGGGAATGAGCATCATCAGCAGGCAAAGCGGAATGGCCGTGACGGCAGCTGTCAGTGGCAAAGGCGCCCCGACGGCTGCAGAAGCAAGCATATACATTGCAAGATAGCTGCAAACGACCAAAGAACTCAGAACCAATTGGACCCTCCATGCGCCAGCCTGCACGAAGACGGCGATCACGGCAGCTTTGAACATGCTTGCCCGCTCCGCCAGGGCCCGTGGTGGAAACCTCAACAACAGCAACCCCGAAGCAACGACGCAGACTATGATGAGCGCAACAATCGTCAGGAGCCGAGATATCGGCGGCGGAAGATGGCCGGAGTCCAGCAGCGGCCAAGCAATGACGCCCGCGCCGGCCAAAAGGAAAAAGATCCCCTGACCGGCCGCCCGCTCAAGGAAGACAGCAAGGGCGGGGATCTTCCAAGAGCCTTTTCCGGGCCCTCGGTGCTTGATGGCACGAACGGCGTCACCTGCCATTCCACCAGGGAGCATCTGGTTGAGGAAGGAACTGAGATAATAGTCGCCGACAGCGTCGCGTCGGTTCAAGACCTGTCCCAACCGCACCGCCGTGAACCGCCAGCGCATCGCCGAGAAGACGATCTGCGCCTGAACAAGACAAAGACCTGCTACGATATAAACGGGAGAAACGGACGCCAGGCGCTGGCCTATCTCCTTCGGATCGAAGGCCACGATGAGACTCAACAAGACGGCAAGGCCGGCCAGAGCGCCGAACAATCGGGTCATCGCAGCGCCCTGATTGGCATGACGCGTCGAGAGTGTGTGATAGCCATACCGGGCATCAAATGAAGACACCGCATTCTCGCACCAACATCCACAATAGACCTCCGGCATCACGTATTTATACGGCTCTGCGTATCTTTACGGCTGTGGTGGTAATATGGATTGTTCTGGCCCTTCCCTCCAATCCTGCGGCTCTGAAAATTTTCCCGCAGCTCCGGTTTCCTCTGGAAATACTGCTGCTGATCCTTGCGGCTGTATTGCTTCCATTCCTTGCCTTCTTCCTTTTCAGGATAGCCGCTAGCTTTTTGTTGGGATCCATCCTGTTTCTGAAGCTTGCCGACATCGGCACGGGAACCGCCTTCCAACGAGCTTTCAACCCGTACCTCGACATCAAGATCATGGTGGATGGCTGGAACCTGTTAAGCGGTTCGGTGGGACGTCTGGAAGCGGCCGCTTACATAGGGGCAGCCGTGGCGATCTTGTTTCTTGTATGTATGCTGTTCTTCTGGTCGCTTGGCGGCTTCCGCGCACTGAGCAGCAGCACAGCAAGATGGACCTCTGTGGCCACAGCCATTTCTCTTTGTGCTGGCGTCGCAGCGATGTCTTTTGGCCAAAGCGGCATGCCGCTGTCGGCAAATGCCGGCCCATATCTCGCCAACCGGCTGGCCCTTATCCGGCAGTCGATTGCGGACCTGGCTGATTTCGAACGGGAAATACAGGCCGATGAGATCGCGGACATCTCAAAGCCCGAGCTGTTCTCCGTCCTGAAAGGCACCGATGTCGTCATCGTCTTTGTCGAATCTTACGGTCGCTCCGCTGTTGAGGACGAGCGTTACGCACAAACAGTAGGCAGCCGACTGCACCAGCTGGAAACGCAAATTGCCGGCGCAGGGCTTGAGGCGCGCAGCGGTTGGCTTACCTCCCCGACCGTAGGGGGCCTGAGCTGGCTTGCCCACGGGGCGCTTTTGTCGGGCCTATGGACCGATAATCAGGCGCGTTATGATCGCATGATTGAAAGCGATCGGGCGGCCTTAAACTCGCTCTTCCGAACGGCAGGATGGCGGACAACGGCTATCATGCCCGCGATCACGATGGCCTGGCCGGAAAGTGCTTACTTTGACTATGACAGCATTTGGGACGCTGCGGGTCTTGGTTACCAGGGGAAGTCCTTCAACTGGGTGACCATGCCTGACCAATATACCTTGTCCGCATTCGAACGCCTAGAGCGGAACAAGGGCGGTGCACCGGTGATGGCCGAGATCGCTCTGATATCAAGTCATGCTCCCTGGACGCCGGTTCCGACCCTTATCGACTGGGAAAGCATCGGCGACGGTCGCATCTTTAACGTGCAGGCGGAAAGTGGGGACCCCCCTTCCGTAGTCTGGTCAGACCCGGGAAGAATACGATCTCAGTATCTGGCGTCAGTTGATTACGCTTTACAGACACTCGGCTCCTATATCGAGCGATACGGCAAGAACACGCTCTTCGTCATCCTCGGCGACCATCAGCCGGCAGCGGTCATTACGGGAGACGGCGCATCACGAGACGTCCCGACGCACATCATCGGCAGCCCCGAACTCATCAAAAGGATCGACAACTGGGGATGGAGCAACGGCATGCGGCCGGAAAGCACCTTGCCGGCATTGCGGATGGACGGCTTCAGGGAAAAATTCGTCCGGACCTATAGCGATGGGAATAGCCGTGGGCCCTTAGACAGGCTCACGACGTCCGGACTGTGACGATTTCAACAATGCATCGATCAGCCGGTGCACCTTAAGCGCTTCCCTGCCGCTGACGCGCGGCTGTCGATCCTGCTCCACGGCATCCGCAAAATCTTCAAGCACAGCGCGATGATGTGCGTGGGAAAAAGCCATGGGATCGGCGCCGGCACCGCCGCCAAGCTGGCCGTCATCCAGCTCTACAGTAGATCCGTCATGGAAACTCGCCTTCAGCTTCGCGCCGTCAATCCAGGCAGTCCCCTTGGTCCCGATGATCTCGATGGCGTCCGGCAGTCCGGGATAGCCGCAAGTCGTGGCACTGACGGTACCCAGAGCGCCATTGCTGAAGCGGACGGCACCGGTAACCAGATCCTCCGTTTCCATCCGATGCACAGGGGTCGTGGTCGAATAGGCCATTGCCTCCACCGGCAGTCCGGCGACAGAGATAAGAAGATCGAGAGTATGGATGCCTTGGGTGAGGAGCACGCCACCGCCATCTCGAGCCTTTGTACCGCGACCTGGCTGGTCGTAGTAGCTTTGCGGTCGCCAGTTGAAGAGCCTGGCGGACGCTCCGACGATCTCGCCAAGGCGACCCTCAGCCACCAGCTGAGCCAGAGCCACGCTGATGGGCCGGAACCGGTGCTGCAGCACGACGCCGAGCTTGATGTTTGCGGACTCGGCAACCTCGACCAAGGTGACGGATCGCTCACCAGAAACCTCGAGCGGCTTTTCCAGCAGGACATGTCTATTCGCTTCCGCGGCCCGGCGAACCAGTTCCAAGTGGCTATTGGGCGGCGTCAGGATCAGGAGCGCGTCGACGGAAGCATCGTCAAACAGTTCATCGAGATCTTTGGTGACAGGTAGATCCCATCTTGCGTGAAAAGCGTTGCGGCGCTCAGCTGTTGGACTATACGCTCCCACTACCTGGATTCGAGCTTGTAAGTCGATGAGGCTCTGCGCATGCGGCGCCGACGCCATCCCTAGTCCGATAATCCCTAACCGCATCTTGTCCTCCCTCTTGCAGTCATGGCTACCGCAGCTACAAAGCTCCATCAACACTTGTCATACAAGATACAGATTTTTGTATGTTGACATACTTTCTTCACCTGCTTAGCGATGAGGGGCCGAAGGAGGAGCGGCAGACAGCATGAATTCATTGGTCCATCCTGACGTCCTGTTTCCCGCCGACGATCGCGTGCGTCCAGTTGCGCGAGCTCTGTATGAGACGGTTGCCGATCTTCCGATTATCAGTCCCCACGGCCATACAGACCCACGCTGGTACGCTCTCGACGAACCCTTTCCTGATCCGGCACAGCTGCTGATCGTCCCGGACCATTACATCTTCCGGATGCTGTTCAGTCAGGGTGTCGCTCTTGAAAAGCTTGGTGTACGGCGCCTGGACGGAACGGCGGTAGAAACGGATGGTAGGAGCATCTGGAGGCTCTTTGCCGAGAACTATCACCTGTTCCGGGGTACGCCGACAAGCTTGTGGATGAACTATGTATTGTCCAAGCTGTTCGGCATTGAGGAGCCGCTGAACGGCAGGACCGCCGACAGTAGCTATGACCAGATTGCCGACAAGTTGCGTCAGCCCGACTACCGGCCTCGGGCGCTGTTCAAGCGCTTCAACATTGAGGTCATCGCCACCACCGAAGGTGCGCTCGATGACCTGCGCTGGCACAAAATGATCCGTGAAAGCGGCTGGGACGGCCGCGTTGTAACCGCCTACCGACCAGACGCCGTCGTCGACCCGGACTTTGAAGGCTTTTCAGCCAATCTTGATCAGCTCGGTGATATGACCGGTGAAGATACTGGAACCTGGTCCGGCTATCTCGCGGCCCACCGCGCACGCCGTGCCTACTTCAAGTCTTTCGGAGCCACTTCATCCGACCATGGTCACGCCACTGCGGATACTGCCAATCTTTCACCTTCGGAAGCGGCTGCGCTTTTCGATAAAGTAAGAAGCGGCCGCGCAGAAGCGGATGATCATAGGCTCTTCCGCGGCCAGATGCTGACCGAGATGGCGAAGATGAGCCTGGATGACGGGCTCGTCTTGCAGATCCATCCTGGATCGTCGCGCAACCACTCGCCGACAATGCTCCAGCGGCACGGGCGCGACATGGGCTTCGACATTCCCACCCGCACCGATTATGTCCGCGCCATCAAGCCCTTGTTGGACGCCGTCGGGCTGGAGCGGAACCTGACGGTGGTCCTCTTCACACTCGACGAGACCGCCTACGCCCGCGAGTTGGCGCCCTTGGCGGGCGTTTACCCAGCGCTACGGCTCGGCCCTGCATGGTGGTTCCACGACAGCCCGGAAGGTATGCGGCGCTTCCGCGAGATGACGACGGAAACAGCCGGGTTCTACAACACCGTCGGCTTCAATGACGACACGCGTGCCTTCCCGTCCATACCGGCACGCCACGATATCGCTCGGCGAGTGGATTGCGCCTTCCTGGCGCGCCTGGTCACCGAACACAGGCTGAGGGAAGAGGAAGCCTTCGATCTGGCTAAGGAGCTTGCCTATACGCTGGCAAAGAAGGCGTATCGGCTTTGACTGGCGCGTAGGGCGCCGATGCAAATGGGAGGAGAAACTATGTTGCATTTTGGAAAGGTGGCTGCCGCCTTCACGGTTGTAGCTTCATTGCTGGCGAGCACCGCCATGGCACAAACCGTGCTTCGCTCGTCGGACACACACCCGGACGGTTATCCGACCGTTGAGGGTGTGAAGTATTTCGGCGAACTCCTCAAGGAGCGCACGGAGGGCCGCTATGAAGTTGAAGTGTATCACTCGGCGCAGCTGGGTGAAGAGAAGGATACAATCGAGCAGGTTCGTTCGGGCGTACTTGAGCTGAACCGCGTGTCGATGGCGCCTTTCAACGGAACGGTGAAGGAATCGATCGTCCCGGCGCTCCCGTACCTCTTCCGCTCCGAAGAACACATGCACAAGGTCATGGATGGCGCCGTGGGCGACCAGATCAAGGCAGCATTCGAGGGAGCAGGTCTTGTCGTCCTCGCATTCTACGATGCCGGTGCCCGCTCCTTCTACAACCGGACGAAACCCATCAACTCCGTTGAGGACATGAAGGGGATGAAGTTCCGGGTCATCCAGTCGGATATCTTTGTAGACATGGTCGCCGCGCTGGGTGCCAATGCGACACCGATGCCCTACGGCGAGGTTTATTCCTCCATCGAGACAGGCGTCATCGACGGAGCTGAAAACAACTTCCCCAGCTACGATACGGCAAAGCATTATGAAGTGGCTACGCACTTCTCGCTCGACGAGCACACCATTCTTCCGGAAGTGTTCGTGATGAACAAGGCAGCGTTCGATCAGCTAACACCTGAGGATCAGGAAATCTTCCGGCAGGCCGGAAAGGACAGCGTCGCCAAGCAGCGCGAGCTGTGGGCCGCCAAGGTAAGCGAGTCCCGCAAGATCGTCGAAGACGCCGGTGCACAGATCACCACCCCGGACAAGCAGGGCTTCATTGACGCTATGGCGCCAGTCTACGCAAAGCACGTGATAGATCCGGTGCTCGTCAAGATGGTGGAAGACGTCAAGGCCGTTCAGTAGCGGCATACAAGAGGGCGGTTGCTTGTGATCGCCCTCTTCATCCAGCAGGTTGAAACCTGCCACCAAACCGCACTCCGGTGAACGGGCAAACAAGAGCGCACCATGTCTGATCCTCTCAAAGCTGTTGCCAGTTTTCTTGGCCGCATCAACACGCTTGCGCTCTGGAGCGCTGGAATCGGCCTTGTCCTGATGACCGCGTTCGTAGCGTGGCAGGTATTCTGCCGCTACGTCCTCAACGATTCCCCCAGCTGGACCGAGCCTGGCGCCGTCATGCTGATGAGTTGGTTCATCTTCCTGGGATCTGCCGTGGGCGTGCGTGAGAACTATCATCTTGGTTTCGACGTCCTGCTCTACGCTCTGCCCACGGGCGGCAAGAAATGGCTGCGTATGATCTCCGACCTCGTCGCATTTGGCTTCGGGGTCGGCATGATCTGGTACGGCTGGCAGCTCATCCTCCTCACCTGGAACACGACACTGCCGTCTCTCGGCATTTCAGGGGCATGGGACTACGTGCCCCTGGTCGGCGGCGGCGTGCTCATCGTGCTGTTTACGTTGGAGCGGATCGTGCTGAGGCTAGCCGGCGCTCCGATCGACGACGTTCTGGATGAAATGCCACCTGCGGACGTGGCGGCCGAACTCGACACTGCAAACGTGAAGGCTTGATGTTCATGGAATATTGGATCCTCTTCGGCGTCTTCACGCTTCTGATGCTGATCGGCACGCCGATCGCGTTCTGCCTTGGCGTCGCCAGCTTTGCTACGGTTGCCTATATCGGACTTCCCCCGCTGGTTGTTTTCCAGCGGCTGAATTCGGGTATGAGCGTCTTCTCCATGCTAGCCATCCCCTTCTTCATCTACGCCGGCGATCTGATGGTTCGGGGAGGCATAGCGCAGAAGATCGTGGCCTTCGCAGCATCCCTGGTCGGCCATATTCGAGGCGGGCTCGGGCAGGTCAACATCGTGACCGCGACGCTTTTTGGCGGCATCTCGGGTTCGGCAGTCGCCGAGGCTGCAGCCGTCGGCGGGTTGATGATTCCGCAGATGAAGCAGCGGGGTTACGGCGCAGACTACGCGGTGAACGTAACCTCCATGGCCGCTTTGATCGCCCTGCTCCTGCCGCCCTCCCATAACATGATCATCTACTCGATCGCGGCCGGCGGGAAGATCTCCATTGCCGACCTTTTCACCGCGGGCGTCATCCCAGGTCTCCTGTTCGCGCTCGCATTAATGATGACCGCCTATTTCGTGGCTCGAAGCCGCGGGTACCCGGTGGAAACCTTTCCTGGCTTCCAGATCGCGCTTCAGCTGGGAGCAGTCGCCATTCCAGGCCTGCTGCTCATCGCGATCATCTTCGGTGGTGTTCGCTCGGGGATATTCACCGCCACGGAGAGTTCCTGCATCGCCGTCATCTACGCCCTGTTGATCACGGTCTTCGTATATCGCGAGATGACCTGGGAGGGCTTTGTCCATGCAACCATGGGTGCCGTGCGCACGACAGCCATGGTCTTGCTCATCATCGGCATGGCCGCGGCTTTCTCGTGGCTGATGGCGTTCCTCCGAGTTCCGTCTGCTCTGATCGCATGGATGAACACCATCTCCGACAATCCTCTGATCATCCTGCTGCTTCTCAACATCCTGATGCTCTTTCTGGGCACCTTCATGGATATGGGTCCGACGATCATCATCGCGACGCCCATCTTCCTGCCCGTTGCACAGGCCTATGGCGTTGATCCGGTCCACTTCGGGGTGATCATGATCCTGAACTTCGGCATCGGACTGAACACGCCCCCGGTAGGAGCTGTTCAGTTCGTCGCGTGCGCGGTGGGGAAGATATCCGTCTGGCAAGCGATGCGGTCAATATGGCCCTTCTACCTCGCAGGGGTCGCAGTACTTGGCCTCGTCACTTATGTCCCGGCAATTTCGCTATGGTTGCCGAGCGTGTTCAAATAGGACGAGCTATGCCCACGGACTTGACCACAGCCAGCAAGGTGGAACGAAGGCCAAAACTCTCCGAGCACGTGGCTGCAACATTGCGGGCGCAGGTTGTTTCAGGAGAGATCCGGGCCGGAGAGAAACTACCCACTGAATCGCAGCTATCGGAAGCCTTTGGCGTCAGCCGGACGGTTGTCAGGGAGGCCGTTGCCAGCCTTGCGGCCGATGGCTTGATCGAGTCGCGTCAGGGGGCTGGGATCTTTGTGTGCGAACGCGTTACGATGGCTTTCGCGTCGCTGACGCAGGACATCGACATGAAGATCTCCCACGCCCTCAATGTCATCGAGGTTCGGATGGGGTTGGAGATCGAGAGCGCCGGCCTCGCCGCCTCCCGTCGCAATGCTTCTCAGGAAGCTGCCATACAGGAAGCCTTCTTCGAGTTCGACCGGCTGCTTTCGGTCGGCGAGGCCACAGGACGCAGCGACTTCATGTTTCATCGCGCCATAGCGGCTGCCACCAACAACCCCTTCTACGTGGAAGTCCTGGATGCCCTGGGCATGCGGGCCATTCCCTGCGACATCACCTCCCCTTGGGGAACCGATAGCCTTCTGACGCGCGAATACCAGGTGACGCTTCAACGTGAACATCTCGCCATCTTGAAGGCGATTTCGGCGGGTGATGCCGAAGCAGCGCGCGCTGCAATGCGCACGCATTTGACCGAAAGCCAGAGGCGCTACCACGAGCGTCTCACGGACCAGCAGGCGGACTACCGCTTCAGCTCCGCCTGAATGCCAGACCGGCAGCAATTGCAACAAACGAGGATGCCATGACTGCAAACCACACGGACTATTCCATTCGCCAGGCTTTTGATCCGGCGACCGGCGCGCGGATGGGAAGCAGCGAGATCCGCGAGAACTTCCACATCGGCAATCTCTTCACGCCTGGCAGCGTCAAGCTGATCTATACCCATTATGACCGGATGATTGTCGGCGGAGCGGTACCTACAACGGGCGCACTGGCGCTGGAAACCATCAAGCCCACGGGTACTCCAAACTTCCTGGATCGACGCGAGCTGATCGCGGTCAATGTGGGCGGCAAGGGATGGATCGAGGCCGACGGCGAGCGCTATCCTCTCGACACCCGGGACATGCTCTATGTTGGAATGGGTAGCAAGGTCACATTCGGCGCGGATGATGCGGCCTCCCCTCCCAAGTTCTATTTGCTGAGCGCGCCGGCCCACCACCGCTACCCCACGAAGTTGATCCGCATCGGCGACGC
Organism: uncultured Neorhizobium sp.; assembly: GCA_964396135.1. Taxonomy (GTDB): domain Bacteria; phylum Pseudomonadota; class Alphaproteobacteria; order Rhizobiales; family Rhizobiaceae; genus Neorhizobium. The sequence goes on from CAYNED010000002.1 coordinate 27,269, forward strand.
CAAGCGCCTGGACCTGGGCAGCCAGTCAACCTCCAATGAACGATCCATTTTTCAGTTCATCCACGCCGAAGGCGTGCAGACATGCCAGCTTGTGGTCGGCATGACCCAACTAGCGCCAGGCTCCGTCTGGAACACCATGCCGTGCCACGTGCACGACCGCCGCATGGAGGCCTACCTCTACTTCGATCTGCCGGAGACAGCACGGGTCTTTCATTTCATGGGAGAGCCAAGCGAGACCCGCCACATCGTCATGGCCAATGAAGAAGCTGTCATTTCGCCACCGTGGTCTATCCATTCCGGCTGCGGCACCTCTAACTACGCCTTCATCTGGGCGATGGCCGGTGACAATGTTGATTACACGGATGTCGACGCTGTTCCGATCGAGACTCTGCGGTGAAGATTGATCCAACAGGAGCATTGAAATGAGCGAGCAGAAGATCTTTTTCCACAACGGGCCAGATGGGTGGACGGATCTCGGAGAGGGAAACCGCCGTCGAGTTCTCCTCCACACAGAGGAGTTGATGGTGGTTGAGTTCGCCTTTGAGAAAGGCGGCGTTGGCGCCTTGCACAATCATCCTCATGTGCAAGCAAGCTATGTGGCGGAGGGTCAGTTCGAGGTCACCATTGGTGATCGCACCGACACGCTCTTGGCAGGTGACTCATTTATCGTACCGTCAAATATCATGCATGGCGTGAAGGCACTTGAGGCGGGGCGCCTGGTTGACAGCTTTACCCCGCACAGGGCGGATTTCCTGGAGCTGAAATAGCGGAAAACCCGCGGGCATCATCGGGCCCGCGGGTTATTCAACTGTGCAGCGTCCATCTCGAAGTGGTCAAGAATGATCCCGAGATTGCGGCGATGTGACTTGAAGTAAACGTCGAACACGTCCCCTAGAAGGGGAACACTGCCAACGGCGGCATCCACCGCCAGGTTACCGAGCATCCGACTGAGCTTGTGGGCAGGAACCCCAAGTCGCCGTGCCTCGTAGATCACCGCAAGGCCGACGAGTGCGCCTCCAGCGTCACCGATAACCGGAACCAGCCCCATCAATGAATCTGCACCGAAACGTATTCCGGTTCCCGGGATCCGGATTGCTGTATCCATGATCCGGGCCGCTCCTTGCAGCCGGCGCAATCGCCGCAGCAGTTCCGCACGTTCCAGAACCTGCTCGCCACTTTCTGCCATGCCTGCCTCTATCCTTGCCGTGACAGCGTTCGGACACAATGAACCGTAAAGCCTGAGGTTCCAACGGCAGCGGAACATCCCCGCAAGGATCGAGTTGATGTTGTTGTTCATTACCATGGAGGAAATGATGGGAACCGAACAGGCGCCGACCCCGCAAGGGAAAGAGTCGGCACGTGGGCTGCAGGAAAGCAGCACCTCTGAAGAGCAGCGTGTAGAGGACCAAAAAGGCTCCGATCTGGCGAAGGGTGCCGACCGCGTCGAGGAGCGCTCGCGCAGCTCCGACGGGCAGAGCCCAGGCGACAAACAGCATCAGTAGGCAAGCGTCCTTCGACACTAGCAAACGTTCAGCCGTCTGCAGTGTTCTTGAAGAGCACGTTCTGGTCGATGAGATAGCGCGCGAAGATCGGAAGACTCGCGCCACCGATTGCCCGTGCTTGTGACCCGACCTTGCCTTCGATGATGTCTGGAATGATCACACCTTGGAGGTCCAGCTCCTTTACGGCTTCCTGGGTGGCCACGACCAGCCGCTGACGGACCCACGCCGGAAAGCCGCCATCGATGATCGCCGCGCTGAAATCGATGACGGAGGCTGCAGCTACGATCGCCTGCGCCAAGGCCGCAGCACTATTGCGGATCCACAGTTCCATCGGCCGACCAAAATCCACCCAGTCATCCGCCGAGTACCATAACGGCTCCGGATCAATGCCGTGCTCTCGCAGAAGGTTTTCCAGGACGAATATGGAGGCAATCTCCAGAAGTTGCCGGGTACTTCCGTCGCTTCCCTTCACCGGAAGCGGCCCAACGGCACCGGCCGTTCCGGTACGGCCTGAAAATACCGCGGAGTTGAGGACGATCCCGCCACCAATAAAGGACCCGACAAAAAAATAGATGAAGTCCGGGTAGGATGGCCCGGCTCCGAAAACGAGTTCCGCCCCGCAAGCGCTTGTGGCATCGTTCTGCAGATACACGGGATAGGATACGCGTCCGCTTACCTCAGCCTGCAGATCAAAGTCGCGCCAAAGGTCCATCGCGCCCGACGGCGCACCCACCTCCTCTGCCCAGTTCCACAGTTCGAAGGGAGCGGCGATCCCGATCCCCTCGACGCGCTCCTTTTCCCGCAGATCAAGTTGCGCCTCCAAACGACCGATCCCGGACGTGATGATCGCCATGATCTCGTCCGGCTTGGGGAACGCATAGGTCTGATGATGTTGCAGCCGGATCTTTCCGACGAAATCCATCAGCACAACGTCCGCGCTTCGTCGCCCGATCTTGACGCCGAAGGAAAATACCGCGTCGGGGTTTAACCGCATTGGCACCGACGGCTGACCAACCCTCCCGCGAACCGGCTCGCCCCGCAGCAGCAAGCCGTCTTGTTCAAGCGATCGCATGATGACTGATACCGTCTGAGCCGAGAGGCCACTTCTTCGCGTAATATCGGCCTTGGAAAGCGAGCCGTGCAGGCGCACCAGCGAAAGCACAAGCCGTTCATTATAGGCACGTACACGCACCTGGTTTGCTCCGCCGGCCCACCCGGAGCCCTGCTTCGCCAATGGGCTTTCGCTTTGTGTTTCCGATGCCACCACTCATGGCCCTCTGTTCCAGCAGCCGGAACGAAGATGCCGCGCTACGATAAATAAATCAATCATAATTATTTATTGACAACCCAAGGCTCTTCTTCCTTAATGCCGAGGTCCGGGACCGCTTCTGGAGGAGTATCCCGCGATCGTGCGATCGAATTCGCATCTAGATGACAGGCTCTGGGAGGAGACCATGAAGACATCACTCTACGCTTCCGCATTCAGCGCAATTGCCCTGGGCATGCTGCTGGCAGCACCGACACAGGCGCAGGACGTTTCTGCTTGCTTGGTGACCAAAACGGACACCAATCCCTTCTTTGTGAAGATGAAAGAAGGCGCTACTGCAAAGGCAAAGGAACTCGGCGTCAATCTGAAGTCTTACGCCGGCAAAATCGATGGCGACAGCGAAAGTCAGGTCGCAGCGATCGAGACCTGCATCGCAGACGGTGCCAAGGGCATCCTGATTACCGCGTCCGATACCAAGGGCATCGTTCCGGCCGTTCAGAAGGCCCGCGATGCCGGCATGCTTGTCATCGCGCTCGACACGCCCCTGGAACCCATCGATGCTGCAGATATGACCTTCGCGACAGACAATCTCCTCGCGGGTGAACTGATCGGCAAGTGGGCGGCCGCAACCCTCGGCGACGCAGCCAAGGACGCACGCATCGGCTTCCTCAACTTGACCCCGTCGCAACCATCCGTCGACGTGCTCCGCAACCAGGGCTTCATGAAGGGCTTCGGCATCGATGTTGCAGACATCAACCGCATTGGTGACGAAAACGATCCGCGAATTGTCGGGCATGACATCACGAACGGCAACGAAGAAGGTGGCAGAAGTGCCATGGAAAACCTTCTCCAGCAGGATCCGACCATCAACGTTGTCCACACCATCAACGAACCTGCGGCAGCCGGCGCATATGAAGCATTAAGATCAGTCGGTCGGGAAAAGGATGTCCTCATCGTTTCCGTCGATGGCGGCTGCCCAGGCGTCAAGAACGTCGCTGAAGGCGTCATTGGCGCGACCTCTCAGCAGTATCCCCTGCTGATGGCATCGATGGGGATCGAGGCGATCAAGAAATTCGCCGATAGTGGCGAGAAGCCGCAAGCTACCGAAGGCAAGAACTTCTTCGACACCGGAGTTGCGCTTGTCACAGACAAGCCGGCCGAGGGGGTCGAGTCTATCGATACCAAGGCAGGCACCGAGAAGTGCTGGGGCTGACCCTGTCGCGCGCGGAGGGGCGCTTGCCGCCCCTCCAAACCTTTGGCGTGTAAGGGCGCACGTTTGATCCTGCTCGTTCTAAGCAACGGCAGACAGACCGTCTTTCTTGGGAGGTAGCTCATGAGTGAGCCGGAGACTGCAACGCGCTCCAGCAGCGACTACGAAAAGGTGCTCACAGGCAGCGCCGCAACAGTTGCTGCGTTCGATACCCACGACAAAGGACCGCTCCAAAGGGTGCAGCACTATCTGCACTCCAATCCGGCGGCTGTACCTCTGATCGTGCTGGTCCTGTCGATTGCGCTGTTCGGGCTGATGCTCGGCGGAAAATTCTTTTCCGCATTCACGCTGACTCTCATTCTGCAGCAAGTCGCAATTGTCGGCATCGTCGGCGCCGCGCAAACCCTGGTGATCCTGACGGCCGGGATCGATCTCTCCGTTGGAGCGATCATGGTCCTGTCGTCTGTTGTGATGGGCCAGTTCACCTTCCGCTACGGCTTGCCGCCAACGGTCGCAATCTTTTGCGGCTTTATGGTTGGTGCCTTCTGCGGCTGGATAAACGGTATTCTCGTGGCCCGGATGAAGCTGCCGCCGTTCATCGTCACACTCGGCATGTGGCAGATCGTGCTTGCCTCCAATTTTCTCTACTCCGCCAACGAGACGATCAGATCGCAGGACATCGCGCAGACGGCACCGATCCTTCAATTTTTTGGTGAAAACATCCGCCTTGGCGGTGCGGTCCTCACCTATGGCGTCATCGGTATGGTGCTGCTCGTCGCGCTTCTTTGGTATGTGCTCAACAACACGGCCTGGGGACGTCACGTCTACGCTGTGGGAGACGACCCCGACGCAGCAGAGCTCGCGGGTGTCAACGTCAAGCGAATGCTCATCTCAGTTTACACCCTGTCTGGCCTCATCTGCGCCTTCGCCGGCTGGACGCTCATTGGCCGCATCGGCTCGGTGTCGCCGACGGCTGGCCAGTTCACCAATATCGAATCTATCACTGCTGTCGTGATCGGTGGTCTTTCGCTCTTCGGAGGGCGCGGGTCAATTTTCGGAATGCTGTTCGGCGCATTGATTGTCGGCGTCTTTTCGCTAGGTCTTCGGCTCATCGGCACCGACCCCCAATGGACCTACCTGCTCATCGGCGTTCTTATCATCGCAGCAGTCGCCATTGATCAGTGGATCAGGAAGGTAGCAGGTTGATGACGAAGGAACCCATCCTGAGCGCCCGAGGCCTGGTGAAACGCTATGGTCGCGTCACGGCGCTGGACAATGCAGATTTCGAGCTCTTTCCTGGCGAGATCCTGGCAGTGGTCGGTGACAACGGCGCCGGCAAGTCATCCATGATCAAGGCGATCTCGGGCGCAATCACGCCAGACGAAGGAGAGATCCGGCTGGAAGGTCAGCTGGTCCAGTTTCGCTCCCCGATAGAGGCCCGCAAGGCTGGGATCGAGACGGTCTACCAGAACCTTGCCCTTTCTCCCGCCCTCTCCATTGCCGACAACATGTTTCTCGGGCGCGAGCTCCGCAAGCCGGGCTTCACGGGCAAATGGTTGCGTAAGCTCGACCGCGGGGCGATGGAAAGCTTTGCACGCGAGAAGCTGACGGAGCTGGGCCTGATGACGATCCAGAACATCAATCAGGCGGTGGAGACGCTGTCGGGAGGACAACGGCAGGGAGTGGCCGTCGCGCGCGCGGCAGCATTCGGCTCCAAGGTGATCATTCTCGATGAACCGACCGCGGCACTCGGTGTCAAGGAAAGCCGTAAGGTGCTCGAGCTCATTCTCGACGTCCGTCGCCGCGGCATACCGATCGTGCTGATTTCTCACAACATGCCGCATGTCTTCGAGGTTGCCGACCGGATCCACATTCACCGGTTGGGCCGGCGGCTTACCGTCATCGACCCGAAGGACTACAGCATGTCTGATGCGGTTGCCCTAATGACGGGAGCAAAGACACCGGATCAACCTGTCGCAGCATGACACCGAGAATAGGAGAAATTGCGCAGCAGATCATCCGTCGCGCAGAACGCGCGAAGCGCTTCATCGTAGCCATAGCCGGCCCACCCGGCTCTGGAAAGTCGACGCTCACCGAAGAGATTGCCCGTGAACTGGTGGCACGAGGAGAAAGCGCCGCCATTGTGCCCATGGACGGGTTCCACATGGACAATGCTGTGTTGGTGAATAAGGGACTTCTCGAGCGAAAGGGCGCACCGCAGACATTCGACATTCGAGGCTTGCTGGACATCATCAAGGCACTTCACAAAGCGGACGAGGAGGTTCTGGTCCCTCTGTTCGACAGAACCCGAGAACTTTCGATTGCCGCTGCTCGATCCGTTCCTGTTCAGACCCGCTTCGTGTTGATCGAAGGAAATTACCTGCTGCTGAATGAGCCCGGATGGATCGATCTGGCAACATTCCTCAACCTGTCCATTATGTTGGCCCCGCCCGAAAACGTACTGGAAGAGCGGCTGCTGCGAAGATGGCTGGATCTCGGACTGGCTCCAGACACCGCTCGCATGAAGGTGATGGAAAACGACCTCCCCAACGGGCGGCTCGTTCGATCGCGAAGCCGCAGGGCAGACTTCACGCTGTCCTGAGGACCTTCTCCTGGGCTTAGACTACCAGAGCGCCACGTGCCGGTTGACGTCCTTGTAGAGCAGGTAGCGGAACCGGCCCGGCCCGCCGGCATAGCAGGCTTGCGGGCAGAAGGCGCGCAGCCACATGAAGTCGCCCGCCTCGACTTCCACCCAGTCCTTGTTAAGCCGATAAACCGCCTTCCCCTCCAGCACGTAAAGCCCGTGCTCCATCACATGCGTTTCCATGAACGGGATCGTGCCGCCGGGCTCGAAAGTGACGATATTGACGTGCATGTCGTATCGCACATCAGCCGGATCGATGAAGCGTGTCGTAGCCCATTTGCCCTCGGTTTCAGGCATGGCGACCATCTCCAGGTCGCTTTCGTGAGTGAATATCGCCGGCGGTGCCTCGAGCCCCTCAACGGCTTGAAATGCCTTCCGGATCCAGTGAAAACGGGCCGGATTGGAGCTATGGTTGCGTAGCGTCCATGCTGCCCCGGCGGGCAGGTAGGCGAAGGATCCTGTCCGCAAGACATGTGGATGGCCCTCCAGCTCCACGGTCATCTCACCCTCCGTCACGAAGAGTGCAGCTTGAGCCCGACGATCAGGCTCCGGAAACCCGCTGCCGCCGCCAGCCTCGACCTCCATGACGTATTGAGCGAAGGTTTCGGAGAAGCCGCTCAGGGGCCGTGAAATGATCCAGGCGCGTGTCTTCTCCCAACGCGGCAACACGCTCGTCACGATGTCGGTCATCACTGTACGGGGAATGACGGCGTAGGCGGTGGTGAAGACCGATTTGCTGGACAACAGCTCACTTTGCGCCGGCAGGCCGCCGAGGCGGGAGAAATAGGGAGTTTCAGTCATCTTGATGTACTATCCGTTGCGGTAAGCTGGGAGCAGCAGAGGTAGACGCGGCCTCCCGACGTTTTAGGTCGTCGAGAAATCTGCCGCAACGGGATTCAAGACATATCAGGCTGTCGCCAAGACCTTGTCGCGTTCCGTGAGGTAGGCCAGCGCTTCTTGAGCCGGCATGGGGCGCCCGAAGATGTAGCCTTGGCCGATATCGCAGCCTTGCGAGAGGAAGTAGGCGACCTGCTGGTGATCCTCCAGCCCTTCCACAGTCGTCTTGGCGTTCAGGTTGCGACTTAGCCCCAGCATGGCTTGGATGATCTTGGCCTGCCGGTCGTCGCTGGCGGACCTACCGACAAAGCTCTTGTCGATCTTGATCTTGTCGAACTCGAAGCGGGCGAGTTGCGACAAGCTTGAATAGCCCGTTCCAAAATCGTCGAGGGCCACCTGAATTCCTGCTTCGTGAAGCTCTTCCATGATTTTCGCCGCCAGATCCGGATCCTCCACGAGGGCGTTCTCCGTAATTTCGATCTCCAGTCGATTTGGCGGCAAGCCGGTCCTCCCGAGGATGTCGAAGATGCGAGCCGAGAGCAGCCGATCCTCCATCTGCACGGGTGAAACGTTGAAGGAGAGAGTGATATCGTCGCGCCAGTGTTTGGCATCCTGGCAAGCCTGTTGCAGGACCCGCTGGAAAAGCAGGGTGATCAGACCTGTCTCTTCTGCGACGGGAATGAAGAAGCTTGGCGGGACATCAGTGCCATCCGCCTGCCTCCACCGGGCCAAGGCCTCAAAGCCGCAGACATCGCCGGTTCGAAGGTTGATGAGCGGTTGATAGAACGGCTTGATCAGATCCGTCTCGATTGCCTCCCGGAGCTCCCGTTCGAGCTTCGCCCGCTTGTTGACCTTCTGTTGCATGTCGCGATCGAACAGGATGTGGTTATTGGGGCCGCGGGCTTTCGCCTCATAAAGGGCAATGTCAGAGAGATGCGAGACTTCTTCCAGATCTGCGCCATGCTCGGGGAACCGTGCATAGCCAACGCTTGCCCCTACGCCCGCAGTCATATCTCCCAGATGAACCGGCCGGGTAACGGACTGCACCAACAACTGTGCGAAGCGCTCTTCCTTTTCAGGCGTCATGTTGCGCATCACGGCGATGAACTCGTCACCGCCGAAGCGGAAGACGCTGCCCATCTCAGCCAGGGCACAGATCCTGCGCGCAACTTCTTTCAGCAGAGCATCTCCGCCTTGATGGCCTAGCAGATCATTCACTTTCTTGAAGCCGTCCAGGTCGATGGAATATACCGTGGCAGACAAGATAGGCGCCTGCTCGGCATCGTCATCCATCAGCGGCTGCAGGCGGAAACGATCGAACGCGTAGCGGTTCGGCAGTTTGGTGAGATGGTCGTGGGTGGCGATGTAATCGGCTTGTTTCTCTGCTTCTACCCGCCTCACCATCTCGTAGCGCAGGTCCGCGATCCGCAGAATGGAATAGACAAAGCTGACAAGGCCGCCTACGGCAGCCGTGATGATCACCAGATCCTGACGGCTGCCGCTGATGGCGCCGAACACGTAGAAGATCTGCTCTCTGAAGTTGACTGCGGCGATCCAAACAGCAGCAGCGATGGCGCCCGACAAAAGGAACTGCCTTCCGGCCCGGCTCTTGAAAAACTCGTCCATACCCCACTCTCCTGCCCCAGCATTATCAGGAATTGCTGAACGAGAGGTTCATGTTGCGCCTGCATCGACACCACGGAACCGACAGCTCGCGCAGGGGTTTTTCTGGTCTCAACAAAGGAGATCAAAATGTCCAACCACGATGATGCTGCGAAGGCCTGGGAATTAATCGAACGTATTGGTTTCTGCATGCTGGCCACGCAGGACGGTCGTGACATCCGTTCGCGTCCGATGTCCGCCTACACCAAGAAGGACGAGAACGCCGTCTTCTTTCTCACAGATGTCGCAAGCCATAAGGACGAAGAGATCGCGCGGTGGCCCAATGTTTGCCTCGCATTCGCGGATACCAAGGGGCAGAAATACGTCTCGGTCTCAGGCACCGCACAGGTTCTCAACGACCGCGATCTAATTCGCGAAATCTGGTCGGTCCC
>CAYNED010000003.1:0-9604 GCA_964396135.1 uncultured Neorhizobium sp.
GTCAAAGCGGCGATGAAGGCGCTGGCCGACAGCATGGCGAGCGACAGCCCCGACCGCTATGTCTCGACGATTACGAAATCGAAGCGTACAGGAAAGATCTTGATCGACTACCTGCGCAACGGTCGCGGTGCGACGGCAGTTGCTCCCTATTCCACCCGGGCGCGACCAGGCGCTCCCGTGTCCATGCCGATCGCCTGGGAGGAACTCAACAACGTGATCGGAGCAGCCTACTTCAACGTCGGAAATGCACCGTCCAGGCTGGAGCAGTTGGATATCGATCCATGGGATGGTTTTCGCAGCGCCGAAGCCGAGATCAGGTTCAAAGCGCGAAAGAAGGCAAAGTCATAGAAGGAGGATAGCTTCACTTGCGCGACGACTTCTTCTCGGCAGCCAGGCTCTTCTTCAGCGCGCTCATGATGTCGATGACGTTGCTCGGCTCCTCGACCTTTGGCTCCGCGCGCTTCTTCGCCTTCTTGCCCTTCTTGCGTTCCGCGATGATGTCAAGCAGTCGGTCCTGAACCGGATCGTCCGCCATTGACGGCTTCCATTCCTCGGTGCGTTCGTCGATCAGCTTCTTCATCATCGTAAGGTGCTGGGCGGTTGGCTTTTCGTTGCCCACCGCGCCGAAATAGTCCTTTGCATCGCGCACCTCGTCGCCGTAGCGCAAGGTCCAAACGACAATGCCCTTGTCCTTCGGAGACAAGAGAACGGCGCGTTCACGGCGATACATCACCAGCCTGGCTATCCCGGCCGTGCCGGTCTGCGCCATCGCTTCGCGAATGACGGCAAAGGCTTCAGCGCTGACCTCATCATCCGGCGCAAGGTAATGTGGCCGATCATACCAGACCCAGGCAATCGACTCGAGCGGAACGAAGGTGTCGATATCGATGGTGCGGGTACTTTCCAGTCCGACATCCTCGATCTCTTCGTCTTCCAACAGGAGATAGTCACCCTCGCCCTTCTCGTATCCCTTCACCTGATCTTCGTCCTCAACCGTCTCGCCTGTCTCGGCATCGACATACTGGCTGAGCACGCGCGCGTGCGTTTCGCGGTTGAGATTGTGGAAACGGACTTTACCGCTTTCTGAAACAGCAGGCGTCATGCTGACCCTACAGGTCACCAGCGATAGCTTGAGATACCCTTTCCAGAACGCGCGCGGTGCCACTGTGCCAACCTCCAATCAACCTCGCGGGAACGGCCCGATCGCCGCTTTTGTTCCTCTTCTTGTCTGGAACAAACCGGCGGCGGACCACGTTTCCAAAACACTTCCCGCATAACCTAACGGAGGACCTCAATGGCCGACGAAACCAAGCAACTGCCTCAACAGGCAGACCAGAAACATCAGACAGAGCCGACTGCACGCGAGGAGCAGGACAAGCAAGAACTGGATGACCAACTGGAGGAAGGGCTAGAGGACACTTTCCCGGCGAGCGATCCTGTCTCGACGACTATCACCTCCATCCCGGCTGGAACGCCCCCTCCACCGCGGCGGTGATCCTCATCTGCCTCGTAAACGGGCGGGCGCATCACACGTGCGCCCGTTGTTTTTTGTTACCCGTGACTTTTTCGGGATTTCCGAAGTTTGGGTAAGTGCGGTATGGAGAGCTAAGGGAACATCAGAGCAAGAGGTAGACGATGGCCTACAATACGTCGTCAGAGGCCCGAATGGTGAAAACGATCAATCAAGATGCAGAGACCGCCGTGCGTCTGGGGCGCCGCGTCACCCGCGAAGTTTCGGTGCTGTTGAACGAGATCGAGAAAGAGCCTGTTCCCGACCGCCTGCTGGAACTGGCAGTCGAGCTACAAAAGGCGTTAGCTGACAAGCTCGACAATTAGCAGACCCCCTATCTGACGCTTCCAGCCCTCGCCGCGCTGCATTTCTTCCACGTTCCTAGAACTCCGTGATCCTCCAAATCCGGCGCTGGCGCCCTGCTTCCACCGGCAGGAACCTTGCACTTCCCAACTTGTTCGGCAAACGGCGAGCAAGGGAGTATGCCATGGAGGATCCACAACACTGTCGTCACCTGTGTGTCGACATGCAGCGCCTCTTTGCCGAGGACACGCCTTGGAATGTGCCGTGGATGGAGCGGGTCCGGGAGCCTGTCGCCGTCCTCTCTGCCGCCCGGCCGGCGGAAACGATCTTCACCCGCTTCGTTCCGCCAAGACAGGCGGAGGATATGCGGGGGACATGGACCGAGTACTATCGCAAGTGGCCTATGATGACGCGAGAAGTCCTTGGCGATGATCTCGTGGACATTCTTCCGGAACTGCGGGCGCTGGTCCCCCCGGCGATGGTTTTTGATAAGCCCATCTATTCACCCTGGCTTGATGGCCGTCTGCATCGAGTGCTCCAGCAGCAGGAGGTCTCCACTCTCGTTCTCTCGGGCGGTGAAACCGATGTCTGCGTCATGGCCGCCGTCTTGGGCGCTGTCGACCTTGGCTACTCCATCATCCTCCTGAAAGATGCAATCTGCAGTACGTCAGACAAGACCCATGATGCATCCCTCAACGTTCTTGGCTCCCGCTTCTCGACGCAGATCAGGATCGCGACGGTAGGCGATGTACTCGACTGGTGGCGATAGCGCGGAACCTTCCTCCCCAAAAAGCTGTTTTCCTCACAAGGCAAGTCCAAGCAAAGGAAAAGGCCATGAAAGAGGAAGCACCCAAGCCCGGCCGTCCGGGCGAGACCAGTCAGTGGCCACGTTGGGAGGGGCCCGCAGAGAACCGACCAAGCGGGTATATGCAAGGCGAAGCAAACATCTTCGCCGAGAACGAGGATCAGCAAAAGCATCGTGGAACCGGACCCGCTGATTACGACCGTCCGGACGAGCAGGTTCGAGCAGCCGCCAACGAGGCACTAACGCAAGATACCATGCTCGACCCCACCAATATCTCGGTCACTGTTCAAGGTGGAAGGGCGGTGCTCGACGGAACTGTGGCCAGTGAAGCCGATCGGCGTCGGGCAGAGGAATGCGTCTCTGCCGTGCACGGAGTTACGAGCTGCAACAACAACCTTAAGGTGTCGGCATCCTAACCGCAAGTCGTTTGCAAGCAAAGGAGAGATAAATGGCCGACAAAATATGGTTCATCATTGTTGCGCTTGGTCCGTTACTGCTTGGTGCGGCGATAGCGTACAGCATCCTGAAGAAGCGTCGCCTTACTGCAAGTGAAAAGGTCGCGCAGAAAGAAGCAGTTGAGCAGCTTTACAACAAGCCCGAAGGCGGCCGCGACCCGACATTCCACCGGCGCTAGATCAGTTGGGCTGCCGGAACTTTTCCCTGAGCATCTCGTTGATGCTGCGGAACCCACGTAACAACCAACCCCGGAGAGTATGATGGCTAACAAGACCCTCGACGACCTTTTCTATGAAACGCTCAAGGATATCTACTACGCCGAGCGCCAGATCCTGAAGGCGCTGCCGAAGATGGCGCGTGCGGCCCAGGACGAGAAGCTCAAGGCTGCGTTCACCGAACACAAAGACGAGACCGAAGGTCAGATCGAGCGCCTGAAGCAGGTGTTTGAGTTGATCGGCAAGCGCGCTCGCGGCAAGACCTGCGATGCGATTGAAGGCATCATCTCTGAAGGCGAAGAGATCATGGAAGAGTTCAAGGGCACAGCCGCTCTTGACGCCGGTCTTCTTGCCGCTGCCCAGGCCGTCGAACACTACGAGATCAGCCGCTACGGCACTCTTCGCTCGTGGGCAAATCAGCTGGGCCTGAAAGATGCTGTCAAGCTCCTCGACGAGACCCTTGCTGAAGAAAGCAACACGGACGAGAAGCTCACCAAGCTTGCTGAATCCGCTGTCAACTCCGCTGCTCAGAAGGCCGCCTAACAGAGGGCGCTTAGCGGCGCTGGTACGAAAAAGCCCGGCGATGCCGGGCTTTTTTATTAGCTAATGTAGGAGCCCTGGAGGTGCACATTCCCTGTTACCGGCAACATCTCGCCGTTCATGCTCTGAAAGCGAAAGACTCTCTTGCGCATGTCTCGCGCCAGACGCGCCTTTGCAGCCTCGACCGCTAGCTCATAGGTGTGGAATGAGCACTCGGCTTCAACGCCATTGAGAACATACGTCCAGCCGGCGGGGTGAGGAACGATATCGCAGTATTTATCCATGGGGCCCTCCTATAGGAGCCCCTAACGTTCCCGGCGTAATTCGGTTCCAGGACCCGTCTGAATTCAGCCCTTTTTTCTTCCGCTACGGGAACTTCTCTGGGGGTGACGCGTTCGCGTTTGGGCGAATGGAGACGAGTATGGCGGACAACGAGGACGACTGGATCAAGAAGCGTGCTTACGCACTTTGGGAAGAAGAGGGACAGCCTCACGGGAAGGACGCAGAGCACTGGGAGCAGGCAAGGCGAGAATATTCAGCCTTCGCGCTGAAACCAATCCGACGCTCGGCGGCCAAGCATGCAGACACTGCACCTTCGGACATTCCTCCCACATTGACCGAGGCTGGCGCGAAACGATCAGCAGCGAGAAAGCCTGACAAGACAGCCGCGACGAAGAAACCTGCACCGCGACGTTCGAAAAAATCGGACGACGCCGCGGGCTGAACCTTCCAACACGCCTCACTCTGCCGCGGGCGAAAGTCTGCGGCTTGACGCACTTCTACTGCAGTTGGGCCTATACGCGTGCGCGCTTACTCTACACATATCTCGATCGGGAACCCCGTAGCTTTGCCATCAGTTGGATGTTCAAGGACGCCACCTTGGAGGAGACCGATATGATGAACGCCCACCTCCCCCTGGAGCCAACACCACGTGGCAAAACACTAACAACCATCGTACGTCCGGAAAGAAGGAGGCGGAGCGCTTTGCCCATGAAGGTTCTGTCTGTCACCTCTGAGCTGTACCCGCTCGTGAAGACCGGTGGCCTGGCCGACGTAACAGGTTCTCTTCCCAAGGCGCTGGAACGGTGCGGCGTCGAAACCACGACCCTTCTTCCCGGGTACCCTATCGTGATGAAGCAAACGGCATCTGCTTTGCCACTTCTGGTTTTCGACGATCTCTTGGGCGAACGTGCCACCCTGCTGCATGTGCGCGTGGACGGACTGAACCTTTTTGTCCTCGATGTCCCGACGCTGTACGACCGTAGTGGCGGACCTTATGTGGACGATGCAGGCAACGACCACCCAGACAATTGGAAACGTTTCGCAGTTCTTAGTCTTGCAGCCGCAGAAATCGCAGCCGGGGCGCTGCCGGGATGGCAGCCGGATCTGGTTCACACCCACGACTGGCAGTCAGCGCTGACCTCGGTCTACATGCGCGAGATGGGGCTCTCCATCCCTGTCGTTATCACCATCCACAACCTTGCCTTCCAAGGTCAATATCCTGCGAACCTGCTCCCGGCCCTTGGCCTACGGGCGGACCTGTACTCGACCGGTTGCCTGGAATATTTCGGAGACATCAGCTATTTGAAGGGCGGACTTCAGACTGCTGATGCCATCACAACGGTCAGCCCCACCTATGCCCGCGAGATATTGACCCCCCGCTTCGGCATGGGAATGGATGGCATCCTGAACGAGCGGGTGTCACTGCTCCGTGGAATCGTCAATGGCATCGATTTGGACGTTTGGGATCCGGCCACGGATCCACATCTCCCAGAAAACTATGACCACTCCAACCTTCGCAAAAGGTCGCACAACCGTAAGCTCCTGCTTGAGAAGTTCAGTCTTGACGGCAACGACGACGGCGCCGTGTTCGCTGCAGTCAGCCGACTGACTTGGCAGAAGGGCATGGACATGCTGGCGGAGACGGCAGACGAGATTATCTGGAACGGCGGCAAGCTGATCGTGTTCGGCCGCGGTGATCACGCAATCGAACAGCAACTCCTCGATGTTGCCCAACGCCACCCGGGCCGGATGGCAGTTCATATCGGCTATGACGAACCGACAGCACACCTAATCCATGGCGGCGCTGATGCTATGGTTCAGCCGTCCCGGTTCGAGCCATGCGGCCTCACCCAGCTTTACGCGCTTCGCTACGGATGTGTTCCGGTGGTTTCGCGCACCGGGGGCTTGTCTGAAACCATCATCGATGCAAACGATGCCGCGATGTCGGCGCGGGTTGCCACGGGCTTCCAGTTCCACCCTGTTACATCGGATGGGCTTCGGATGGCACTCAGACGGGCGATGCAGGCCTACGGCAACCCGAAACAATGGGCGCGGCTGCAGAACCAGGGGATGAAGGCACGCTTCTCATGGGAACGCAGTGCCCAGCAATATGCCGCCGTCTACGCCAGCCTGGCGAAAAGGTCGCCGGGAGCGATCGCTACGTCAGCCCAGCGGATTGCCTACTGAGGGACAACAAAAAACCGGCCAGAAGGCCGGTTTTTTATCAGGTCTGCACTGTCAGCGTTTCACCCGTCGCAGAATGACGAGCGTCCGTCCTTCGAGTTCAAATTCCGCATCCTGCTCCACCTCGATCCCCTGCTGTGCCGGATCAGCGGTCGTCAGCTCCATCACCCACTTGCCCGAACCCATCACCGGAATGTGGAAAGGCACGGTACCTTCAAATGGGTTGAAGAGAACAAGGACATTGTCCCAGTGATCTTCTTCTGCTTCCAGATCAGCGCGTCTGAGATTGAGGCCGAGAGTTGTGCCTTCCTGCCACTGTTCGGGTAGTTGTTCGCCGCCGCCGGCATTGAACCAGCGAACTTCCATTCCGTCGCGCCAGCTTTCACGTCGGAAAATTGGCTGAGCCTGCCTCAGGGCAATGATGGCTTTCGCAAAGCTCCGCAACTCCTCGTTGCTTTCCGGAAGGTCCTCCCACTGAACCCACGAGATCTCGCTGTCCTGGCAATATCCATTGTTATTGCCCATCTGGCTGCGACCGAACTCATCGCCGGCCAGCAGCATCGGGGTACCGTGAGAGAGAAAGAGAGTGGCGAGGAAGTTTCGCTTCTGCCGCTCCCGAACGCTGTTGATGCCCTCGTCTTCGGTCGGACCCTCATCACCGTAGTTGTAGCTACGGTTGTCGTTGTGACCGTCGTTGTTGTCTTCACCATTCGCATCATTGTGCTTCTCGTTGTATGAGACGAGGTCGTTCAACGTAAAGCCATCATGCGCGGCAACGAAGTTCACGCTGGCCCAGGGACGGCGGCCGCGCAGGTCATAAATGTCGCCGGAACCGAGAAGCCGCGCGGCGAAATCCGGAGCGACATTGTCGCCCTTCCAGTAGTCACGGATCGTGTCTCGATACTTGTCGTTCCACTCGGCCCAGCCTGGCGGAAAACCACCGACTTGATACCCACCTGGACCAATGTCCCAAGGTTCTCCGATCAGCTTGGTACGCGAAAGGATTGGGCACTGGGTGATCGCATCGAAAAACCCGCCGCGGTCGTCGAAGCCTTCCGGCTCACGACCAAGGATGGTGCCCAGATCGAAGCGGAACCCATCAACCTGCATGTGCTGAACCCAGTATCGAAGGGAGTCCATCACCATTTGCAAGACACGCGGATGCGATGTGTTGACCGTGTTTCCGGTGCCGGTATCGTTGATGTAGTAGCGATGCTGATCCGGCAGCGTCCGGTAATAGGAGAAGTTGTCGATCCCCTTGAATGACAAGGTTGGACCAAGCTCGTTGCCTTCGGCGGTGTGGTTGTACACCACGTCCAGGATCACCTCGATCCCTGCATCGTGGAAATTCCGGACCATCTCCCTGAAGCCTTCATAGCCACGAGGGCCGTAGTAGCGTGGCGTCGGAGAGAAGAAGCCCAGCGTGTTATAGCCCCAGAAATTGTGCAATCCCTTTTCCAGCAGGTGCTGGTCGTCCGGGAAGTAATGGACCGGCATCAATTCCACCGAAGTGATACCCAGGCTCTTGATATAATCGACGCTGGCCTTGTGACCCATTCCCTCGAACGTACCCCGCAGTTCGGGCGGGATGGCAGGATTGAGCTGGGTGAAGCCCTTCACATGCGTTTCGTAGACGATCGTTTGCGGCCAAGCGATGTTCGGTCTTTGCGTTGAATGCCAGTCAAAGCCGTTCGGATCCATTACCCGGCACTTCGGCATGAAGGGCGCGCTGTCGCGCTCGTCGAAAGTCAGGTCCTTGTCTTCATGCAGTAGATCGTAGGCAAAATGCGCCTCATTCCACTCCACGTCTCCAACCAGTTCCCGTGCATAAGGGTCGACAAGAAGCTTGTTGGGGTTGAAGCGATGTCCGTTTTCGGGATCGAAAGGCCCATACACCCTGTAACCGTAAAGGGCTCCCGGCTTTAGACCGGGAACATAGCCGTGCCAGATCTCGTGCGTGTACTCGGGCAATTCGAGGCGGGCGATCTCGTTCTTACCGCTGCTGTCGAAGAGGCACAGCTCGACACGCTCCGCATGCGCAGAAAAGAGGGCAAAGTTGGTTCCCTCGCCGTCAAAGTTGGCACCGAGCTGGTCCCAACTTCCGGATTGGATCGAGTATCTGTTGTCCTGATTATTCATCCGTCGCCCCTGTGAAGAACTTCCCAACAATGAGACGGCCGGATAATGGTTCCTTCCTCCTTTTCTTATTATCTTTTCTCATTGCCGCTAGGAGCCTCCACCGGGGACTGCCCGCCGGAGCCGCTTTGCGGGGTGGGATCCCTGTCGGTAGGGGCCGCTGTCGGTCCACTTGCAGGGGTATTGTCTATCGGATCGCTTGTATTCGATCCTTGGTCACTGCAGGCAGCAAGCAAAAGAGCGACCGACACTGCAGCAATGTTACGCATTATCATCATCATCATGTTCTCCAGTTATTTCCGGTTGAAAGCGGCTCTCCACCCGCCATCCAGGGCAACCAACTTCTCAACGGCGACCACGTCCTCCGGGGACGCGACAGGAATAGGATCGCTTGCGATCGCCTCGAGCACCTCGCGTGAAAGCGCACCCTGGCGGATCACGTACTCCAGGGCTTCTCTGGTTTCCCGCTCCGCCTTCAACTGCGCATAAAGGGCAAGGATGAGCCGATCCCGTACATCACCCTCCGCTTTGCCCTGGCTAGCAAGCTTGGCCATCAAGTTTTCTCCAGTTCAGTGGCTGGATAACTTTGGGAAGGAACCAATGTTCCTGTCACAGGCCGACGCCTATCTGCCTCGAGATCTACCAAAGGAGAACATAATGAGCACGCTGACCTCGGAGGAACTGGAAGGACGCCTCGGCGCCCACCGCGAGCTTATGATCGACATGCTGGCTGCGATGATCGGCGGCGAAGAGGCAACCACGAAGTTCCTCAAGAGGCTGCGAGATGACGCGACCTTCAAGGATCACGAAGAAGATCCCGGCGTCCTGCCTGATCAGGGTTTTGCCATCGAAGCTGGTGCTGCAAGAGAGTTCAGAACGATCATCGAGGCGGCACGGGCACGAGCAGCAGCGACCACGCGCATTTGACGGAAGCTTAACGTTTAAGGCACGCGGCCATCATTTGGCCCCATATGTGGAACCTCCTGTCACCTCTGGCCGTTGCACGTCCTCAATCGATGGAGGCACTGATGTCGAAGGACTGGGTAGAAGCAGCTGGATTGGTAATGATGGTCGCTGTCTGCTACGTGATGGTCGTTCCCATCTGATAAGGCCGAGCGTTACTTATCGCTGCGAGAAATAAGCAGCTGCAGCCGCAACGTCTTCATTTTCGAG
>CAYNED010000003.1:9704-36193 GCA_964396135.1 uncultured Neorhizobium sp.
TTACTTATCGCTGCGAGAAATAAGCAGCTGCAGCCGCAACGTCTTCATTTTCGAGATTTTTGGCAACTTCCAGCATGAGATGACTGTAGGGGGTACCGCCCCGCACACCTTCAACCAGAAGGTGGAGCTGTTGCTCGAGATAGGGCCGGCTCTGGCCGGAAAGCCTAGGATAGACCGGATTGGCGCCGGGCTTCTCGTGACATGATAAGCAGGCCGGTATCTTGTCCTTTGGTCGGCCGTGTTCCGCAAGCACCCGCCCCCTCTCCACAAGCTCATGATCAACTGCAGCTGCTGGCCGCTGTGGCCGTGACTGGGTCGAATAGTATCTGGCTAGCTCGGCGAACGATTCCTCATTCAGGGAGCCCACGGCGACCCGCATGATGCCGCTCGCTCGGTTATTGTTGGCATAGGCCTTCAGGCTTTCCAGCAGGTAAGCTTCCGATTGCCCCGCTAGGCTTGGTATCAGGCTGTCCGAAGTCAGTTTCCGCTCGCCGTGACAGCTTTCACAGGTCAGCGGTAGATCATCCACCTCCCCTTCCATTGGCGGGCGATAAAGGCCCGACAGCTGATAATATCGCTCGGCATCCATCTCCGGAAGCGCCCGCAAGAATGCGACCATCGACCAGACCTCGTCTGGACGCTGCTGCGTCGGCCAAGCAGGCATCCCGGTGAAGCGAACGCCGTGCTGCACGATCTGGAACAGTTGCTCGTCGGTCCAGGTGGGCACCACCGGCGGCAAATCTGGCGGTTCCGGCAGCATCTGAAGCACCACCTGCGAACGAGCGCGAGCCGGCGAGCCGTGGCACATCGCGCAGGCGATCTCATAGTGTCCAGCAGCCGGCGGAAGCAGGGCCGGATTTTCAAGTGAAGGCGCCTCTACGGAAAGCGCGGCTGTACGGACCGAATTGCGCATCACCCAATGCAGAAACCAATCGGTGACCGCCCAGTGTCCGGAACTGGCGGCCACGCTGATCAATCCCGACCAGGCGACCAGCATCGCCAAAACGGGAGCGGCGACAACTGCAATGAAGAGGTGTCTCCAGCGAATGGTCAAGTTTGCCCTCCAGAAGTGGCTTGGGACGTCAGAGACGTCGCCAGCAAGGCGACCCCGCCCGCCAGATAAACGACCGCACCGACCAGTAGCATCACGACGCCTCCAGCTTGTTGGTCAACGGCGGCAGTCAGGGGGATCCCGAAACAGGATACATCTAACTGCCCATAGAGCGGCCGCGGGGAAAGAGCCAGCAATGCTCCCAGCAACGTCATGTGCATGGAGGTGAACAATAAGCCAAACGTGCCTGCCAGCCGCCGCCCCTCCCGCCCATCCAGTGCGCCGCCCAGGCAGGAAAGCCATAGAAGCAGCCCGGCGACGAGAAACGTTGCCTGCTCCAGAACCGTGACGGTCCAGGAGCTTTCTGCCAATGCCCTCGCCGCCGGCAGGTGCCAGCCCCAAACAGCAGCAAGCTCCACCAGCGAAGCGAGGACCGGCGTCAGCCAATGCAAGCGGGTGGTCAAGTCGTAACGTGATCCCGTCAGCCCCACCGCAAGAAGCGGCGCGGCACAGGCAACGACGCCCATATGCACAATCATGTGGATGGAAAATGACGTGCGATCGGTGAACGGGAGGATACCCGCCCATAGAAGAAGCAAAACCGCACAACCAATAGCGAGTGCAGCCCATCTCATATCTGGCATCCCGCGATGAAGATCAACGGAATGGCGACATAGATCACTGCGACGAAGCTCAGTCCGCTTAACAGAAGCGTGGCGAACCCTTGGAAACGTCTGCGGTCCCGATCCGTCGGCTGCGAATGCGGCGCATCGCTGGCGCCGAAGCCCCATTGGCGCCAGGCGAGATAAGCCGACAGGACGATCATTGCCAACGCCATCATGGTGAAAAGGCCAAGAGCTAGTCTAACAGTGCCAAAGTCGAGTTGCCAGACCAGCATCTTTTCGCAGTAGATGGCGACAGCCACGTAGCAAACAAGGAAATGCAGAGCCCAGACAACAGGCGCTGTAAACAGCGTCCAAAGCGTCTCCACTTCCTTTGGCAGCAGGCTTTTCATCTCTACCTCACGCTCGGGAAGAGGCCGATCACCGCAAAGGTAACGACGGCAGTGACTGTCAGAAAGTGCCAGTAGAGCGTTACATTGGTGATGTCCTGATCATAGCAGGCTGTCATCCTGCCGGCAAAGCTGCGAGCCAAGCAGTAAAGCTGCATGATGCACCCCACCGCAGCGTGAACAACGGCCCAGATGGCGAGTATCCAGACAGTCGCCGGATAAACGTGCGATGTCGGATCCATGTCATGGACGTAAGGGCCCGCTAAGCCGGCAACTGAACCCAGAGCGGTGACCAATACCCCGCACACAAGCGCAACGCGGGCATAGCTCGTCCTGTCGCTGCGGTTCAGGTGGCGCGCAGCCAGCATCAGGAGCCAGGAGAGCAAGAACAAAGCTACGGCAACCATCGGCCAAAGCACGCCCGGCCCTTGAATACCGTTCGTGAAGTCGAGGTGGATGGTCCAGTAAAAGAAATATCCGAAGACGAGGCTTGCAAAGGCAGTGCCGTCACCAACCATCGTGATGAACATCGCCCACCAACCGACGGATGGCGGTCCCGACACATAAATCGGCAGCCGCTCCCCGAGGCCGACATCCATGTCTGGCGCCTCTGGGATCTCTGCCGTCCCCGTCCACAGCCAATAAACGATGGCTGCTAGTGTGAGGATCCCGCAGATTATCGTTGTGAGCCACAGGTGGAAGGTCAGAGCAATGAAGACACCGCCAAGCGCGGCCGCGGCGATGATGGTGACATAAGAGGTGCCTCCGACACGCAGACACTGAATGGGATCGGCATCCAGTACCGACGTCACAAGCGTTTCCCGCCGTCCTGACTTCGCATCAGGCAGATAATACCGGCCTTCCTCAATATCCTTCTGAAGATTTGGTTGGTCCCACAACGGATATCTGCTGGTGATCACCGGAACCGACCGCATACCCCAGCTTTCGTCGGGATTGTTGGTCCATTCCAGCGTTCCGGCGTTCCATGGATTGAGCGTATTCAGCTTGACCTTCGGCCGGAGGATGTCCGCGACGATGGTGAGTACGCCTGCTGCAAAGATGAAGGCGCCGATCGTGGACACCAGGTTGAACCAATCCCATCCCAGGTCTCCGGGGTAGGTAAACACCCGTCGCGGCATCCCACGAAGTCCTGAGAAGTGCATGGGGAAAAAGGCGATGTTGAAGCCAGTGAACATCAACCAAAAAGCGATCTTCCCCCAGGCGTCGCTCAATTTCCGCCCCGATACGAACGGGTAGTAGTAGTAGATGCCCGCGGCGACGGGGAAAAGCATCCCGCCGATCAGCACGTAATGCAGGTGCGCCACGATGAAATAGGTATCGTGTGCCTGCCAATCGAACGGCGCCAGCGCCACCATCACGCCGGTCAGCCCGCCGATCACGAAGATCACCAAGCCGCCTGCGCCAAAGAGCATCGGAACAGAAAAGATCACGCGCCCGGCCAGCATGGTGGCGATGAAGACGAAGATCTGGACGCCGGTGGGTATGACAACGGCTTCCGATGCTGCAGAGAAGAAGGCCAGCGATATCTGCGGCAATCCGGTCGTGAACATATGGTGGACCCACAGGCCGAAGCTGAGGAAGCCAGTTCCCACCGCTGCTAGCACGATCCAGGCATAGCCGACGATCGGCCGCTGGGCGAATGTCGGGACGATCATGGCCATCAGCGCGATGGCCGGCAGAAAGATGATGTAGACCTCTGGGTGCCCGAAGATCCAGAAGAGGTGCTGCCACAGCAGGGGGTCGCCTCCCCGCTCCGCATCGAAGAACGGCCAGTCGAACATCCGCTCCATTTCGAAAAGCAAATCGCCTGCAATCAGCGGCGGGAATGCAAACAGGATCATGCCTGCGACAATCAGCAGGTACCAGGCAAACATCGGCATCAGGTTGATCCGCATGCCCGGGGCACGACATTTCATGATGCCGACAATGATCTCGACCGCCGCCGCGATCGACGCGACCTCGATAAAGGAAAGCCCCAGCAGCCAGATATCAGCACCGATTCCGGAATATTCCTCCTTGGTTGCTAGCGGTGGATACATGAACCAGCCGGCATTGGGCGCGGAATTGAAGAAGATGGAGCCGCAGACGAACACGCCCCCGATCAGGAAGCTCCAGAAGCCGAAGGCGGAGAGACGGGGAAAGGGCAGCTCTCTCGCCCCGAGAAGAGATGGCAGCAGATAGATCGCGATCGCTTCGAAGATCGGCACGGCGAATAGAAACATCATCACTGTGCCGTGCAGTGTGAAGGCCTGGTTGAAGAAGTCTGCGGAAAACAGGTCGTTGTCTGGAACGGCGAGCTGCAGGCGCATCAACAGGGCAAGAGCACCGGCAAAAAGCATGAAGACGAAGGCTGTCACGCCGTACCAGAGGCCGATCTCGCTGTTGTTGACCGACGTCCAGTAGCGCCACCCGCTCGGAGTCTTCCAAACGCTACGCAGCCGTTCTTCCTGCTCGGCGCGCTCTTCGGGGGAGAAGTTGCCCAATGCCTTCGTCATTCAAGTCCCCCTAGATAGGCTGCAATCTCCTCGACATCTCCCTCAGGAAGCATGTGGAAGGCTGGCATCTGCACCCCGGGCTTGACCTCTTCGGGATTGCGAATGAAACGGGCGATGCTTTCCGGAGATGTTGGGAGGGTCCCGGCGGCAATCCTTTCCCGGCTGCCGACCGATGTGAGACTGGGACCAATCTTTCCAATGGCCTGCGTCCCTGCAATTGCGTGACATGCGCCGCAGCCGTGGCGAAGGAAGAGCGCAAGCCCTTTTTCGTCGGCAGAGCTCCTCGCCTGAATGGAGGGATCCTCGGCAGATCTTCTTTGATCAAGCCACGTCTCGAATGCAGCAGGTTCAACTGCTTTGACAATCAAGGCCATGAGCGCGTGGGAGGCACCGCAAAACTCTGCACAGGCGCCTCGGTAAAGCCCGGGCCGGGAGGCCTCCAGCGCCAGGCGGTTCGTACGGCCGGGGATCGCATCCATCTTACCGCCCAAGGAAGGTATCCAGAAGGAATGAATTACGTCTGGGGACTTCAGGTCGAACAGCACCCGTTCCCCCACCGGCATGATGATCTCGTTGGCCGTCTCGAACATCGCATGGCCGGAAACATCCAGGTATCGGACGCGCCACCAGAACTGTTCGGCAGTGATCTCGATATGACGCACCCCATCGGCTCCGGGTACTGTACTCGGACGCAGGTTTGGCATCAGCCAGACTGCATACGAGAGGAGACCTGTCAGAATGATCGCGGGTCCTACGGCGCCGCAGAAGAGGATGACGCGCCGCGCCATTCGCTCGGACTGCGGCTCCCGCGCCCGTCGAGTCGCATAGATCAGGGTCCCCAACACACCCAGCCATATGAGAGCGCCACCTGCCAGCATGACGTAGAAAAGAGTCGCAACGTCCGCGGCCTCGGGACCAGCCGGGTCCAGGGCAGACTGGATACCGGAACAGGACGAAAGAGCCATTCCGCCTAGACAGATCGGCACAGCCGTCCGCAGCCCTGCAATCTTGAATAAATGACACGCTTGCTTGATGTCCGACTGGATAAACTGATCCAACGGAGTTGTTCGCCCGCTCACACATCCCCCTTTCGCGGCAAAAGCCCCTCGACCTTCCCACGCATAACTGGCGGCAACGCGCTCTCCGTCTATTTGTTCCACCAGGAATGTGAACTTTGGGATCCAGGGCGAAGCGGATGTGGAACGAATACCATCTCAAACGGTTCTCACCTCGGGCGGAGGCCTTTTCGACCAGGAGGGATGAGATCGATGCTTGGCTTTCTAGAACGTGTCTTCGGCAAGTTCAGGCGAGGAGCGCTGAGCAGCCGTCACGAGCATCACAGCGATGTTCAGGTGTTGGTACCGGAAGCTGTTGAACTTCCTCTTCCCAAGCGGATGCAGGAAGAAATCAGCGTACCCGCATCGATCAATGGGCGGGATCTATCGACCGGGCGGCTTTAGTCCGCTTTTCAAGCTGAGCTTAAATCTTAGGAGTACAACAATGGCTGACATCAAGTCTGCATCCATTCTCATTCTCGCGACTGATGGTTACGAAAGATCGGAGCTACGTGTTCCCATGGAGGAACTACGAAACGCCGGTGCCGAGGTGAGGGTCGCTTCCATCAAGAGCGGCGAGATCAAGAGCTGGGATGAAACTGACTGGGGAGATAGCGTCGCCGTCGATCTTCTTGCGTCCGAGGTGAAAGCAGAAGACTTTGACGCAGTTGTCCTGCCTGGTGGTCAGATCAACCCTGACGTTTTACGCACCAATGAGGATGCGATGCGCGTCGTTCGGGAATTTGTAAAGAGCGGCAAGCCTATCGCTGCCATCTGCCACGCACCTTGGTTGCTGATTGAGGCCGACGCGCTTCGCGGACGCCGTGCAACATCCTACCCCTCCATCAAAACCGACGTTCGTAACGCCGGCGCCCAGTGGCTTGATGAAGAGGTCGTTGTCGATAGCGGCATCATCACCTCACGCTCACCAAAGGATCTGAAGGCGTTTGTGGCAAAGATCATCGAGGAAGTGAAGGAAGGGCGGCATGATCGCCGCGCCGCCTGATCAGGCTTTACCCGGTGCAGTTGCCTCGGCTTCGGCCAAGGCAACTGCCGCCATGTCCTCTCCGGCTTGCCTGAGAAACGCCAGCAGGCGTTGTTCATCCATTCTCAGTCCCCGAGGCCCTCTCTTTTCTGAGGGTAGCGCAAAAAGCCGTTCAAGCGGCGTCTGATCCTCCACCAGCGCCAGGACCGCGGGATGGATGTAACTTGTTCGGCAAACGGCGGGCGTATTATGGAGCCTCTCCGAGGCTGCTTGGCAGATGAGCTTGACCTTCGGCGTGTCCCCTTCCTTCAAGGCCTGACAGACAGCGGTAAAGCCTGCCAGCGTTCCACCCCATGTCCGAAAGGTTTTGGCAGAAACGGGAAAACCTGCGACCTCCGCAAGGTAGGCGTTGAGGCGACCGGAATCGACGGGATGGGGCACGCCATCCTCGTCAGGCCAGGAAAACAGCTGACGGCCCGGCAGATCGGCGATTTCCTCGAATATCCTCTGAAGGCGCGGATGCTTGATTGTGTGGCTGACCTTCTTGCCGCCTTTGGCGGTAAAGCGCAGCGTGACTGCGTCGTCAGACAGCTTCATGTGACGTTTCAACAGCGTTGTAGCGCCATATGTACGGTTTTCCTTCGCGTAGGCCCGATTTCCCACTCGAAGATGTACGGCATCCATGAGTGCAACAACCGCTGCGACCACCGCTTCCGGATGATCCAGTCCCAAAGCCAGATCGCGCTCAATTCGCCGCCGGATGCGCGGCAAGGTTTCGCCGAACCGAATGAGCTGATCGTATTTAAGCTCGCTGCGGTGGCTTTGCCATGCTGCATGATAGCGATACTGCTTGCGTCCACGCGCGTCGTAACCTGTTGCCTGAAGATGCCCGTTCGGGTCCATGCAGATCCAGACATTCTCATAGGCCGGTGGCAGCCCTAAAGCCGCTATTCGGCGTTTTTCCTCCGGATCGCTGAGGAGCTTGCCGCTAGGCAGGCGATAGCAGAAGCCGCGCCCTGCGCGTATCCTCCTGATCCCCGGTTGCCCGTCGCTGACATAGGTAAGGCCGATAGCCTTGAGGGATTGCTCATCCGGAGCGGAGAATACTGTGACATCCATGGGCGCTAGAACGATGACGATTGCGCTTCGTTCCTGCAGAAGCTGCGGTCAGTCGATCAACTCTTGTGGAGCCTCGCCGGGACCACGTTCGAAAGCGTCACGCGGCGCCACGAGAGTCCACGAGAACCCTGCTTCATTGTACTGGAGATCCACCTGCCCACCAAAAGAAGCTTCAGCATGACGCTTGATGATGGTCGTTCCGAACCCAGTCTTAGTTGGCGCTTTTGCGGGAGGTCCGCCAACTTCCGTCCATGTGAGACGAAGGGGAGAGCTCGCATTCAATTCATCACCTTGACGCCAAGAAACGCGTATTCGTCCGTCCGGCACCGACAGGGCTCCGTACTTCAGAGAATTGGTTGCCAGCTCATGCAAAATGAGCCCCAGGTTTTGCACCGCCTCTGCTCTCAAAGGGAAATCCTGTCCGTCCAGTTCCACCCGCTCGGCGGCCTCGGCAAACGTGTCCAGCTGGATCTTGACCAGGCGCTTCAGCGGCACCCCGACCCATTGCTCACTCGCCAGTGCCTCAATCGACCGTCCAAGTCCCTGCAACCGGGTGAAGATCGCCTTCTGGAAATCTTCCATATTCCCTTCCTGCCGTGCCAGCTGCCGCATCATCGCCTGGACGAGGGTGAGGATGTTTTTCGTCCGGTGCACCAGTTCGTGGAGGATCAGGTGCATCCTGTCCTCTGCCTGACTGCGATCGAACGAGGCGTTGGAAAGGGCAATGGAAATCTGGCTGACTTCGCGGATGCGGGTTTCCACAGGTGGAACGATATCCCCCTTCCCGATCCGTTCTGCCATATCAGCAATCTGGCGAATGGGGATCCGGAGCTGGCGCGCGATCAAGTAGCCGCACAACATGCCTATGCCGAGGAATAGGATGCTTCCGACCACCAGCTGTCTCGATGTACGCCGGATCGCGGCTTGAGCCGTATCGACCGGCCCCCACACCACCGCCTTCCAGAGTGACCCGACCACCTGCGCATAACCGTAGATCTGCTCGGGTCCGCCCCCGATGTCTTCGATCGTGCCGTTGATGCCAGACATCAGTTTCAGCGTGTCGGGAGGAAAAGCACTGATGGGTGAGGCGTTGCTCTCTCCCGTGGCAGTGACAATTGCTCCGGCGCCGTCAACCAGAGCAATCGACCACCCCGGTGGCAGCCGTTCGGTGGAAAGCAGCCGCTCAAGATCGGCGGCGTTTTGCGTCATGATCAGTGCCGCGGCGCCGGAGCTCCGTGACATCTCGGCCGACAATGGCATCGTGACGTTGAAGACAAAGCGACCACTAATCGCGCCGAAGAAGACGTCTGAGACTTGGGTCACCCCGGGCTCGAGCGCCTCCTGAAGCGATGACAGGTTTGATACGCGCTGCAAAGGTGTGCCGAACGGCACGCGAGTATTCAGCAGCTGCTGCCCCTCGGCGTCGACCGCCAGGACATATAGGGAATTGGAGAGAAGACTTTTCTGGGTTCGATTGTGAAAGGCGCGCAGATCCCCTTGTTCCAGCTCGGGAGAGGTGGCGAGAACTCGCAAAGTGGTCGTCATGTCTTGAAGAGCACGATCAACCGATCGGGCCACCATCTGCGCATCTTCCGCAGTACGGCTGGCAAGAAACTCTCGATCCCGGCGCTCCAGCTCCATCATCAGGAAGACGAGGAAAAAGATCAGCGGGATAGCGACCACCGCGGAAAGCGCTACAAGATAAACACCGATGGAGGCCGTCGGGAAGAGGCGGGGCAACCGCTGCTCTACCGTCACTAGAACGATCCCCCGGTCGCCACGCCAACGACCGAAGCGGCAAAAAGCACCATCAATCCCGCCCTTTGCTAATATAGCACAGGATTGCTTCTAACCGCTTTTACCCAAGGTACCAACCGTTTGAATCGGTAGGATGAAATTTCCACTGAATAACAGAGCAGACTGTCCGCCAGCGGACAGTCTGTATCAAACCGGGACTTCATAGCCGATAGCGGTGTTGTTGCTATCGTCGACCCGCATATGTCGACGTCTGTTCAGCGTCAGTCGCCCGAAGCATTCTGGCCCGGCGGCACTTTGTGTGCTGTTGCGTCTTCCGATCCGGTGATCACCGTGGGCTTCGCGCTCGCGACGCCGGAACTTTTTCCTCCCGCCTTGACGTTCGCAAATTGGCCTTTGGCATCACCTTCAACTGTCTTTTTGTCGCTTGGCGTTTTCGATGAGGTCATCTCTTGCTCCTGCCGGTTCCGAGAGCCAGCGGCTCCCAGCTGTTAATCCGGTTTCTGATCCTCACCCTCAACGCGCTTCGTGCCGAAATCGTTGCGGTTGTCTTGAGACGCGCGTCCGTAATCTGCCCGATAGGATTCTCGCGCCCACGCTTTAGACATTTCGTTCGCACCAAGTTCGGCTTCAGGCATCTGGCTTGGGGCGGGACTAGCCGGCTGCTTGGACGAAGAGTGCTGTTCGTCGATCACGGGGTCACGCTCATTGCGTAGCCCCTCGTTTCGGTACCCGCCTGTGGGAGACTTCGCTTCGTTCATGGCGCCACGTCCTTCCAACCATGCCACTAGTCATGGTCCAACAGGCGTCAGGTTCGTTTGTTCCTCTGGAAGCCTTGGATCAAGTCAGGCGCGCACCCGAGGCAGGATCAAAGACTACCGCCTTGTCGAGGTTGAAGACGAATGTGAAGCGCTGGCGCGCCGCGATGTCCACATCGGCGCGCACACGGCCTGTAAAGGACGTCCCTTGAAGATGTGCAGTAACGAAGGTGTCAGAACCTGTCGGCTCCACAAGGACGACATCTGCCTCGACCCTGGCAATGGCTCCAGCGTTCGGGTCGACCAGCCCCTCATCAGTGATCCCCTCGGGTCGCAGGCCGAGGATGACGTCAGCGCCTTCACCAAGTCCGCCTGTTACAGAAGACGGAACCGGAACATGAACCCTCCCCTCAAAGATCGCAATCTGGCCTACGCCGTCCTTTTCGACCACCTTGCCCTGCAGCATATTCATGGCAGGAGAGCCCATGAAGTCGGCCACGAAGAGGTTAGCGGGCCGGTTGTAAATCTCGGCCGGCGTGCCGACCTGCTGTATCGCCCCGTCCTTGAGAACGACGATCTTCGTCGCAAGCGTCATAGCTTCGATCTGATCATGCGTCACGTAGAGGATGGTGGCATCCGTGTTGTGGTGGAGGGACTTGATTTCTGCTCGCATCTCCACCCGCAGCTTAGCGTCAAGGTTGGAGAGCGGTTCGTCGAAAAGGAAGAGGCGGGGCTGGCGAACCAAAGCTCGGCCCATCGCCACGCGCTGGCGCTGCCCACCAGAAAGCTGGCTTGGCCGACGGTTCAGCAGGTGTTCGATCTGCAGGATCTTGGCCACGTTCCGGATCAGCTCGGAACGCTCAGCCTTCTCCACCCCGCGCATCTCCAGCGCAAATCCGATATTCTCTTCCACCGTCATGTTCGGATAGAGCGCGTAGCTCTGGAAAACCATGGCAATGTCGCGCTTGGACGGGTGTAGATCGTTGATCACCTGACCGTCCAGAACGATCTCCCCCGTTGTCAGTGGCATCAGGCCCGCGACCGCGTTCAGAAGCGTGGACTTTCCGCAGCCAGACGGACCGACAAGCACCAGGAAGCCGCCCTTTTCGAGCTCGATGCTGATGTCCTTCAGAACCTCGTTATTGCCAATCTTCTTGCTGAGGTTCTTGATCTCGAGAAAGCTCATTCGATTATCCCTTGACTGCGCCAGCCATCAGGCCGCGCACGAAATAGCGTCCTGCGACGATGTAGACGAACAAAGTCGGCAGCGCGGCAAACACGGCGGCAGCCATGTCCACATTGTATTCCTTCACGCCCGTGGAGGACGAAACGAGGTTGTTGAGGGCAACCGTCATCGGCGATTCAGAGCCTGACGAGAAGGAGACCCCAAACAGGAAGTCGTTCCAGATATTGGTAAACTGGTAGATCACGGTGACCACGATGATCGGCCCGGAGCTTGGCAGGAGAATTCGCCAGAAGATCTTGAAGAAACCGGCACCGTCCATCATCGCCGCCTTGATGAGCTCGTCCGGGAATGCCTCGTAGTAGTTGCGGAAGAAAAGGGTCGTGAAGCCCAGGCCGTAGACGACATGCACGAAGACGAGGCCGGAGGTCGTGTTGGCGATGCCGAAGATGCCGAGCACCCGTGCCATTGGAATGAGCACCGCTTGGAACGGAATGAAGCAGGCAAACAGCATCAAGCCGAAGACAAGCTTGTGGCCCGGGAAGCGCCACTTTGTCAGCACGTAGCCGTTCAGAGCACCAAGAATTGTCGAGATCAGGACGGCGGGAACGACCATTTTGATGGAGTTCCAGAAGTAGCCCTTGATCCCCTCGCAGGTCACCCCGATGCAGGCTTGACCCCAGGCCTTGAACCACGAGTCTAATGACGGGTCGCGCGGCAGGGCCAACATGTCACCGCCACGGATTTCAGCAAGCGACTTGAACGAGGTCGTCAGCATGACATAGAGCGGCAATAGGTAGACTGCCGCAAGAACAATAAGCAGCGAATAGATCACGATCCGCGCAGTCCTGACCGAACCGGCGCTGACAGTCTCGGCAGCGACACTCATGACCGCTTCTCCCGAAGCTCGGAGTAGAGATAGGGAACGATGATGGCAGTGATTCCCATCAGCATCATCACGGCACTTGCGGAACCGACCGCCATCTGGCTGCGCGTGAAGGTGTAGGAATACATGAAGGTGGACGGCAGTTCGGTCGCGTTGCCGGGCCCGCCACCTGTCAGGGAGATCACGAGGTCGTAGGACTTGATGGCCATGTGTGCCAGCACGATGAAGGCAGACAGGAAGACGGGGCGAAGCATCGGAATGATGATGCGCCTATAGATCGAGAAGGTCGGCGCGCCATCGATCTGTGCTGCCTTGATGATCTCACCGTCGATACCGCGAAGCCCGGCGAGGAACATGGCCATCACGAAACCGGAAGCCTGCCAGACGCCGGCAATCACGATCGTATAGATCGCCATATCCGTGTTGATCAGCCAGTCGAACTTGAAGCTTTCCCATCCGAGATTGTGCATGGTTTTCTCCAGGCCCAGGCCCGGGTTCAGGAACCACTTCCATGCGGTGCCCGTCACTACGAAAGAGAGCGCCATCGGATACAGAAAGATCGGTCGCAAAAGCCCCTCAGCGCGAATACGCTGGTCCATCAGGATGGCAATGAAGAGCCCGAGAACCGTGCAGATGCTGATATAGAGAAACCCGAAGATGGCGAGGTTCTTGATCGCCATGTACCAGTTTGGCTGTGACCACAGGCGATAATAAGCGTCGAGCCCTACCAGATCATAGATCGGCAAAATCCGCGATCGTGTGAAGGACAGGTACACAGTCCAGAGGATGAAGCCGTAGACGAAAACGAGGGTGATGGCGAAGGAGGGGGCCAGCACGAGTTTTGGCAGCAGAGCACCAACACGATCCGTGAAAGACCGGCGAGGCCGCTCCGGCGTCACAAAGGGAACGGGTTCGATCGTCGTCATGTATTACCTCCGGCGGGACGCGCGGATCTTGCATGGATTGTGCGTTGAAAATGGCCGGAGGGTTCCGGCCATTTTCATCAACGATGATGAGCCTATTGAGCGGCAGCAACCGCCTGCGGCAGACGCTCCAGCGCCTGATCCGTCGAGATCTGCCCGTTCAAGTGCTGGGTGACGACGTCGAAAACAGCTTCCTTGACCGAGGAAGGCTGGGCATGACCGTGAGCGAGCGAACCTGCGAGATTGCCGCTTTCAGCCGCTTCCGCCAAGTCCTTCATGCCCTTTTTGCCGCAGTCGTCAAAGTCGGTGTCTGGAACGTCCGTCCGCGCAGGAACTGAGCCCTTGACGGTGTTGAAGGCAATCTGGAAGGCCGGATCTTCTACGGCGGCGGCCATTTTCAGCTGGGCGTCGCGCTTTTCGTCACCGACGTCGAACATGACGAACTGGTCGGAATTGAACAGCACGGAGCCCTGTGTACCGGGGAAGCGCATGCACACGAAGTCGGTACCGGGCTTCTTGTCGGCGCGAAGCCACTCGCCCTTCGACCAGTCACCCATCTGCTGAGCACCGGCCTGACCTTCGATAACGAGCGCCGTCGACAAGTTCCAGTCGCGACCGGAGAAGTTCGGGTCGAAATAACCGCGCAGCTTCGTCATGTCGTCGAAAACCTGACGCATGGTATCGCTGGAGAGCGATTCCGGATCAGCTTCGATCACGGCCTTCTTATAGAAATCCATGCCGCCAACCGAAAGGACGACTGACTCCCAAAGAGTGCCATCCTGCCAGGGCTGTCCCCCATGGGCGAGTGGCGTGATGCCCTGCTCCTTGAACTTGTCCAGTAGCGCAAACAGCTCGTCCATGTTCTTGGGTTCCGCGCCACCAGCCTTGTCAAAGGCAGCCTTGTTCAGCCACAGCCAGTTGGTCGAATGAACGTTGACCGGCGCCGCGATCCAATCACCCTCGTACTTGGAGAATTCCTGTAGCGCAGCCGGAATGACCTTGTCCCAGCCCTGTTCGGCAGCGAGATCGTTCAGGTTGCCCACGACCCCCATCTCTGCCCAGTCCTTGATATCGAAACCGAGCATTTGCACGGCCGTCGGCGGATCGCCTGACGTGACACGAGCACGAAGTGCTGTCATCGCCTGTACGCCGGAACCACCAGCGACCGGCATGTCCTGCCAGGAGATGCCCTCTTTCTGCAGGTTTTCCTTGAGCACGTTCAGCGCTGCGGCTTCGCCACCAGATGTCCACCAGTGAAGAACTTCCACGCTCTCCTGTGCCTTGGCAGCTCCTGCCGTCATTGCAACGAGCGCGACGCCGGCGGTCAGTTTTGTGAGTGTTCTAACGTTCATGAGAATCTCCCTCTAGATCCGGGCTCCTCTCCGGATAGATCATTTATAACGATATAAACGCTGAGTGTGTCAACCCTGCCTCTTGAATGGAGTCAGCCTCGGAATTCGCTCTATGCTGTTGAAATGGTGAGGCACGTAGTATCACCTGCAAGAAACAAGAGATTGCCCGAGCATATTATAACGATATATTGCGGTGATGAAGCTCCGCTGTGAGCTTGGGAGGGAAAGGAGTCCGATGAGCCATCGGGGCGGAGAAGCAAGAGGACCTGACGCACCGGCACCAAGAGGTACGTACCTCAGGGACGATACGAAGCCGACGCTTCGGACGGTTGCGGAGCTAACCGGACTGGCGGTGACGACTGTCTCCAGAGCACTTGCCGATGCGCCGCAAATCGCGCTGGAGACACGCCAGAGAGTGCGCCGCGTGGCGGAAGAGATTGGCTATTTCCCCGACCGGGCCGCACAGCGGCTCCGAACGGGACGGACAAATGTCATCAGCCTTGTACTGGACCCGCACGAGGAGATCCTCGGATACGCTACCTCGATGATCAACGGCCTCACCGAAGCACTACGCGGGACAACCTACCATCTGGTGATTACGCCGCATTTCTCCGACACGCCGTCGTTGGAGCCGGTGCGTCACATTATGCGCAATCGCATGGCCGACGGCATCATCTTCACCCGCACCGAGCCCTCAGACGAAAGGGTCAAGCTGCTGCTGGAACGTGACTTCCCGTTCATTTGCCATGGCCGAACGGAGCTGGCAACGCAGCACCCATACGTGGACTTCGACAACTATGGCTTTGCGTATCAGGCGGCCCGAAAGCTGATCGCTGGAGGCTGCAAGAAGCTGTGCATCATCCTGCCGCCCGAGCGCTTCACCTTCGCGCACCACATGCGCCATGGCTTCATGACTGCCGTGCGCGAAGAAGGCATAGCCTTCGACATTCCAAAAGAAGTGACACTGGACAGCAAGTCGGACGAGATCCGGGAAGCCGTCCACCAGCGGCTTTCGCAGGCCGACCGGCCCGATGGCTTCATCTGCGGCGGCGAGGTATCCGCGCTTGCCGTCATGGCGGCGGCGCATGATCATGGTCTGGATCTCTGCCAAGACCTGCGGCTGGTAGGCAAGCAAACGTCGGGGTTGTTCGACCAGATCAGGCCGCGCACCGAAACGATCTACGAAGACCTGTCCGAAGCGGGCGCGCTGATGGGACGTCTCCTGCTGAAGCGGATCGCAGGCCATCCCCCCGTTTCCGAATTGCAGGTGCTCCAAACCATCTGAAGCACCTGCAGGTTTATGTCAGTCTTCTTCCTGGAAAACTTCTTCGCGCTTGGCACGCACGCTCGGCAGGAAAACAACCACCAGCACGACCAGGGCGATGACAAGAAGCGTGGCACTGATCGGACGCGTGACGAACGTCGTCGGATCGCCTCTGGCAAGGATCATGGCGCGGCGCAGGTTTTCTTCCAGCAAGGGTCCTAGCACGAAGCCCAGCAACAAGGGGGCCGGCTCGCACCGGAGCTTCGTGAGCGCGTAGCCGACGAGCCCGAAGAAGGCGACGGCATAAAGGTCATAGACATTCGAGTTGACGCTGTAGACGCCGATCGAGCAGAAGGCCATGATGATCGGAAACAGCACGTAATACGGGATCGTCAGCAGTTTCACCCAAAGGCCGATCAGCGGCAGGTTCAAGACCACCAGCATCAGGTTGCCGATCCACATCGAGGCAATGATGCCCCAGAACAGCGCCGGCTGCTCCGTCGCAACATTGGGTCCAGGAACGATGCCTTGGATGATCATCGCACCGATCATCAGTGCCATGACAGGATTTGCCGGGATTCCAAGGGTGAGCAATGGGATGAAGGAGGTCTGCGCTCCGGCATTGTTTGCAGATTCTGGTCCCGCCACGCCGGCGATGGCACCATGACCGAACTCTTCCGGGTTTCGTGATACTCGTTTTTCGACTGTGTAGGAGGCGAAAGCGGCGAGGATTGCGCCGCCGCCAGGCAGGATGCCAAGTGCCGATCCGATGACCGTTCCCCGCAGCACGGGTGCCACCATTCTTTTGAAATCGTCCCGCGTCGGCAGGAGACCGCTCACCTTTGCCATCAGAAGCGAGCGCGTCTTCTCGCTTTCGAGGTTCCGCAGGATCTCGGCAATGCCGAACACGCCGACGGCGACGGCCACGAAGTTCAGTCCGTCCGAATACTCGCGGATGCCCAGGGTGAAGCGCGGGGTGCCGGTGTAGATGTCTGTCCCGACAAGCCCAAGCAGCAGCCCCAGCGCCACCATGGCAAGCGCCTTGAGCACTGAGCCATGTGCCAGCGCCACGGAGGAGACCAAGCCGACAATCATCAGTGAGAAATATTCAGCAGACCCGAATTGAAGAGCGATCGAGGTAAGGGGCGGCGCAAAGATCGCGACCAGAAACGTGGACACGGTTCCCGCAAAGAACGATCCCAAGGCAGCGACAGAAAGGGCGACACCGGCTCTTCCCTTCTTCGCCATCTGATATCCGTCGATCGCAGTTACGGCCGAAGACGATTCACCGGGGAGGTTGATGAGGATTGCTGTCGTCGACCCGCCGTACTGCGCACCATAGTAGATGCCAGCCAGCATGATGAGCGAGGACACCGGCTCCAGTTGGAAGGTGATGGGGAGCAACATCGCGATCGTCGCCGTCGGCCCGATCCCTGGAAGCACGCCGATGAGCGTACCAAGCAGAACCCCGATCAGGCAGAAGAACAGGTTGTTGAAGGAGGTGGCGGTGGCAAATCCGAGCTCCAGGTTGGCGAAAAGTTCCATCTTCTACCCCCTAAAAACTCAGCCAAGGACCGATCGCGCGGAACGGCAGATTGAGCCCGTAGCTGAAAACGAGGAAACAGAAGATCGTCAGGCCTGTCGCCAGAAGCACTGCGGTGATTGGCTTCATCCGGCTTGAGGCGAAAGAGGCAATAAGAGCCGTGACAAACAGCGCCGGGACAAACCCGAGACCTCGAACAGTCAGTCCGAAGAAAATCGGTGCGGGCAGGATGAAAACCATTCCACGCCAAGCCAGGTGCCCGATTGGCTCGCCCGCAAGGCGAAGAGATTGAACCGCGATGATCCCGCCAAACAGAATGAGGGCGCAGGCCAGGATCAGCGGAAAATAGCCGGGCCCCATGCGAAACGCGGTACCCAGCTCCAGCGATAGTGACTGGAGCGCAAAAAACGCACCGAGGCCAATAAACAGCAGGCCGCACAGGAGATTGCTGGTATCAAACTTCAAGGATTTCATGGTCGCTCCGAAAACGGGGGACGCACCGGATGCACCAGAAGGTTATCCTCTCCCTGCTTGAAGGGAGAGGATAACCTGGTTTTTGGCACGATCTCTTGCGCTTAGTCCGCGTATTGGCCGGCAGCCTCGATGACTGGCTTCCAGCGCTCGATCTCGCCTTCAAGCTTTGCCTTCAACGCCTCGGGCGTCGCATCGGACTGCGGAGATGGCTCGGTCCCGAGTTCCGCGAAGCGGGCGGCGACATTTGGATCTGCAAGAGCGACCTTCAGCGACGCAGACAGGCGGTCTACGGCCTCGCTCGGCGTTCCCTTTGGTGCATACACGCCATGCCAGATACCGACCTGAAAATCAGAGAGACCACCTTCGGCAGCCGTTGGCACGTCCTTCAGAACATCGAGACGTTCCGGAGACGTGACGGCATAGGCCTTGATCGTTCCGCCCTGGATCTGCTTCGTGGTGTTCGTCGTCTGATCGCACATGATATCCACCTGTCCGCCGAGAAGATCGGTCATGGCAGGACCAGTGCCCTTGTAAGGCACAGTAACCAGCGGGGTCTCCAACGCGCTCATGAACAGCATGCCGCAAAGGTGTGATGCGGCACCGATACCAGCATTCGCAACAGTCACGGTGTCCTTGTTCGCCTTGGCATATTCGATCAATCCTTGCAGATCCGTCGGCTCAAGATCCTTGCGGGCGACGATTGTCATCGGCACTTCAGTAACAAGGCCTACATACTCGAAGGCCTCGAGTGTGTCGTAGGGCAATTGCCGGTAAAGCGTCGCGCTCGTTGCCATGCCGATATGGTGAAGCAGAAGGGTGTAGCCGTCTGCTTCTGCATTGGCGACGCGGGCAGCGCCAAGGGTACCGCCGGCACCGCCGACATTCTCGACGATCACCTGTTGTCCCAGGTCGTTGGACATGGCTTCAGCAACCAGACGTGCAACCGTATCGGTCGGACCGCCAGCGGAGAATGGGACAACCATGGTGATCGTGCGGTCTGGATAGGTCTGCGCGCCGGCAACCGCAGAAAAGAATGAGGCAGCCGCAAGAGCGGTCGCGCCAATGATGGCGTTCAACGTTTTCATCATACTCCTCCAGATGAAAGATGCTTGAGCTGGCGCAAGTTCCTCCCCGCACCAGCCTGCCTGAAGCTAGAAGGTCGCAGTTTTCTTCTGGCAATCTTCTATGACAGCGTGAGCAGCCTTTTGCTTCTCATTCCAGGTGCGATGGGTGGAAAAAGAAACAGCAGCGCTTTTTCGTGGGTGGAAATCCACACAAATCTGTCTCGCCAATCAACGTTCGCGCTCGTACGGTGCTTGCTCGAAGCCGACCAACTTCTTGTCGAGCCCGTGTTTCTGCATCTTCTCGTAAAGCGTCTTCCGGGAAATGCCGAGGGTTTCATAGACGGGTCTGAGGGCGCCGCCGTGGGCTGCAATAGCACTTGCGATGATGTTCTTCTCGAACGCCGCCACCTTTTCCGCCAAGCGTCCGCTCGCTTCCCGCGCGGGCGTGGTGGCGTCTTCCGGGGACAACTCGAGACCAAGCACCAATCGGTCGGCTGCGTTGCGAAGCTCCCGCACATTGCCTGGCCAGTCGCTTTGCCCAACGGACGACAGTATCTCTGGAGGAACATCTGCCTCATCGCGACCGTAACGAGCTGCAGCCTCACGTACGAGGTGAAGAAACAAGAGTGGGATGTCCGCCCGGCGCTGATCGAGAGAAGGAACGCGAATGGTCGCAACATTGAGGCGGTAGAGAAGGTCCGCCCGGAACCGTCCAGCGGCAACTTCCGCCTCGAGATCCACTTTGCTTGTTGCGATGAACCGGACATCGAGAGGCACGATCTCGTTGGAGCCAAGGCGGCTGATCACCCGCTCCTGGAGAACGCGCAGGAATTTTGCTTGTAGGTCGAACGGCAAAGATCCGATTTCGTCCAGAAGAATCGTGCCCCCTCGGCCATGCTCGAACTTGCCGTATCGGGCACGCATGGCACCCGGAAAAGCGCCAGCCTCGTGACCAAAAAGCTCGCTTTCGATCAGGTTTTCCGGGAGGGCTGCACAATTGATCGCAATGAAGGGGCGATTGGCACGAGGGCTGATATCATGGAGTGCCCGGGCGACCACTTCCTTGCCGGCGCCGGTGTCGCCAATGATGAGGGTATCGGCTTCGCTCGCGCCGATTGCTCGGATACGATACCGCAGGTCCACCATGACCTGCGTTCTCCCCGGCAGTCGAGCCTCCATGTCGTCTCGCTTGCCGGCGACCGCCTTTAGCCTGCGGTTTTCAAGCACGAGAGCACGCCGATCCAATGCCCGCCGTATCACTCCCGCCAGATGCTGCGGCGTGAAGGGCTTCTCCAGGAAATCATAAGCCCCCTCACGCATGGCCTTCACCGCAAGCTGTACGTCGCCATGCCCTGTTACCAGGATGACAGGGATCTCCGGGTCGAGTTCGCGAACCCTGTGCAACAGCGTCATGCCGTCCATTCCCGGCATTCGAATGTCGGTGACAACGACTCCGTCGAAGCTGAACCCGATCAACTCCAGAACCTCATCTGCCGCTGCCACAGTCTGAACGGAGAGGCCAAAGAGCTCCAGGGCCTGCGCCGTCGACCGCCGCAACTCCTCCTCGTCATCCACCAGAAGTACACGTTGTTCCGTCATTCGGCGGCCTTCAACTGCTTGGCGAAGGCAGCCTCCAGCTCTAGCACGAACACCGCTCCTCCCTCGGGGTGGTTACGAACGGTCAGGCTGCCGCCAAAGTCCTTGACGATATTGTAGGAGATGGAAAGTCCCAGTCCCAGCCCCTTGCCGACGCCCTTCGTCGTGAAGAAGGGATCGAATATCCTCTCCTGGATGGCTGCCGCAACGCCTGGACCGTGATCGCGCACGGCAATGAGAACTCTGCTTCCGTCCTGCGCTACAGTCAGTTCGATGCGCCGATCTTCCAGCCCCTCCACCGCGTCGGCGGCATTGGTGATGACATTGACAAGCACCTGCTGCAAGCGCACGGCTCCAGCCCTTACCGGCGCTATGCCTTCCTCTATCGAGCAATCGAGCGTTGCGTTCGCGGCACCAAGACGGGTTGCAACAATCTCCAGCGTATCCCGCACCACCTCCTCGACGGCGACCGCGCCGAGCTTCTCCTTCGGCTTGCGGGCGAAGTTGCGAAGATGGCGGCTGATGGAGGCCATCCGGTCGATCAGCGCCGAGATCCGGCGGACATTATCGCTGGCTTCGTCGATGCGCCCGAGACCGATCAACATGGCTGCGCTCTCGGCATAGGTCTTCGCAGCCGCAAGGGGCTGGTTGAACTCATGGGAAAGCGCCGCTGACATCTGGCCGAGGCCGGCCAATTTTCCTGCCTGGATCAGGTCTGCCTGAGTCTGGCGCAGGCGCTGCTCCGTCAGCCGACGCTCAGCGATCTCTTTCTCAATCCTGCTGTTGACGCGCCCAAGATCTGCCGTGCGCTCGGCGACCCGTCGCTCCAGCTCCTCCTTGGCATGCGCCTGCATCTGCATCCGCTCCCTCAGGCGCGCGCGGCGCTGCAGGATGATAGCGATGAACAGTGCTGCAAGGCAAAGAACAAGCAACGCCGCGACGATCAACGTCTTCGACTGCGCACGCACCGTGC
This sequence comes from uncultured Neorhizobium sp., assembly GCA_964396135.1. Taxonomy (GTDB): domain Bacteria; phylum Pseudomonadota; class Alphaproteobacteria; order Rhizobiales; family Rhizobiaceae; genus Neorhizobium. Next base: position 31,214 of record CAYNED010000003.1, read on the forward strand.
CGGTGTCCACCAACACGTTGACGCTCCAGCCTGCATCCTCCATCTGCGCCGAGACGACCAGATACTCGCGTGCGCCGCCAGGATCCGAGATGGTCATGCTGTTGTGTCCGGCATAAGTGCCCCGCTTCACCGGAAGTTCGCGCAGCTTGGCATCTGCGTAGCGGCGCGAGGCTTCCGTGCGCGCCAATCGTTCAGCAGTCAGCGGCTCGATCGCTGTATAAAGCCACTCCGGCGAGCCGGTCATGAAGATAATGCCCTCGGGATCGGCGACGAAGATACGGCTATCGCCGTCGCTCCAGGAGCGCTCGATGCCGTCGATATCAACCTTGAAGACGATCACCCCATGGATCGTACCGTCTACGGCGATCGGTGAACCGAAGTAGTAGCCTCTCTTCAGAGATGTCGTGCCCAGTGCGTAGAAGCGGGACTGCTCGCCCTTTGCCGCATCTTGGAAGTACGGCCGATAGCTGAAATTCTCGCCGATAAAGCTGACAGGCTGGTCGTAATTGCTTGCCGCAACAGTGTTGCCGTCCATCGTCATCACGTAGATGTCGGAGGATGTCAGCAGCGCGTTGATGTCCTTCAGATAGACGTTGGTCACGGCACGCAGCTGCTCATCACCCGGTCGCTGCACCAGTTGCTTGACGTTTGCCTGGTCCGCGATGAGAGCAGGCAATGCCTCGTAACGTTTCAGGTGTCCTTCAAGGGCGGCAACGGCGAGCCGCAGCGTTGTCTGCGCTTGCGCCTCCGTTTCCTCCATGTAACCGCGGGGCGCGATTTTTCCGCCGCCAAGGACAACGACCGCCACGGCGACCACAAACAGGATCGACGCGATCACGATACGATAACGCAATTAGCTCTGGCTCCTCCACCAACTGCGGGCGATCTTAAGGCGGTGCATTTGGCTTTGCCAGCTATTGTTATGCCGAGGCCCTACCCGCGCCGCCTCCCAATGGCTTGACTCTGGCCCACGACGTGCTTGGATCATGCCATCCGCATCTCGCGCACCCGGAAGGAGTCTGATGATTTACCTCCTGGCACTGCTTATCGGAATTGTCGCCGGTCTCCGCGCAATGGTTGCTCCGGCTGCCGTAAGCTGGGGCGCCTATCTCGGCGTTCTTGCCTTGACGGGTACCTGGCTATCCTTCCTCAACTCCATCTGGGCTGTCGTCATCCTGACAATCCTTGCGGTGGCAGAACTTGTCACGGACCAGCTTCCAACAACGCCAAGTCGGAAGGTTCCAACGCAATTCGCAGCGCGTGTGGTGATGGGCGCACTGGCCGGCGCCGCACTGGGAGCCGGCTTCGACCTTTGGTTAGGCGGTCTGGCCGCCGGCGCGATAGGTGCTGTTGCAGGCACGTTCGGAGGTGCTGCAGGACGTAGCGCGCTCGCCAAAGCCTTCAGGAAAGACACACCAGCGGCATTGATCGAAGACGCCATAGCCATCGTTGGAGCCTGGCTGATCATCAACGCTGTCACACTTGTTGCCATCGCACCATGAAGACCTTCGACGCCATCATCATCGGCACCGGGCAAGCCGGGCCACCACTTGCCGGACGTCTTGCCGCCGCCGGCAAGTCCGTGGCCATCATCGAGCGGAAGCATGTGGGTGGCACCTGCGTCAACACCGGCTGCATGCCGACGAAAGCACTGGTCGCAAGCGCATATGCGGCACATCTTGCGCAGCGCGCAGACGACTATGGCGTCATCCTTTCCAGCGCACCTCAAATCAACATGAACAAGGTCATGCAGCGTGCACACGAGATCACGCTGAACGCCCGCACCAACAACGAAAGCTGGTTGAGCGGCATGAAAGACTGCACGCTGATCCGCGGACATGCGTGTTTCGAAGGGCCAGATCGGGTGCGGGTGGGAGAGGATCTCCTTCAAGCGCCGCAGATCTTCATCAATGTCGGCGGACGCGCGCTCGTCCCAGATCTGCCCGGCATTGAAGAGATCGACTACCTGACCAACAGCAGCATCGTCATGCTCGACCGGGTCCCCGAGCATCTCGTGATCATCGGCGGAAGCTATATCGGGCTGGAGTTCGCGCAGATGTACCGCCGCTTTGGGGCACAGGTCACGATCGTCGAGAAAGGTGAAAGGCTGATCCCTCGGGAGGATCCGGACATTTCTGACGCCATCCGTGAAATCCTGGAAGCGGAAGGGATCAGCATTCGGACTGGCGCTGAATGCATTCGATTCAGCCGGCATTCCAAAGGCGTGGCCGTAGGGCTGTACTGCGATGAGGGAGAGCCAGAAGTTCTTGGCTCGGACGTGCTGCTGGCGACGGGCCGACGCCCCAATACCGACGATCTGGGCCTCGATGCGGCAGGTGTCGAACGCGATGAGCACGGCTACATCAAGGTGAACGACGACCTTTCCACAAGCGTTGACGGCATCTGGGCCCTGGGCGACTGCAACGGGAAAGGGGCCTTCACCCACACCGCCTATAATGACTTCGAGATCGTCGCGGCGAACCTTTTGGACGGCGAGGCACGCAAGGTCTCAGACCGGCTGCTTGGATATGCGCTTTACATTGACCCGCCGCTCGGAAGGGTTGGGATGACCGAAGCGCAGGCGAGAAAGGCAGGAAGGAACATCTTGGTCGGCACCCGGCCGATGTCGCGCGTCGGGCGAGCCATCGAAAAAGGCGAGACGCAGGGCCTCATGAAGATCCTCATCGATGCCGACAACCGGCAGATCCTCGGCGCTGCCATCCTCGGGACCGGCGGTGACGAGGCCATCCATGGAGTTCTCGATCTCATGAACGCCGGCAGCAACGCGGATGCTCTGCGATGGGCCGTTCCGATTCATCCGACGGTCTCCGAACTTTGGCCGACCGTTGTTCAAAGTGCACAGCCTGTTTAACTGCCGGTTTACCGCCTTTTCCCTGGAGCACCGCCTAGAAGCTGCGCTTTAACGGCTCCTGCACGGCTACCGTTTATGAGTGGCTTGTTGCAAGGCTAAGGCGGAAACGATGTGCGGGTTTGCAGGCTTCATCGGAGACATCAACCCACCGGATGGAGCGGAGCATCTGCTGTCGTCGATGGCGGATGCCATCGCGCACCGGGGGCCGGATGGTCGCGGCATCTACTCGGCACCAGGCATCGGACTATCACATGTGCGTCTGTCAATTGTCGGTCTTGAAGACGGTCACCAGCCGATGGCGACCAATGACGGCAACTTCGTCATCGCCTTCAACGGCGAGATCTTCAATTACTTGGAACTACGCAAGGATCTGGAGGCTCGTGGCTGCAAGTTCCGCACCAGCAGCGATACGGAGGTTTTACTCCAGTTGTACGCCCATTTCGGCGAGGCATGCCTTGATCGCCTGAACGGCGACTTTGCCTTCGCGATCTGGGACGAACGGCGAAAACGCATGCTGATTGCTCGCGACCGCATGGGTGTTCGGCCGCTGTTCTATTCCCGGCACCGCGGGGCCATCTTCTTCGCGTCCGAAGCCAAAGCCCTGCTTGCCGTTCCCGGGATAGAGGCCGAACTCGATCCAGTTGCTCTCGACCAGATATTCACCCTCTGGGCGCCGATCGCACCGAGGACCGTCTTCAAGGGGATTTCCGAACTGGAGCCCGGCGCCGTGCTCATCATCCAGGACGGACGTATTCGAACGAAGCACTACTGGCAGCTGACCTATCCTGATCTTGCGGACCTGCGCCCGCAGGAAGATCATCGCGAGCGGGAAGAGGAACTGCGGTCACTACTGTTGGACGCCACACGACTGCGGATGCGTGCTGACGTGCCAGTGGGATCTTACCTCTCCGGCGGGCTCGACTCGTCACTGATTGTCGCCCTCGCCGCACCCATGGCGTCAGATGGACTCAACACGTTCTCGGTGACTTTCGAGAGCGCAGAGCACGATGAAGGTTTCTTCCAACGTCAGGTGGCGGAGGCGCTGGGAACAAACCACCAGTCGATCACCTGCGGCTCGTCGGCAATTGCCGATGCCTTTCCCGACGTGATCCGGTTCTCGGAGCGACCGGTACTTCGCACGGCGCCTGCTCCGCTCTTCCATTTGTCTGGGCTGGTGCGCCGAGCAGGAATGAAGGTGGTTCTGACTGGAGAAGGCGCCGACGAGGTCTTTGCTGGCTACGACATCTTTCGCGAGAGCCGAGTTCGCCGCTTCTGCGCCCGCCAGCCCACTTCACGCATCCGTCCGCATCTTTTTCGCAAACTCTACCCTTACCTCCCTGGCCTGAAGCAGCAGTCGCCGGAATATCTGGCGGCCTTCTTCGGCGCTGGAAAGGATACGCCTCAAGATCCCCTCTTTTCTCACCGCCCGCGCTTCCGCAGCACGGCTGCCGCAAAGATCTTCTATTCCGACGATCTGAGAACACGCCTCTCAGGTTACGACGCGGCAGAAGAGCTTGCTTCGCGTCTTCCACCGGAGTTTGGGCGCTGGCACCCGCTGCACCAGGCCCAATACCTCGAAGCACGCTTCCTTTTGCCGGGCTACATCCTTTCCAGCCAGGGTGATCGCATGGCGATGGCGCACGGGGTAGAAGGCCGGTTTCCATTTCTGGACCACCGACTCGTCGAGTTCGCCAACTCGCTTCATCCGGAGGCAAAGCTCAACGGACTTGAGGAAAAGCACATCCTGCGCCGCATTGCGAAGGATCTCCTGCCGGGAGACGTGGCTCGCCGACCGAAACAGCCATACCGCGCGCCCGACAGCAGCTCGTTCTTTGAACCCGAACCGGCATATGCTCGCAAACTGCTCGAGGTGGAGCAGATCGAGGCGGGGGGGCTTTTCAATCCGACGGCGGTCGCGAAGCTTCGACAGAAATGCAAGACGCAATCTGTTAGCGGCTTTCGCGACAACGCCGCATTCGTTGGGATCCTCTCCACTCAAATCTGGCTTGATCAGTTCGCGAAAGGTGGCCCGATGAGATCCGCAGAGGACAAGGCGCAGGGACTTGCGTCTGTCGCCTGACTGCTTTGGCCGCCGCTTATCGGGTTAT
>CAYNED010000004.1:0-33112 GCA_964396135.1 uncultured Neorhizobium sp.
GGGTCCGATTGCCGGAGCGGGCGACCACCTGTCCATCGATGACCAGAACGGCGCCGACTGGGATCTCGCCGCGCTCGGCCGCGACGCGTGCCTCATGCAGTGCCTCCGCCATGAAACCCTCGCTCTTAGCCATTTTCGGCGATTTCCTCTTAACCCGGCTCCCGTGAACTGGTAGGAAGCGAACAGATCTTCGCTCCTCGATCACGGGGAAGCCCGAGACGCGTTTTCAACCAATATGAATGTCCGGAAAAATTCCGTTCGACATCTCGCTTCAGGCAAACAACAAATGACACCCAAAGACAAGCCGAAGCGCGGCGGAGCCAAGCCCTTCGTACGCGAGACGAAACCCAGAGCCGAGGGCAAGCCAGGCTTTTCGGCCAAGGGTGGTTTGAAGCCGCGGAAGGGTGCCGGTGACGCTCCCGCTGCAGAAAAGCCGGCAAGGCAGCTAAAGCCTGCGCCCGCTCGCCCGGCACCGCCCACGACCGACGGATCGGCGAAGCCGGAGCGGATCTCCAAGATCCTCGCCCGGGTAGGCGTCGCCTCCCGCCGTGACGTTGAGCGCATGATCATGGAAGGCCGCGTGCGGCTGAATGGCCAGGTGCTGGAAACGCCGGTGGTCAACGCAACCCTGGAAGACCGGATCGAAGTCGATGGTCATCCCATCCGTGGCATCGAGCGCACCCGGCTTTGGCTGTACCACAAGCCGGCCGGGCTGGTGACGACGAATTCCGATCCGGAAGGCCGTGCCACCGTCTTCGACAACCTGCCCGAAGGCCTGCCGCGCGTCTTGTCGATTGGGCGCCTCGACATCAACACCGAAGGCCTGCTGCTTCTCACCAACGACGGCGGTCTCTCGCGCGTCCTGGAACTGCCCACAACCGGATGGCTGCGCCGCTACCGCGTCCGTGCCTATGGCGAGATCGAGCAGGCGGATCTTGACAAGCTGAAGGACGGGATCGCCGTTGATGGCGTTCTTTACGGCGCAATCGAAGCGACGCTCGATCGCCAGCAGGGCCACAACGTGTGGATCACCATGGGTCTGCGGGAAGGCAAGAACCGCGAGATCAAGAACGTCCTGGGTGCTCTGGGTCTTGAGGTAAACCGCCTGATCCGCATCTCCTACGGGCCGTTCCAGCTGGGCGACCTGCCGGAAGGCGAGGTTATCGAAGTGCGCGGACGCACCCTCCGTGACCAGCTCGGCCCGCGCCTGATCGAAGATTCCAAGGCGAACTTCGAAGCGCCGATCTACAACGACGCCGCTGGCGACGATGACATTGCCGATCATGGGGGGAAGTCGGAGAAGCAGGAAAAGGGCGGCTGGTCCAAGCAAGCCCGACCGCAGGAAGCACGATCGAGGGACGCTCGTCCCGAAGCCAGCCGCGAAAGAGGTGCCAGTCGGTCGGATGGCAGACGCGATGATCGCGGCTTTGCCGGCAAGCCTGCCCGTGGCGCCCGCGATGACCGCAGCTTTGCCGACGAGAAGCCGAAGAAGCGCCCCCCGATGGGCACCTCGCGCACCGCCAATGTCTGGATGGCGCCCGGCGCCCGCCCGACAACCGACGCCAAGGGCAAGAAAACTACGGCTCGCGCTGAAGCCGAGCGGCTGTTCGACAAGCCCAAGCCGCACAATGATCGCCCTGTGGTGGTCAATCGTGTTGCCGAGGACAGGGACTGGATCCGTGGTGAAGATGCGCCAGCCGGGCGTGAGGAGGGCGGAAAGCGCTCCTTCGGCGATCGGGCTGACCGTGGAAGCGATCGGCCAAGAGGCGAGCGACCGAGAGGCGACCGCCCCGCAGGCGGACGTCCGAGAAGCGACGCCCCCGGCAGCGAACGCGGCTTCGGCGATAGGCCGCGCGGCGATCGCAAGCCACGTGAGGATGGCGAGCGCCCCCGCGCCAGATCATTTTCGGGTGACGCCAGATCCGAGCGTCCGCGCAGCGACCGTCCCTATGGTGACCGCCCACCACGGGGCGAACGCCCATTCTCCGATAGGCCCCGCGGAGAGCGTGGCGCGCGTCCGGAGGGAGATCGTCCTCGCAGTGACAGGCCACGCGGCGAAAGACCGGCTGGCGACCGTCCCTTTGGTGACAAGCCGCGCGGAAAGCCCTTCGGGAAACCAGGCGGCAGTAAGCCCTTCGGCGGCAAGCCGGGTGGTGGAAAGTCCTTTGGTGGAAAGCCCGGCGGTAAACCTGCGGGTGGTCGTGGAAAGCCAGGCGGTGGCGGCAGGCCGGGAGGCCGCCCAGCGGGCGGCAAGCCGCGCACGCCACGGGGATAAATCATCATGCGTATCGTCGGAGGTGAATTGCGCGGCCGCACGCTGGCTGCCCCGAAATCGAACGACATCCGGCCGACCATCGACCGGACACGCGAAAGCCTGTTCAATATCATCGGCCACGTCTATCCCGAGGCCTTGCAGCAGACGCGGGTGGTCGATCTCTTTGCCGGCACCGGCGCCCTCGGTTTCGAGGCGCTGTCGCGGGGTTGCAGGTCCGGGCTGTTCGTCGAAAACGGCGTCGAGGGCAGGGGCCTTCTCTGGGAAAACATTGAGGCGCTCGCCCTGCATGGCCGTGCACGGATCCTGAGACGGGATGCCACCAAGCTTGGTCCCGTCGGCACGATAGAGCCCTTTCAGCTGTTGTTTGCCGATCCGCCTTACGGTGCGGGCCTGGGGGAGGCAGCCCTTCTGGCGGCCCACGCGGGGGGCTGGCTGGAGCCGGGGGCACTCGCCATTCTGGAGGAACGCGCCGATGTCACGCCACAGCTGGATCCGGTCTTCAAGCTGATCGAACAGCGCGTGTTTGGCGATACGCGCATGCATTTCCTTCGCTACCAGCCGTCTTGAACGGAAACGGGATGAACACCAGGCTCGCTATTCCCGATGCCGACGCGATCAAGGGCAAAGGTGACCTTACGTTCGCGGTCGCTTTTGGTGGCGGCGGCGCCCGCGGGATCTCGCATATCTGCGTCATCGAGGCGTTGAATGAGCTCGGCATCCGTCCAGTCGCGATCGCTGGCTCTTCAATTGGCGCCATCATGGGCGCAGCCATGGCGTCGGGCATGTCCGGTCGGGACATTCACGACTATACAGTGGAGACGGTTGGCCCTCGAGGAACGCTGACGAACAAGCTCTGGAGCCTTGGGCCCGCCTCCATGCGCGATACGCTGGGCGGCTTCCGGTTCGGCCAGTTCAACCTCGAGCTGGTATTGAAGGCATTGCTGCCGCCGGCAATACCGGACGATTTCGAAAGTCTGCAGATTCCGCTCAAGGTCATGGCAACTGATTATTACGGCCAGGCCGAGGTCGTGCTGGAAGAGGGTAATCTCGCCACAGCCATCGCCGCCTCTGCCGCCTTGCCCGGCATATTCATGCCGGTCCGCATCAACGGACGCATCATGATCGACGGCGGCGTCTTCAACCCGATCCCTTACGATCACCTGATGGATCTTGCGGATGTCGTTATCGGGGTCGATGTCATCGGCGCACCGGAAGGTGACGGGTCTCAAGCGCCGACCCGCATCGACAGCATGTTTGGCGCCAGCCAGTTGATGATGCAATCGGCAATCGCGCTGAAGCTCAAGCTGCAGCCGCCCCATATCTTTCTACGCCCGCCGGTTAACCGTTATCGCGTCCTCGACTTCCGCAAGGCTGAAGAGATCCTGCAGCATTCCGCAAGCGTGAAGGATGACCTCAAGCGTGCTGTTGATGCGATCTATCTCGCGGCGACTGGCTAGCTCGCCGCCTTTTCATTTGCCGGAATGTCCTGATCGGGCGCCGCCGGCGCGTGCTTCGGCTTCGTCAGCGGTTCCGGCTTCACCGGCCGGTTATGCAGCATATGACGCCCGGCCATCAGCCCGTCGGCGGCCTGGATCAGCAGCCGCTCTTCATCTCGCTTGCGAATATCCTCTTCGATCGCTTCCGCCTCGGCGCCACTGATGCCCAAGGCCTCCAGCGTTCTGCGCCCGAAGAGTAGCCCTGACTCCAGCGTTTCGCGCACTTCATAGTCGACGCCGCGGGCGCGCAAAGAGATGGTGTGGATCCGGTCATAGGACCGCACGAATAGACGGATGTTTGGAAATTCGGAGCGAATAAGATCCACGACCTTGTCGGTGACCTCCCGCTTTTGCGTCAAAACCGCCACGATCTTTGCCTTCTCGATCCCCGAGGCCAGCAGCACTTCCTTGCGGGTGCCGTCGCCGAAGTAGATGCGAAAGCCGAACGAGGCTGCCTGTCGCACGCGATCGGCGGAATCGTCGATAACAGTCACACTGCGGCCGCCGGCCAGTAGGATCTGTGCAGCAATCTGGCCGAAGCGGGAAAAGCCGATCATCAGCACGTCGGCTCCGGCCCCTTCGAAGTCCTCGTCCAGCTCCTCGTGCTCCACCTTCATCAGCCGTCGGCCAAGCGCGGCCCCGAGCGGGGTCAGCGCCATCGAGATTGTCACAATTGCGATCAGCAGGGATGCGGTGGCTGATGACAGGAGGCCGCCCGCAACCGCTGTTGTGAATAAGACGAAGCCGAATTCCCCACCCTGCGGGAGAAGAAAGGCGATGCGCAAAGCGTCGTTGTGCGGCGACCCGAGAAGCCTGCACAGGCCATAGGTAACAAGCCCTTTGATCGCCATGAAGACAGGCACTGCGACGAGGATGAAGCCAAGCCGCTCCCAAAGGATGTCGACTTCCAGCGAAAGGCCCACCGCCATGAAGAACAGCGCCAGAAGCAGGCCGCGGAAGGGTTCGATATCTGCCTCCAGCTCATGCCGGTAGGAAGATTCCGCCAGCATCACGCCGGCCAGAAAGGCTCCCATCGCCATCGAAAGCCCTACCGCATGCATGGCAGCCGCGGAACCGAGCACGATCAGCAGCGCGGTGGCGATCATGACCTCCCGGGCTCCTGTGCGGGCAATCACCTGGAAAAGCGGGGTGAGCAGGTATCGTCCGGCCAGAACCATTGCCGCGACGGCGCCGACTGCAATTGCCAGCCCCGTCACTGCGGAGGTTTCTGTTTCACCGACGCCAGTTGCGAGGATGCTGACCAAGGCTAGCAGCGGCACGATCGCAAGATCCTGGAAGAGCAGGATCGAGAAAGAGCGCTGACCATACCGGCTGTTCATGTCTCCACCGTCGCTGAGGATCTGCAGCGCGAAAGCCGTTGATGAAAGGGCAAGGCCGAAACCGATGACGATGCTGCCCGGCCATTCCGCAAGACCGGACACCAAGGAAAGCCCCGTCAGAAGTAAGCCTGTGATGACCACCTGCGCCGTGCCGAGGCCAAAAACGTCACCGCGCATCTGCCATAGCCTCGAAGGCTTCAGCTCAAGCCCGATGACGAAGAGCAGGAAGACGATCCCGAACTCCGCCACGTGCAGCACTTCCTCGGCATCAGTGACCTGGTGCATGATCGGGCCGATCACCACCCCTGCCGCAAGATAACCCAACACAGTGCCGAGACCCAGCTTGCGGAAAACCGGTGCGGCGACGACCGCCCCCCCAAGCAGCACGAGCATTTGGGTGAAAAGCGACCCTGTTTCCATCGTGAAAAAGACCTTGCCGGTGCGCGTTATCGGAAGAATCGCTGCGTGAGCCTTGATGCCTTACTAGCCGCACAATAAATGGAGCCGCAACGAAAGGTACACAATGTCCTCCGCAATCGATTCCGAAATTCTATTGTCGCGCGCCGCGCAGTTGATCGACCTCGCCAAGGCGGCTGGAGCCGATCAGGCCGACGCTGTGGTCGTTCGCTCGCGATCCCGCTCAGTCAGCGTTCGCCTCGGAAAGGTGGAAGGAACGGAGGCTTCCGAAAGCGACGACTTCTCCTTGCGCGTCTTTGTCGGCAACAAGGTCGCCAGCGTCTCTGCCAACCCCGGCTTCGATATGAAGACATTGGCGGAGCGTGCCGTCGCCATGGCCAAGGTCTCGCCCGAAGATCCTTACGCTTGTCTCGCCGACGAGACGAAACTTGCCCGCGCCTATCCCGATCTCGATTTGTTTGACGCGGTTGACGTGCCCACGGATGATCTTCGTGAAGCGGCGCTCGAAATGGAGCAGGCCGCTCTTGATGTCGACGGTGTGCGAAATTCGTCTGGGGCCGGCGCATCGGCCGGCATGGGTGGGCTTGTGCTCGTGACCTCCCACGGCTTTTCCGGAAGCTACATGGCCAGCCGTTTCGGTCGCTCCGTTAGCGTGATTGCTGGCGAAGGGACAAAAATGGAGCGGGACTACGACTTCGACAGCCGCCTCTTTTTCGCGGATCTCGATGATCCCAAGGTAATCGGCAAACGCGCCGGAGAGCGCGTCGTGAAGCGGCTTGAGCCCCGCCAGATGCCGACCGCCAAGGACCTGACGGTGGTGTTTGATCCGCGTATCGCTCGCGGCTTTGTCGGCCACATCGCCGGCGCCATCAACGGTGGAGCGGTCGCCCGCAAGACAAGCTTCCTGAAGGACAAGATGGGCCAGCAGGTGTTGAAGTCGGGTCTCAGCATCACTGACGATCCGTTGATCGTGCGCGGCTCCTCTTCCCGGCCCTTCGATGGCGAAGGTGTTTCCGGCGAACGATTGGTCATGATCGAAGATGGCATGCTGAAGCACTGGTTCCTTTCCACGTCCACTGGTCGGGAGCTCGGACTGGAAACCAATGGTCGCGGCGTGCGCGGCGGCACATCTGTCGGCGCCGCCTCGACCAACCTCGCTCTGGAACCGGGAGCCATGTCGCCACAGGAGCTGATCGCCAGTGTCGGCACCGGCTTTTATGTGACGGAACTGATCGGCCAGGGCGTGAACATGATCACGGGAGAGTACAGCCGCGGCGCCACCGGCTTCTGGATCGAAAACGGAGAGATCGCCTTTCCCGTATCGGAGGTGACGATTGCCTCCAACCTCAAGGATATGTTCATGCGGCTGACCCCCGCAAACGACATCGACCGCAAGTTCGGCATCGCCTCCCCGACGATTGCTATCGAGGGCATGACCCTGGCAGGGCGGTAAGCTGATGGACGCTCATCTGGATCGCTGGCGCGAGGATCTGGGCCTGATCAGGCAGGCTGCCCTGGAAGCCGGGCAGGTGGCTCTGGCGTTCTTCGGGAAGGAGCCGGAGGTCTGGTGGAAGAACGAAGGTCGTTCGCCCGTCAGTGCAGCCGACTTTGCTGCCAACGACCGGCTGCAGGGAATGTTGATGGCCGCAAGGCCGGACTATGGCTGGCTGTCGGAAGAAACCGACGATGACGTGGCACGGCTGACAAAGGATACGCTTTTTGTCGTTGATCCGATCGATGGCACGCGTGCCTTCATTGCAGGGCAGAAGACCTGGTGCGTCTCCGTAGCGGTGGTTCATCGAGGACGTCCGGTCGCCGGCGTTCTGGTGGCGCCGGCGCTGGACGAGGAATTCTCAGCCGACATCAATGGCCCGGCAATCAAGAATGGACAGATCATTGAGGTTGCGAAACCCTTGAGGTCAGAGCCGCTAAAGCTTGCCGTGGCAGAGGATGTCTTGAAGCTCGTCCAGCCGGAGCACCGGAATTCGGTCCAGCGCATCCGCCACGTCCCTTCTTTGGCGTACCGGCTCGCGATGACGGCAGATGGGACGATCGACGGCACCATCGTCAAGCGCAACTCCCATGACTGGGATCTGGCCGCTGCCGATCTCATCCTGGAACGGGCAGGCGGTCGTCTCGTGGATGCCCTGGGGGGACCGCTGGTTTACAATCGCGAAAGCGTCAAGCACGGCGTTCTGCGCGCTGGTGCCGGGCATGCTCTGGACAAGCTGCGGATGTTCATGCCAGACGATCCAACGGGTTGACCTTTGAGGCTCCGTGCCGCAAGCAGGTGCCTCGGGGGGACTGGCTAAGGGGTTAGAAATGACGGAAGCAAGTGACAAGAAGCAACTTCTCCATCTGGTGATCGGCGGTGAGCTGTCGAGCCTGAGTGGTGTGCAGTTCAAGGATCTCTCGAAGGTCGATATCGTCGGCATCTATCCTGATTATGCGAGCGCGCTGACAGTCTGGCGCTCCAAGGCGCAGCAGACGGTCGATAATGCCCAGATGCGGTATTTCATCGTTCACCTGCACAAGCTGCTCGATCCGGAGCTTCGGGGGGAATAGCACGATAGTGGGGATAAGCTGCGGTTGCCGCTTGGCGACCGTACACCTTATGTCGCATCGTGTCGGAACCCGATTTTGACGTAATCCAATACTAGATCGTTTTTGACGGCATCCGGAGGACATTCCAGCTTGGCGCAGGCGGCCACCCAACGAAGACATTTGCTATGAGCAAGGGTTTGGCGCGTGCGGCTCTGACCGGGTACCGGGTGGCTGGGATCGTTTTGTATCCATTAGCCTCTCCCTACATTGCCTATCGCGCGTATAAGGGCAAGGAAGATCGCCAGCGCCGGAACGAACGGTTCGGTTATGCAAGCGAGCCAAGGCCGCGAGGCCCGCTCGTGTGGCTGCACTCTGCAAGTGTGGGCGAAACTCTGGCGCTGATCCCGTTGATGCGCGAACTGTGCCGCCGGGAAATTCACCTTCTCCTGACCACCGGGACAGTGACCTCCGCGGAGCTGGTGCGGACGCGACTGGGCGATCAGGTGATCCACCAGTACGTTCCCATCGACCTCAAGTTCCCGGTAAAGCGGTTCCTTCGCTACTGGCGACCGGATGCATGCATTACGGCAGAATCGGAAATCTGGCCGACGACAGTATTGGAGCTGGCCCGACGCAAGATCCCGCAGATCCGGGTGAATGCCCGTATTTCCGACAGATCCTTCGAGCGCTGGCAGCGCTACGAAGGCGTTGCCGAAACTTTGTTCGGACAGATGTCTCTCGTCGTCGCACAAAGTGACGTCGATGCGGAACGCTTCCGAGACCTCGGTGCGTGGCCGGTGCTGGTGTCCGGCAATCTCAAAGGAGATACTGATCCTCCGCCCTGCGACAACTCTCTTGTGGAACGTTACCGGCAACAGATCGGCGGGCGCAAGACATGGGCCGCAATCTCCACCTTTGAGGGGGAGGAGAAGGCGGCGGCAAAGATCCACAAGGCTCTCAAGCCAAGAAACGGCCAGCTCACGATCATTGTGCCTCGCCATCCGGAGCGTGCCGATGAGATCGAGGAGATGCTGAAGGCGCAAGGGCTGGTGGTGGCGCGGCGGTCGCGCGACGACACCCTGACAGAGGAGACGGACGTCTTTCTCGGGGACAGCATGGGTGAGATGGGCCTTTATCTGCGCCTGACGGAGGTTGCCTTCGTCGGACGCTCCTTGACGGGTGAGGGCGGCCAGAACCCTTTGGAGCCGGCCATGCTGAGCTGCGCCGTGCTGTCGGGAAGCAAGGTTGAGAACTTCCGTGATGCATACTCCAACTTGGTCCGAAGGGGAGGAGCCCGGTTGGTGCGAGACACGGAAATGCTGGCAAAGGCCGTGCACTACCTGTTGAGCAACGAGATGGCCCGGAAGAAGATGATCGAGGCGGGTCAGGAAGCGATCCAGGAGATGCGGGGTGCGCTTTCCGCAACCGTGAAGGCGCTCGAACCCTACATAAACCCCCTTACCGTGAGCGCCCGGCTTCAGCCGAGGAGCTTGGCAGCGCAATGATCCGCACTGCCTTGGGCGAGATCGGGGGCATCCTCTTCGACAAGGATGGGACCCTCATTCTCTATGATGAGAGCTGGGGGCCGGTGAACCGCGAAGCGGCGCGGATTGCGGCTGGGGGTCATCAGCATCTGGAGCAACGTCTCCTTGTGGCTGCTGGCATGGATCCGGTCTCCGGCCATACGTGTGCTGACAGCCTGCTTGCCGCTGGCAATGCCGCCGAAATTGCTGCGGGCTTTGTCGCAGCCGGCTCTCCGCTTCCGGCCGCAGAATTGACGGTACTGCTCGACGCGCTTTTCGTGCAGGCCACCGAATATGCGGTGCCGGTGACAGATCTGCGCAGCTTGTTTTCACGGCTGAGGGCGCGCGGCCTGAAGATCGGCATAGCGTCCAGCGACAACGAACTCTCGATCCGCGCGACCGCGACGCGCTTTGGGATCGACAGCGAGGTCGATTTCATTGCCGGCTACGATAGCGGTTACGGCGCGAAACCGGAGCCTGGAATGGTGCTTGCGTTCTCCAAGGCAACAGGCATCCCACCGGGCTGCGTCGCAGTGGTGGGAGATAACAACCACGATCTGCTCATGGCGGCGAGCGCAGGCGCTGGGCTGAAGATCGGCGTGCTGACGGGCACGGGCACCCGCGATACCTTGGCACCGCATGCCGATTTTTGTCTCGACAGCATCGCCTACATCGAGTCGCTGTTCCTGCAGCAGGAAGCAGGCGCCTAAGGGCGCTCGGGCGACCATCCCCTTGCCTTTTCTGGAAAACTCCCCTTTGGTGCCCAGCTGTTTTCGGGGTGACATGGAGAAGTCTATCAATGGTGTCGGAAGCGCCCCCCTTCTGGTGGACGAAGGCTGATTGGCGTGCCTGGAGCCTGGCACCCATCTCGTTTCTGTATGGCAAGGTTGCCGGGAGGCGGTTGGCTACCGGCAGGCGGGTGAGTATTTCGGCACCCGTCATCTGTGTCGGTAACTTCACGGTCGGGGGAGCGGGAAAGACGCCAACCGCGATTGCTCTTGCTCACGCTGCAAAAGAGCGAGGGCTGAAGCCTGGCATCCTAAGCCGCGGCTACGGCGGATCCCTGGATGTCACGACACTTGTTGATCCTCACCATCATCGCGCCGGTGCAGTGGGTGACGAGGCCTTGCTTCTGGCGCGGGAGGCGATGACGGTCATTTCCCGTCGTCGCGTTGAAGGCGCAGAAAGGCTGGTGAGCGAGGGCGTAGACCTCATCATCATGGACGATGGCTTCCAGAGCGCACGCATCGAGATCGACTTTGCCCTGATCGTCATCGATAGCGTTCGCGGGATCGGAAACGGGCACCTGGTGCCTGGAGGGCCGGTTCGCGCGCCCATCATGGAGCAGATGCGCCACCTTTCGGCCATCCTCAAGGTTGGCAACGGGGATGCTGCGGACGCCTTGGTTCGGCAGGCAGCCCGGGCCGGAAAGCCCTTCTACGCCGGGTCATTAGTGCCGCGTGCAGCCCCGGACCTAGCGGGCCGGCCGGTGCTCGCATTCGCGGGTATTGCCGACCCGGCCAAGTTTTATCGAACGGTTGAGGCGCTGGGCGCAGATCTGGTTGAGCGCCGTTCCTTCCCGGATCACCACTATTTTGCAGAAGACGAAGTTGCGGGTCTTCTTGCGGACGCCGAGCGCTGCGGTCTCCTTCCGGTCACGACGGCAAAGGATGCCGTTCGATTGGCCGGGGGACATGGGGCGGCAGAGGCGCTTCTTCAGAAACTGCGGGTGGTTGAGGTCGACATGACCTTCGACAATCCCCACGCTCCAGATCAGATCATCGAGCTGGCGATGGCAGCCTACCGGAAGAGGCGTCTGCGGGAGAGCAGGTGACAGCCCTAGGCGTCCTCGTCAGGCGCGGGACTGCGTGGGCAGGGTGCCGGCACGCTTGTCCGCTTCTAGCGAGGCTGCTGCATCGACATAAGGCTCCTGGCGGGCGACGCTCCAGTAGCGAAGCTCGTCCAACGGAATGGTAACGCCGGTGACGGCGCAGATGACATGGGAGCCAGCCGACAGCATCTGGTAATCGCCGTCAAGATACCGGATCCGGGCTTCCCGACTGCCGCTTCCCTCGAACCGGTTCATTTCTCGTCTCCTGCCAAAAATCATGCGCCTCGCTTTATAGCGGGTACCGTGTCAAAGCCAGCCTCCCGCCGCTTCGTCCTCGGTCCGTCAACTGCGGCCAAACAGCCGCTCGATGTCGGAAAGCTTGAGTTCGATATAGGTCGGGCGACCGTGGTTGCATTGGCCAGACCCCGGCGTGACCTCCATTTGCCGAAGCAGAGCATTCATTTCCTCCGGGTGAAGGCGTCTGCCCGAACGGACGGAACCATGGCATGCCATGGTGGCGGCAACATGTTCGAGCTTCGCGCGCAAGCCGCCGGCGGTGCTCCATTCGGCGACTTCGTCGGCCAGATCGCGGATGAGACCTGTTGCATCGATCTCTCCCAGCATGGCGGGCGTTTCGCGCACCGCTATGGCGCCGGGGCCGAAGCGTTCGATCGCAAGGCCGAACCGGTCGAGTTCGCCGACATGGCTCATCAGTCGGTCGCAATCCTCCTCCGGAAGATCAACGATCTCCGGGATCAGCAGTGTCTGCGAAGAAAGGCGCCCAGTGTCGAGCGCCTTGCGCATGGCTTCGAAAACCAAGCGCTCGTGAGCTGCATGCTGATCAACGATCACCAGCCCGTCATTCGTCTGGGCAACGATATAGTTTTCGTGCAGTTGCGCTCTTGCCGCTCCAAGACGATGAGCGGGGCTGTTTTCCTGGGATGTAGGAGCCGCGGTGACATCCGCAATCGGCTCGGTTCGGGCAGAAGGCGCGACAAAGCTGTCGAAGCCGGTCTGCGTTTCTTCCGCAAACGAGAAGCCTGACGTCAGCGGCCGTGACGGTGAGGCGTGGGCCGTCCAGGGTGTCGTCGTCGAAGGCGGATAGCCGGCCCGGAAGGCGTTGGCGAGGCCGCTGCCACTCGTTGTCGCAGCGCGGCTGCCTTCGCGAGCCAGCGCCTCGCGGATCGCGCCGACGATAAGGCCCCGGATCAAACCCGGATCGCGGAAGCGCACATCTGCTTTTGCCGGATGAACGTTCACATCAACAAAGGACGGATCCAAGTCGATGGAAAGCACCGCGACCGGGTAGCGTCCTGACGGCACCGTTTCCGCATAGGCGCCGCGAATGGCCGACAGTATCAGCTTGTCCTGCACGGGCCGCCCGTTGACGAAGGCGTACTGATGCCCCGAGTTGCCGCGGTTGAAGGTCGGCAGCCCGGCAAAGCCGGTGAGGGAGACATCGTCGCGTCGCGCGTTGATCTCGATTGCGTTGTCTTTGAACTCGCGCCCGAGGATCTGTGCGATACGCGCCAGCGAATCGTCACCCGTAGAAGGTAGCTCCAGCGTCGAGCGGTCCGATCCGGTAAGCACGAAGCGGATGGTGGGGAAGGCGATCGCCATTCGCTTCACCATCTCGGTTATCGCTCCGGCCTCGGCTCGCTCGGATTTCAGGAACTTGAGACGTGCCGGGGTGGCAAAGAAGATGTCCCGCACCTCCACCACCGTCCCCTGATTGGCCGCAGCGGGGCGAACAGGCGAGGTGGCTCCGCCAATCACCGAGACCTGATAGCCCTGGGCATCGCCGCTCCGGCGGCTGGTGATCGCGAGCTTTGCAACGGAGCCGATGGACGGAAGAGCCTCGCCGCGAAAGCCCAGCGTGCGGATGTCGTCAAGCGTGCTATCGATTTTGGAGGTGCAATGCCGGCGCACCGCAAGTTCCAGATCCGCGCCGTCCATCCCGCAGCCGTTGTCGCTGATGCGCAGCAGGCTTTTCCCTCCGCCCGCAGTGGCGATCTCTATCCGCGTTGCGCCTGCGTCGATCGCATTCTCGATCAACTCCTTGGCTGCGCTGGCGGGGCGCTCAATCACTTCGCCGGCGGCGATCTGGTTGATCAGGGTCTCTGGAAGAAGTTTCACAGGCATAGGGTGATTTTCGAGGATTCTCTTCGGCTTTGGAAGAGGCGATCTCGCAAGGGCAAGATCTTTCAGCCTGCTCCAACGATTCCTCCAATGGCCACCACGGTCCGGGAAACTGTCGGCAAAACTGGCATGAGACAACAACCGGGCCTGAAGTTGTTGGAAGGCTAGGCCTCTGAATTACCTCACCTTCTTCGCATTCTGCGGGGAGCCTTTTGTTAATCTTTGTCCGTCATCTTCGTCAAAGTGTACAGAGTATCGGATTTTTAGATGACGTCGGCGGGTAACGCGTCCTTGCAGGTCAGCCAACATGAACTGCAGGCGATGGCATATAGCGACCCTCTCACGGGCCTCGGCAACCGCTATCGGCTGCGCGACAAGGTGCGGCTGCTCGCCACTGAACGCGCGCAGGATCCCGCACCCTTCACCATCTGCATCGCCAATCTTGATGGCTTCAAGCCGATAAATGACCTGTTCGGAGCCGAGGCAGGCGACGAAATCCTTTGTCAGGTTGCCCATCGTTTGAAGGCCTGCATGCCGGATGGTGCAACCGTCACCCGTCACGACGGCGACGAGTTCGCCTTTGTCCTGCCGCTCGTCTTTGACGCCAACAATGCCGAACGTATCGGCCAGATGATGAAGGACGTTCTCTCGGCACCCTATGACCTGGGCGATCGCAATGTCCGACTCTCTGCTTCTTTGGGCTTTGCCATCTACCCCTTTGCCGGAGAAGGATTCGAGGAACTGCTGAAAAGCGCCGAGACCGCGCTTTATCGATCCAAGCGACGCGGGCGTGGCCAGATTACCGTGTATTCCAGCGAAATCGCGCAGGAGATGAGGCGGGCAACCCAGCTTGAACAGGCGCTGCGGACAGCAGTTATTGCAGATGCCGTCGACGCGCACTTCCAGCCGATCGTCCGGTTGCGCGATGGAGCCGTCCTCGGTTTCGAGGCGTTGGCGCGGTGGAATGATTGTGATCTAGGGTTTGTTTCACCCTCCGTCTTCGTGCCGCTGGCGGAGGAGCGAGGCTTCATCGATGCTCTGTCAGAAACGCTTCTTCGCCGCGCCGCCGAGGCTGCCCTATCCTGGCCTCGGGATCTCTTCCTGTCTTTCAACCTTTCTTCCGCTCAGCTTATGGATACGGGAACAAGTGGCAGCATCCTTTCTACCCTTGCGCGGGTTGGGCTCGACCCGCACCGTCTGGAACTGGAGATCACGGAAACTGCCGTGATGACATCCGCCGACACGGCAGATCGCATCATCACCGATCTTCGGGCGCACGGGGTTCGGATTTCCCTCGATGACTTCGGCACAGGGCAGTCAAGCCTTGGTCGCCTGCGGGACTTTACCTTTGACAAGGTCAAGATCGACCGCGCCTTCATTTCTCAAATCACCACAGATCGGGCTTCGGAGCACATCGTCAAGGCGATCATCGCTATGTGTGACGGTCTGGACCTGCAGGTGGTCGCCGAAGGCATTGAGACAGTTGAGGATGCTGCAAAGCTGAAGACGCTGGGCTGCGGCATGGGGCAGGGTTACTACTATGGCAAGCCGGTCGATGCCGCTGCCACTCAGCTTTATCTGCAGAAGCACTACGGCCAGCAACTCTAACCGCGTCTTTAGCTCGCTTGAAAAACGCGGAAAGGCGGCGCCGCAGCACCGCCTCATCCACATTTTCAACGCGCCCTCGTTCCGGACCCGGGACAGGTCGTTGACGAGGTAATGGCGTTGCCTACTCTGGAGACGCGTCTGGAGGCCGCGTCTGTATGATCAGATAATGAACGGGCGCCTTATTCGTTCCCTGCAGCCGGCAAACTCTGACGCGGCACATCCACATTATGGCTTGAAAGCCGGATCCGGTCTTCCGTTCACCTCGTTGGAGAGGCAGAACAATTGTCCTGCCAACGGGTCTTCCTGACGTTCGGAGGGACTCAATCCCTCCCAGGAGGAAGTGACTGCGAGCCTGTTGAGGTTCTGACCGTAGAATACCGGACACGTTGTCCTTTTTGCCGGTATTGGATAGTGGGCCATGAAAGCGCCGGCCGAGCTGTAGCATTCCACCGCACCAGCGCCCCATCTTGCGTTCCAGATGTTGCCTGATGCGTCGCAGACAGAACCGTCCATCCCGCCGGGCCGGTCGCTCGTATCCACCAACACCTCGCTTGTCCCCACCGGCAGACCTGTGGCGGGATCAAGCGGGACGCGCATCAGGCGGTTAATGCTTGTGTCGACAAAGTAGCCGGTCGCTCCATCCGGAGAAAAGCAGATCGAGTTCGGAATGCTGATATTGCCAAAGAGCTTCTTCGACTGCCCGTTGGCGACATGGTAGATGGCTCCGGCCCCTTCCTCCGCGCCTTTGCCCATGGTTCCGATCCAAAGGCTGCCGCTCGGATGGACGCGCCCGTCATTCGACCGGTTCCCCGATCGGCCGGGTTCCAGCTCGCAGTAGAGTGACAAACTACCATTGGCGCGGTTGCGGATAAACAGCCCGCTTTCTGTCGCGAGCAACTGCTGCTTTTCATCGATACGGGCGACAACGCTTGCCATGACGGGCAGGGCGTGCACGCGTTCTGCGTGTGAAGAAAGGTTCAACTCGTGAAGCGTCTTGCCCAGGATATCGAACCACCACAAGGTGTCCGTTTCTCCTTCATAACTTGGCCCTTCGCCAAGTTCACAGACGGTCGAGGAGAGGATTTGACCTTGAGAAAGTTGGGTCGGCATTCAGTGCTCCAGCTGCTTTAAGTGGCGCGCACTTTGTCCGGCGAAAGCGCCTGAGGCAAGCCGTTTCCTCGTCTGGCCGGGAACATGGTGCGAGGCTGGATAACCCGATCCTGTATCAGGAATAGGAATTGCAAACCAATAATTTTCCGCTTACCTCTGCATGTGTCTTTGCAGTCTCAAGGCCTGCTGGCAGGTTCGTAGTGCGAAGATCCAGGGGTATCATTCAGTAGATAATCCGATCATCGACGTCGCGCATAGCGAGCATCATCGATTGGAAAAACGAGAAATTTGAGCCGATGCCGCAAATGGAACAACTCCTCCAGGTCGACTCAATGAGAGCGAAGCTTCAGGAGATCGCCGGACTGAAGACGCAGTTCGACGTGTTCCGTTTCATGAAGCGGCTGACCGAAGAATACGGTGCCCGTGCCTTTCTGGTTGCCAACCTTCCGCCATTGACGGCTTTGACACTCTCCTCAAGCACAGTGATCACAAACCTGCCGGCGGAGTTGATCGCGGCCTTCGATCGCGAGAGCCTTTTGTCCAGCAGCCCCGTCGTCAAGCGTCTTCGGCAATCGGCATTGCCGTTCACCTACGACATGGAAGAGATGACGAGAGAGCGCGGCAGCAGCCTGTCGGAAGATCTGTTCCGTCGCTACAGCCTGCTTCGGGGAGCGCATTTTCCCGTTCAGGACGGCACCGGGCTGCGAGGCTCGGTGGCGCTGTTAGGGCAGGACTTCGGTCTTGATCTACAGCAGATGATGGAACTGCAATATTTGGGGATCCATGTCTACGAGATGCTCGGGCAGATCCGCAGCCTCACCATGCGGACAACCGACACGCTGACCGACCGGGAGATCGATTGCCTCAACTGGACCGCTGCCGGGAAGACGAGCGCGGAGATTGCTGAGATTCTGGGGCTCTCGGAGCATACGGTTAATCACTACCTGAACCGTGCTGCCAAGAAGCTCGACACCGTGAACCGGGCGCAGGCGGTCGCAAAGGCTCTGCGTTCCGGCCTCATCAAGTAGGGCTCACCTCACCATCTGCGTTGCTTCATTTAATTGCATTCGCGCACATCTTCTCATCACTATGCCGCGTCACGCGCTCAGTCTGCGGTGCTCAGGGCGCCGGTTTGCTGGCTGCCAGAGCCTCTGGTCGACTGGCATGCTTTCTGCATTACCAGTGACGGTCCAGAGGGGACTGAAAGCGTCCGCAGAGACGCCATCTAGAAGACGCCGCCGGACCCGCGCGCCATTTGGCTGCCGGTCGGGCGGCGTTCGCTTTTCAATGATGTTGCGGTATCGACCAGGCACCTCCTATAAAGGCACGAAGACATCGGCGTGAATGCCGATGCAGCCGATAGGGAGTTCCAGATGCCGGACGTGACGAAGCAACAGGTCCTCGAAGCGCTTTCCAAGGTGCGCGGGCCGGATCTGGAGAGCGATGTCGTTGCTCTTGGCATGGTCTCGGACGTCTTCATCTCCGATAACAAGGTCTATTTCTCCATCACCGTTCCGGCGGAAAGAGCCAAGGAACTGGAGCCGTTGCGGTCTGCAGCGGAGCGCACAGTCAAGTCCATGCCTGGTGTGAAGGGTGCATTGGTGACGCTGACGGCGGACCGCAAGGCAGGCGCAGGGGGGGCAACTCAGCCGCAGCCGCAAAGGTCTGCTCCGCCTGCCGCGCACACTCATTCCCATCCCGCACCATCCCGTCCGGCAAAGGCCGGCGTCCCGGGAGTCGGAGCCATTATCGCCGTCGCTTCGGGCAAGGGTGGTGTCGGCAAGTCCACCACAGCCGTCAATCTTGCCCTCGGTCTTCAAGCGAATGGCTTGCGCGTAGGCATCCTTGATGCCGATATCTACGGTCCCTCCATCCCTCGGCTTCTCAAGATTTCCGGTCGCCCGCAGCAGATCGAGAACCGGATCATCGTGCCGATGGAGAATTATGGTCTGAAGGCCATGTCCATGGGATTCCTCGTAGACGAAGAGACTGCGATGATCTGGCGCGGCCCGATGGTGCAGTCGGCGCTCCTGCAAATGTTGCGCGAAGTCGCCTGGGGCGATCTGGACGTGCTGGTCGTGGATATGCCGCCGGGAACTGGTGACGTGCAACTGACCCTTGCGCAGCAGGTCCCGCTGGCAGGCGCCGTGGTTGTTTCCACCCCGCAGGACCTGGCCCTTATCGATGCCCGCAAGGCGATCACGATGTTCGGGAAGGTAGAAGTGCCGCTGCTCGGCATCATCGAAAACATGAGTTATTTTCTCGCCCCTGATACCGGCAAGCGCTACGACATCTTTGGTCATGGCGGTGCCCGCAACGAGGCGGAACGGATCGGCGTTCCCTTCCTTGGCGAGGTTCCACTGACGATGGAGATTCGAGAAACCTCCGACATCGGCACGCCCATCGTTGTCGCCGATCCGGAAGGTGCCGTTGCCAAGGTCTACCAGGAGATCGCGGCGAAGACCTGGGCGGGTCTGAAGGGGCGATCGGTCCGGCCAGCGCCGGCGATCGTGTTCGAGTAGCCAGAGACGTAGTGCGATCACATGATGGCGCTGCGGCGGTCATCTTCCTGCCGCCAAAGTTCGCAGACAGGCTCCCGTGTCCAAACACGTTCCGCCTGCGCTGACGATTGCGTGATCTGCTCCTTTCCTGCCCGTCAGACCGCATCAGCGGCGCCACGTTAACCAGCCATCAAGGTTAATGATCGATTCTTCAGGGGTTGCTTACGTGTCCCCTGGAGTTGCCGTTTTGCGTATGTTTGGCGTCTTGAGTCGCAAGTCTCGCGTTCGTACCGACGCATGGATTGCGCCCGCAGTCTTCGGCGTTGCGTGCTGGCTGGGCTTTCCTTCCAATGCCGCTCATGGGGACCTATCGGCACTGCTTTCGGGCATGGATGCCAGCCAGAGGTGGCGGGTAGTCCTGACGCAATCGCCGGCAGGTTCGATTCATTCGTCCGAGCTCGCCTTCCCCAATATGGAACGAGTCCTGCCAGGCAACGCCGGTATGGCGCTGCCCGACGGCCGCACGGTCGCCTTCGTCCGCGGTTCTTCATCGGCTGAAGCGACGCCGGATGAGGATAGGGTCAATCGCAGATTGAAGAAGGGGCGCATCGTTTCCGTTGAGCCGATGCAGCCGCCCAAATCCTTTAGCGCAGGGTCCGTGCTCCAGCGTACCAGTGCCCTTACACTGCCGATCGAAACCAAGGACGAACGGACGGCGTTCGCCAAGCCCGGGCAGCAGGCAAAGCAGATCGAGCTTGCTGAATTCTACTTCCGCAAGGACGAGCAGAAGGCATCGGGCGTTTCTCCGATGATCGCCAGCCTTGTGAACAATGATCGCGCCGATGTGCTGGCAACCGCCTATGCGCCCCCGGAACCGGATTTTGCCCGCCAGTCGCCCTTCGATGCGATCTTGAAAAAGCCGGAGGCCGGCCGTTTCATTCCTCCAATATCACCGCAAGACCATGCATGGGCCGCAACGCCGCTTCCGCCCGAAGCGTTCTCCGAGCGAGAACAGCAGTGCCTTGCGTCAGGCATCTACTTTGAAGCCCGCGGCGAATCGGCGCGGGGGCAGGCCGCTGTGGGGCAGGTTATCCTCAATCGGGTCCGCAACCCGGCTTATCCAGGCAGCATCTGCGACGTGGTCTACCAGAACAAGGACTGGCGCAACCGTTGCCAATTCTCCTTCGCCTGCGACAATATTCGAGACCGCATCCGTTCCGAATATCACTGGAAGATGGCCCGCGAAGTTGCCATGGCCGTCACCGCGGGCAAGATCTGGTTAAGCGAGGTTGGTTCTTCGACGCACTACCATGCGGTTTACGTCCGGCCGAAATGGGCAAAGACGATGAAGAAGGTGGGCCGCATCGGTCTGCACGTCTTCTACCGCACCTATGGCGGCGGCTGGAGCTGAGCCTTCAGCATTAGCTCGTGCCGATTCTCCTAGAACTTTCCGACGACCTATCGCGCCTCAGGCTAACGCTCTGAAATCATTAGCTTGTTCGCAAGATGAACAAGGCTTTCGTATGCCTTGACTATGCAGGCGCTCAAAACTATGTTGCGCCCGACTTGAAAACGGGCCGGAAGGCGCGAAATCCCCCGCTGTCAGGATGTTTTCAGACGGATCTTAAGGTCCGGAGCTGTGGATGCTGAAGGCCAGCAAGCGGAGATCGTGAATGACGGGGGACCGGGACGAGAGTCTGGAGCAGCGTCGCAGGCGTCTGGCCGCCGAATTGGCGGAAGTGAATGCTGACGAGGTAGCCGAGGCGAAGCGGGACGCGCAGAGCGAGGAAAGCCGTCGAGGAATGGCGCTCGGTCTGAAGATCTCTTCGGAGTTCATCGCCGCAATCGCCGTTGGCGCCATGCTCGGCTATCTTCTCGACCGTTTTGCCGGTACGGGACCTTGGGGGCTGGTGATTCTTCTCCTGCTCGGGTTTTGCGCCGGAGTGTTAAATGTTCTGCGGGCTGTGGGAATGGTGGCGACGCCGCCAGGCTTCCAAAGCAAGCAGGACAAGGGGCCAAAGTCGTAACGTCGCCCGAGAGGCGGACGCGGCTGTGGCGAGTGAAGTGAGAAAGAAGGTAGACGGTGGCTAACGATCCGACCCATCAGTTCCAGATCAGCAAGATCGTCCCGATCGAAATCGCCGGGATGGATTTTTCCTTCACCAATGCATCCCTGTTCATGGTCGCCACGGTCGCTTGCGCCGCCGGTTTCCTTTATTTCGCCACGTCGCAACGTGGTCTGATCCCCGGCCGGGCGCAGTCCGTTGCGGAAATGTCCTATGAATTCATCGCCGGGATGCTGCGAGAAGGTGCGGGAAGTTCGGGGATGAAATTCTTCCCGATGGTCTTCACGCTGTTCATGTTCATCCTGACGGCAAACCTGCTGGGGATGTTCCCCTATTTCTTCACGGTCACCAGCCAGATCATCGTTACTTTTGCGCTGTCGCTGTTCGTGATCGGGACGGTTCTCGTCTACGGCTTTTACAAGCACGGCTTTCACTTCTTGAACGTGTTTGTGCCAAGCGGCGTGCCGGGCGTCCTCTTGCCGCTGGTCGTCGCGATCGAAATCATCTCCTTCCTGTCCCGTCCGATCTCGCTGTCGGTGCGTCTGTTTGCCAATATGCTGGCCGGACACATCACGCTGAAGGTTTTCTCGGGCTTCGTTGCCTCGCTCGGCGCGCTTGGTGCGCTCGGAATCGGCGGCGCGATCCTGCCACTCATCATGACCGTCGCACTGACGGGTCTCGAATTCCTCGTCGCCTTCCTCCAGGCCTATGTCTTTGCGGTGCTGACATGCATGTACCTCAACGACGCGGTCCATCCGGGCGGGCACTAAGGAATAACCACATTGGCGTCCTGAGGCGTCAGTCATCAGCCGCAACAACCCATTCAAGGAGTTCTCACATGGAAGCGGAAGCAGCAAAGTTCATCGGTGCAGGTCTGGCTTGCTTCGGTATGGCCGGTACGGCTCTTGGTCTCGGCAACATCTTCGGCAGCTACCTATCGGGCGCCCTGCGCAACCCGTCTGCCGCTGACAGCCAGTTCGGCCGTCTGGTATTCGGCTTCGCCGTTACGGAAGCTCTGGGCATCTTCTCGCTGCTCGTTGCTCTCCTCCTCCTGTTCGCCGTTTAATATCGGCTTCGGGTTCTGGATCACGGCCGCCCGAATGCGCGCCGTGATCCTTTGCATTTAGTATCCACCTGGAGGTGATGATGTTCGTGACTTCGGCATTTGCGCAGACCGCGCCGGAAGCCACAGAGACGCTTGAAGCGCCGGGCACTGTGCCTGCGGGCGAAGTGCACACGGAAACCGGTGTCGCTCATGACGACGCTCACGCCACCGGGCCTTTCCCGCCCTTCGATGCTTCGACCTACCCGTCACAGCTTCTGTGGCTGGTCATTACCTTCGGTATCTTCTATCTTCTTATGCAGAAGGTTCTGGTTCCGAGGGTCGGAAGCATTCTCGAGCAGCGCCATGACCGAATCGCGCAGGATCTTGACGAAGCATCCCGGTCCAAGGCTGAGGCTGACGCAGCAGTCGCGGCCTATGAAAAGGAACTGGCAGAAGCCCGCTCCAGAGCCAATGTGATCGGTGAGACGGCGCGCGAAGCGGCAAAGGCCAAGGCCGCGGCTGATCGTGCGACGATCGAGGCTGAACTGGCACAGAAACTTGCAGCCGCTGAATCCCGGATTGGCGAAATCAAGGCGCAGGCCTTTGCCCAGGTCGGTACGATTGCAGAGGAAACGGCGAGCGCCATCGTTGATCAGTTGATCGGCGCCAAGGCGAGCGCAGACGACATCAAGGCTGCTGTCGTGGCGGCATCCCCGAAGGAGGCCTGATCCATGGCGCTTGACGCAACATTTTTTGCCCTCGTCGGCCTCATTCTCTTCTTTGTGCTGCTGGTTTACCTCAAGGTTCCGGCCATGATCGGCAAGTCGCTCGACGGCCGCGCCGATAACATCCGCGATGAGTTGGCAGAAGCGAAGCGCCTTCGTGAGGAAGCCCAGCAGCTCCTCGCCGAGTACCAGCGCAAGCGCAAGGAAGCGGAAGCCGAGGCAGCCCAGATCGTTGCTGCCGCGGAACGCGAAGCGACGATGCTGACGGAAGAAGCCAGGCAGAAGACGGAAGAGTTCGTCGCTCGCCGCAATGCTCTGTCCGAGCAGAAAATCAAGCAGGCCGAGGCCGACGCCATTGCAGCCGTTCGCTCGGCCGCTGTCGACCTTGCCATTGCCGCTGCAGAAACGGTCATCGCGAAGAAAGCCGATGCTAGCACCCAAGAGGCACTCTTCAACGATTCCGTTGGTACCGTGCAGTCGCGCTTGAACTAACGGCAGTTTCACTCGATAGCGAAAAAGGGCTGTGTTCGACACGGCCCTTTTTCGTTGGGTAGCTTTGCAAGCGCCGCTATTGCGGAAGCTCATCCTTTCGCAGCGGCCGGAAGCTCATCCGGTGCAGGAGGCATGGGCCGTGTGCCTCTATCCCTGCACGGTGCTGGGGCGTGGCGTAACCTGCATGGCGGTTGAAGCCATAAAGCGGAAAGACCTGATGTGCCCGCGTCATCATCCGGTCGCGAGTGACCTTGGCGATGATCGAGGCCGCCGCGATGGAAACCGACCGCGCGTCTCCCTGGATAACGGCCTTTCCGGCACAGCAGAGGCCTTGCGGTACGTCACGCCCATCCGCCAGCACATAGGAGGGTGTAACGGCAAGGCCGGCAACGGCTCGTCGCATTGCGTCAAGGCTTGCGCGCAGGATGTTGCGCTCGTCGATATGTCGCGGACCTGAGGCTGCGATCGATACTTCAGCCGTTTCCATGATCGCTTCAAACAGCGTCTCGCGCTGAAGGGCAGTCAACTGCTTTGAATCATTGAGCCCGTGGGGGATGTTATTCGGATCCAGAATGACAGCGGCGGCGACAACGGGCCCTGCAAGAGGACCACGGCCCGCCTCGTCGGTACCGGCCACCGGCCAATGGCCAGCCTTTCTGGCCGTCAGCTCGAGGCTGAAGTCCGGTACGAGTGGAACCTCGTCGAAGAGAAGCAGAGAATCGGGGGGCGTGCGAGACAACATGGCGGCAGGTTCGCACGCCCACCCGATCTCCTGCAAGCCCCGGCAGAGCGTGATGCGGCACACTCGCCTGCCACGGGGAGGCGGGGCCGGGGCATTCCGGCGGCGGGCGGAGGCGGCGCCCGTGCCGAAATCTGCCGAAGCCGTCATGGCTCCGGCAAATTGTCTTCCCTAGAGCAGCGACAACTGGATGCCGCCGCCGTCAGGGCGGATGAAGAGGTCATCGCGTAGAGGCAATCCGCGTCGACCCATCCCAAGCCGTTTTGTGGCCATTTCGAAACGTCGGCCGATCTGCCAGGCATAGGGACCAGAGCCCTTCATGCGCTTGCTGAAGTCGGCATCGTAGTCCTTGCCGCCGCGCATGGAGCGGACAAGTGACATCACGTGGCGGTAGCGATCGGGATAGTTGCGCAACAACCAGTCGCGGAAGAGCGGACTCACCTCCAACGGCAGACGAAGCAATACATAACTCGCCTCGCTGGCGCCTGCGGCGTGACCGGCATCAAGAATGCGTTCCATTTCATGATCGTTGAGTGCTGGAATGACCGGCGCAACCATGACTGCGGTGGGAATGCCTGCGGCTGTCAGGGCTTTGATTGCCTCCAGCCGCTTCGTCGGGGTTGACGCTCGTGGTTCCATCGTCCGCGCCAGTTTGCGGTCCAGCGTCGTCACCGAAATCCCGACCTTGGCCAGACCCTTGGATGCCATCTCCGACAGGATGTCGATGTCGCGGGTGATGAGTGCCGATTTTGTCACGATCGCCACCGGATGGTTTGCCTTCTGCAGCACCTCCAGAATCTGCCGCATGATGCGCCATTCCCGTTCGATCGGCTGGTAAGGATCAGTGTTTGTGCCGATGGCAATCGCCCGCACCTTGTACTCCGGGCGGCTGAGTTCGCGCTCCAGAAGCTTTGGCACATCCGGCTTGGCAAACAGCTTGGCCTCGAAATCGAGCCCTGGAGACAATCCCATGAAGCTGTGTGTCGGCCTGGCAAAACAGTAGATGCAGCCGTGTTCGCAGCCGCGATAGGGATTGATCGAGCGGTCGAAGGAGATGTCGGGTGATTCATTGCGCGTGATGGCCGTGCGAGGCTTTTCTACCTGCACATCCGTTTGGAAGGGAGAAAGCTCCTCCAGCGTCTGCCAGCCGTCATCGAAAGCCTCCCGGCGCTCCTGCTCGAAGCGGCCGCTGGGATTAAGCCCTGCACCCCGTCCGCGGCGCCGGTCCACATCAATCCGCAATCCGGAGGAATCCACCAGTGCGTCGGCAATATCAGCCGTATGAGCAGGCGCAAAAGCAGCCTGCCGCAAATGAGACAGCTCGTTCATCTGGGGCTCCGAGAAGGGGACGATCCCCTTCACCAACGTCGAGAAACTAGGACGGAAAAGAGAACAATGCAAGAACAAAATGGAGCGGCGGGTCTGGTGGAAATGGATCCTGCGATCGGGTAGATGTGAAGGATGCTGACAGTTGTGATGGAATGCCGCGATCAGGAGGCCGAGCTGGCACAGACCCTTTCAGGGTTGGTGACCGCAGCGGTGGAGGGGCTTGTCAGTGATGTCGTGATACTCGATTTCGGGTCGTCGGACGGATCTGCAAGAGTTGCAGATGCTGCCGGCTGCCGGTTTCATACTGAATGGCTGCTGGAAGATGTGCTTCGAACCGTGCGTGGCGAGTGGCTGCTGCTTCTGGAGCCCGGATCACGTCTTCAACCGGGCTGGATCGAGGAGGTGCTGGAATACACGGCGCTGAACCAGAAGCCAGCGTGCTTTTCGCTCCTGCGTCACCACCGCAGGCCGCTGCTGCGGCGAATTATGAAGACCGCCCCACCCTTAGAGAGCGGCCTTTTGCTGTCTAAACAACAGGCGCTGACGGCAATGCGGCCGGGGATGGATCTCGCCAAGCTGGGGCTTTCCATGAAGCCGGTGTCGCTGCGCAGCGCAATTGCGCCTTCGCGAGCCGCAAGACCCGGCACTTAAGGTCCGGCCCTAACTTCCGCTACGCCGCAGGTGCTCGTCGAGCCGCGGCATGATCTCGATGAAATTGCAGGGCATATGCCGGTAATCGAGCTGAGCTTCAAGAATGCCATCCCACGCATCCTTGCAGGCGCCGGGCGAGCCGGGGAGGACGAACACGAAAGTGGCGTTGGCCACCCCGCCCGTTGCTCGCGACTGGATCGTCGACGTGCCGATCTTGTCGTAGGAGATGCGATGAAAGACTTCGGAAAAGCCGTCCATCCGCTTTTCAAACAGTGGCTCCAGAGCCTCGGGCGTTACATCCCGGCCGGTAAACCCGGTGCCCCCGGTGGTGATCACCACATCAATCTCCTGATCAAGCGTCCATGCCCGCACCTGAGCCGCAATTTGTTCCTTGTCGTCCTTCACGATGGCCCGAGCCTTCAAATGGTGGCCCGCTTTGGCGATGCGATCCACAAGGGTGTCACCAGATTTGTCCGTATCCGGTGTGCGCGTGTCGGAAACCGTCAGAACCGCGATACCAACCGGTATGAAGGAGCGGCTTTCGTCCAGGCGGTTCATGCGTCAGCTCCAGCAGTTGTCATTGTTGCTCGGAAATACCAGTCCGGCCTTTGAACACCGAGCTTATGCGCCGCCTGTTCTGCTTCTTCCCGGGAGGCGAAGATCCCAAAACAGGTGGCACCTGAGCCCGACATGCGCGCGAGCAATGCTCCCTGGTCAGCGATCATCGTCGAAATCTCGGAAATCTCGGACACCAGCGCGCGCGCGGGAACTTCAAGGTCATTGCGCAGGCTAGACAGCCTATCAATCCAGTCACGGCTTCCATTGTCCTTTATCGGCGGGTTCTCCTTGGAGGCGAGCTTTGAGAAAACCGCCGGTGTCGAAACGCCTCGAAGAGGGTTGCCGAGCACAAGAGGAAGGCCGGGGAGGTCCGGCAGGAGCGAAAGCTCTTCCCCGATACCCCGTACCAGCACCGCCTGGCCATGAAAGCACATCGGCACGTCTGCGCCCAGCGACAGCGCAAGGTCCGCGATGTCATCGGCAACCCGCTCCATCTGCCAGAAGCGGAGAAGGCCCCTCAGCGTCGCCGCCGCATCGGCAGACCCGCCACCGACCCCGGACGCGACGGGAAGGTTCTTTTCCAGATGGATGGCGACCGGCGACGCTTTGCCCCCTGCGGCTGCGATCCGGGAACGCAGCCCATTGCGGGCACGGATCACAAGGTTGTCCCCAGGATCGGCGGTCAGTGCCTCGCAAAAGGGACCGGAAACCGTGAAGCGATCTTCCCTTGAGGGGGAGAATGTCAGCCGGTCGCCGATGTCGGCGAAGGCGACAATGCTTTCCAGGAGATGATAGCCATCAGCCCGTTGCCCCACCACGTGAAGCGCCAGATTGATCTTCGCCGGTGCCAGCTCGACAAGCTCCGCAGACACGGCGTGTGTCAGCTCCTGTGCTCCGGGACGAGCCAGCACGGCTCAGGATTTCTTGTCGGCCGGTGCTTCGGGGGCAGGCGCCGGCTTAACCGGTTCTGCAGCGGTCCTGTCGGCGGTGGTCGCCGCGGGATCAAGCGGAGGAAGGCCCTTCTCGACCTTTTCCTTGATCTCTTCGCGGTTGACGTCCTCGCCTTCGGAGATCAGAGCGCGATTCCATTGATAAACGGCCTCGAGCTTGCGGCCAACGCGCCAATAGGCATCGCCTAGATGGTCGTTGATCGTGGCATCGCCAGCGCGCAGCTGTACGGCGCGCTCCAACTCCGTCACGGCTTCCTCGAACCGTCCCATGCGGTAATAGGCCCAGCCAAGCGAGTCGACCACATATCCGTCGTCCGGGCGCAGCTCCACCGCGCGGCGGATCATGTCCAATCCTTCTTCAAGATTGCGGTTCATGTCGACCCAGGAGTAGCCGAGGTAGTTCAATACCTGAGGCTGCTCCGGATTGAGCTCAAGCGCCCTGCGAAAGTTCGGCTCGGCCTGTTCCCACTTCTTCAGGCGCTCATAGGCTATGCCGCGCTGGAAGAAGATCGTCCAGTCGCCGGGACCGGCAACCGGGCCGATGACCTCCACTGCCTTGTCGTAGTTGGCAGCCATCGCCTCGTAGTCCTTGGCGTCCGACAGGACACTTCCATAGGCGAGATAGCTGCGCAGGTCGCTTGGGTCTGATGCGATCAGTTCCTTCAGGTGCTCACGCGCCTCTTCCACCTTATCGGTTCCCGCAAGCGCGAGGCCGAGCTGCAGCTCCGAGATGCGCCGCATTGGCGAATTTTCCGGCACCTGCTGGTAGTAGCTGATTGCCCGTTCCGGCTTCTCGCGCTTTTCGGCAATGCCGCCAAGCAGGATCAGCGTATCGGCACTTCTGGGATCAAGTGCATGGGAAACCTGCAGATAGAGCGACACCATGTCTTCTGCGCCCTGACGGTTAAGGGCCGCCCCGACCGAGAACAGCACAGCTGCGGCGCCTTCCGCCGCATTGGTGATCTGCTGCTCGGGCTTGTCGCCCCGCTCGATGCTTTCGCGCAGCGCCTTGAGAGGCGCGTAGTTGCTGATCATCCCATCGCCGACAGAGATCGCGTCAAGCGCTTTCTGCTTGTTGCCTTCCGATGCCTCCAGCCGCGCAAGAGCCATCACTGCGCGCATAAAGGTATCCGGCGCGGTCGCAACTGCTTCCTGGTTGGTGATGGCGGCAGTCAGATGCTTGCGGGCGGCTCCGCTATCGCCCATCTCAATTGCCATCGCGCCCGAGTGATAGTCGGTGAAGACCTTGAACCAGTCAGGGCCGCTCATCTTGGCAACCGTTTCCATGGCGCGTTTGCCCTTGCCCGCGCCGACATCTGCCCAGGCGCCGATCAGCGTTTGCGTCAACCGGTCGAGATCATTGGGGCCTTTGTAGGCGACAAGCTTCTTGGCTTCCTCGAACCGCCCGTCGCGGATGGCGTCGAGCCCGCGTACTATCGTCGTGATCCGCTCAACGGCTTCGTCGTCCTTGAGCGCCTCAGCTTCTGCAAGACCCTCTTCAAACTGACCGTTCAGGAGCAGGGAAATCATCAGCCGCTCGCGGATTTCCAGGTTGGCGGCGTCGAATTCGAGCGCCTTGCGATAGAGCGTGATCGCGGTCTCGTAATCATGATCGACGTCCGCCGTGCGCGCGGCAAGAAAGGCACCGGCAAAGGACTGAACCTTTGCGGGCTCGAAGGTGACGGTCTCTTCCACCGGCTTTTCTTCGGGCGTCGCCGCGTTCGGTGCCGTGGCGATGAACAGAGCCATAACCAGCGCCGTGCCGGAAAGCAGGAAAAGATTGAAGTTCTGCCGCATAAAAACGCCTTTCGTTACCGGGGCGTGGCGGTTGTCGCTCAAACGTCCCGCACCGATTGATTCACCGACAGAATGGCTTTTTTGGCGCAGGACCGCAAGAAAACTCAGGGTCCCGCAGCCGCCGTCAGTTTACGCGCTGAATGGAAAAGTCGATTACTTCCATGAGCGCGGCCTTGTAAGGCGAGGCGGGCAGAGGCGCCAGCGCGTCACGTGCGATGGTCCCATAATGAAGCGCGCGCGCGATCGTGTCCTTCAGCGCATCATGCTTGTGGATCAGGCCAAGAGCCTTTTCCAGGTTGGCGTCGGAGCTTTCCCCGCTTTCGATCGCTTTGCGCCAAAAGGCCTGTTCCTCGGTCGTGCCGCGCCGGAAGGCCAGGATGACGGGCAGCGTGATCTTGCCCTCGCGGAAGTCATCCCCGACATTCTTGCCGAGGTCTGCGGCCGTGCCGCCGTAGTCCAGTGCGTCGTCCACCATCTGGAAGGCATAGCCGAGGTTCATGCCGAAGGAGCGCAGTGCCGCCCGGCTCGATTTGTCGGCCTTGGCGATGATCGGTCCCACTTCGGCAGCAGCGGCAAATAGAGCCGCCGTCTTTGCGCGGATCACGGACAGGTAGTCGTCTTCGGTCGTTTCCATGTTTTTGGCGACGGAAAGCTGCAGCACTTCGCCTTCTGCGATCACCGCGGCAGCGGTCGACAGCACATCGAGCGCGTCGAGGGAGCCGACGTCCACCATCATGCGGAAAGCCTGTCCCAGCAGGAAGTCTCCGACGAGAACGCTCGCCTGGTTGCCCCAGATCGTACGTGCCGTCGATTTGCCGCGGCGAAGGTTGCTTTCATCGACGACGTCGTCGTGAAGCAGGGTTGCCGTATGCATGAACTCCACGCTCGTCGCCAGCTTGATGTGGTGGTCGCCCTCGTAGCCGAACATGGAAGCCGAAGCGAGCGTCAGCATCGGCCGCAGACGCTTTCCACCGGAGGAAATCAGGTGGTTGGCAACCTCCGGGATCATCTGGACGTCGGAGCCCGCCTTGGACAGGATCAACTGGTTGACCCGCTCCATGTCCGCTTTCGTCAGATCGACGAGAGGCTTGACGGAAGCCGGCTTCTTCTTGCCTTCTTCAAGCGATACGACGACGCCCAAGGATCCGCTCTCCTGTTCAAATGCCGTGACGGACTATAGATGTGGCCCTATAGCGTTCTCAGCGCCAATTGCCAAACATTGAAATGTGAAAAGCAGATCCATGCAGGAACTCTTCCGAACCAATGATGCGGTTCTTCTTTCCTTCGCCGAGAGCCTGATGCGCGATGTCGGCATTCACTGCATGGTCGCCGATCAGGGGATGAGCATCCTTGAGGGCTCGCTCGGGCTCTTGCCGCGTCGCTTTCTCGTTGAAGGCGACCGGGTCGACGAGGCGCGCCGGATCATGACGGATGCAGGGCTTGCCGGGGAGCTGCGGGATCATTCGGCATGAATGAGACGGTCGACGCATTTCATCGCGGGCAGTTTCACGTTGTACAACCAAAAGGCCTCGGACACCGCTCAGGTGTCGATGCCATGCTTCTAGCGTCACTGGTGGATGCAGACGGTGTCGTCAGTGTCGCGGATCTGGGAGCAGGGGCCGGCGCAGCAGGGCTGGCGGTGGCGTCTCGGCTACCGAAGGCACAGGTGCTGCTCGTGGAGCGGTCTTCCCTGATGGCGGAATACGCTCGAAAGACGCTCGACCTGACCGAGAATGCAGCCCTGGCCTCGAGGGTGGATGTGCTGGAGGCAGATGTCACCCTGACCGGCAAGGCGAGGAGCGCCGCTGGACTCATTGATGAGGTGCACGATCACGTCATCATGAACCCTCCCTTCAATGACCCGGCTGACCGCCTGACGCCCGATGCGTTGAAGGCGCAAGCGCATGCCATGAGCGAAGACCTGTTCGAAAGCTGGATCAGGACCGCCTGCGCCATCGTGAAGCCAGGAGGGCAATTGTCGCTCATCGCCCGTCCGCAGTCGATCGTCGAGATCATCGAAGCCTGCGGACGGCGCTTTGGCGGTTTGGAGGTAAGGGCCGTCCATCCGCGGCCTGCAGAGGATGCGACGCGGCTCTTGGTCACCGCCATCAAGGGTTCACGTGCAAGGCTCGTTTTTCGCGCGCCGCTTTTTCTTCATGGTTCGGAAGGCCACGGCTTCACCAGCGAGGCAGATGACCTCAACAACGGGCGCATTGCCTATCCCCGCCGAACAACCGCGCGGCGCTGAAAAAGCCAGTCCTCCCATTGTGTTTGCGGTTGCAGACCATACATCTCGCTCACCAACCCGTTGAGAAGGATTTCAAATGGCCGGTCTGTTGTCGCGTGTGATGCCGAAGCGTTTCCGCAAGGAAGGAACGGCCATTCCGGTGGTCAGGCTTCAGGGTGTCATCATGACCGGTGGCAGCCAGTTTCGGCCTAGCCTCAACCTCGCGAACGTCGCGCCGATGCTGGAAAAGGCGTTCTCCAAGAAGGACGCGCCAGCTGTTGCGATCTCGATCAACTCGCCAGGCGGATCGCCGGTGCAGTCTCGATTGATCTATCAGCGCATCCGCGCCCTTGCCGACGAGAAGAACAAGAAGGTCCTGATGTTCGTTGAGGACGTCGCGGCTTCCGGCGGTTACATGATCGCACTCGCCGGCGACGAAATCTTCGCAGACCCGACGTCAATCGTCGGCTCCATCGGGGTCGTGTCCGGGGGGTTCGGCTTCCCCGAGCTCTTGCGTAAAATTGGCGTTGAACGCCGGGTCTATACCGCCGGCGAAAACAAAGTGATCCTCGATCCTTTCCAACCGGAAAAGGAAGGCGACGTCGAATATCTGAAAACACTGCAGCTGGAGATCCACAAGGTTTTCATCGACATGGTGAAGGCCCGTCGCGGCAGCCGGCTCGCTGAAGACGAGACCATTTTCTCCGGCCTTTTCTGGACCGGCGGACGCGGTGTCGATCTCGGTTTGGTCGACGGTTTGGGCGAGATGCGCGAGACGTTGAAGCGTCGCTATGGCGACAAGACCAGGCTGGAGCTGGTTGCCGGGGCCCGCAACATGTTCGGGCGCCGTCTGCCGGGCGTCATTGCCGGTTACGGCAATCCCGGTGCGATCGCCGCCGGCGCCGCTTCGGGACTTGCGGAAACGCTGGAGGAAAAGGCATTGTGGGGCCGCTACGGGCTCTGACGGACGCAGCGGGGGAAAGCAGCGGAGATGGCGCAACTCATATTCTTTATTGTCCTCGTGGGGGGCGGCTGGCTGCTTTACAGGCGCTTCATCAGCGATGCCGAGAAACTCACGGCTCGTTCACGTGAACGGCAGAAGGAGCAGGAGACCGGTGCTTTGGGAACATTGATCAAGGATCCCGATACCGGAGAGTACCGCGTCAAACGGGATGATGAATAAGAGGAGCGGAACAGCTGCGGCCATAATTCCTTGACCCTTGCTGCTCTGCGTGGCACTCGTCCGCTATTCCCTATCAGATGCCGGCGATAAGCAATGACCGATCTTCCAGACCACATGTCTCCGACCCGCTCTTTCCAGGGGCTGATCCTGGCTCTTCATAACTACTGGGCCGACAAGGGCTGCGCGGTGCTGCAGCCTTACGACATGGAAGTCGGCGCCGGCACCTTCCACCCGGCCACTACCCTGCGCGCGCTCGGACCGAAGCCCTGGAAGGCGGCCTATGTGCAGCCGTCGCGCCGTCCCTCGGACGGCCGCTATGGCGAAAACCCCAACCGTTTGCAGCATTATTACCAGTACCAGGTCATCCTGAAGCCAAACCCGTCGAACCTGCAAGAGCTCTACCTCGGGTCGCTCGCGGCCATCGGACTCGATCCGCTGCTGCATGACGTGCGCTTCGTGGAGGACGACTGGGAAAGCCCGACGCTCGGCGCCTGGGGCCTGGGCTGGGAATGCTGGTGCGATGGCATGGAAGTCTCGCAGTTTACCTACTTCCAGCAGGTCTGCGG
>CAYNED010000005.1:0-31651 GCA_964396135.1 uncultured Neorhizobium sp.
GCTTGTAGGGCCGCAGGCGACAGGGCGGGGCATGGGAATTGTCACGCTCGGCGTATCGCTCGCCACCATAGCGGCACCGTCCATGGGCGCCGTGATCAGCGACTGGCTGGGCTGGCGTAGTGCCATGGCCATAACCGCGGGCTTCGCGGCAGTTGCAATGTTGCTGCAGATCCTGAGCCTGCCCACTCTCCCTGCAAACGCCAGCAACAGCATGGCAGATGTGCTCCGGTTGGTGCGACGGCGTTCGGTTCAGCTCGGGATGCTTGCGATCCTATTGCTGATGACCGGCCATTTTTCAGGATCCGTGTATGTGCGCCCCTTCTTCGAGCAGGTGACGCTCCTTGCAACGGCACAGATTGCACTCGCGCTGCTCGGTTTCGGCATTGCGGCCGTTATCGGCAATGTCGCTGGCGGCCGGATGGCAGACGCCAACATCCGACTGGCCCTCATCGTCACTGCCGCATTGATGGCACTGGCGGCACTGGCTCTGGTGCTATGGGGCGCCAATATCGGGGTTGCGTTTGGATTTGCAGTCCTGTGGGGGTTTGCTTTCGGCATGGCGCCGGTGGTGCTCCCCACCAATCTGTCACGTGGGGCACCCGACGCGTTGGAGTCCGCCGGGAGCCTGATGGTCGTCTCCTTCCAGGTCGCGATCACGATGGGAGCCGTGATTGGGGGATATGTCGTGGACAGCTACGGTGCAACAGGCCCCCTGATCCTGACGGCTTCTCTGGCTGCCGCGACTGTCGTTTTGGCGCTCCTGCAGCCGCGCCCGTAGCAGGAGCGGCACCCATCGGCCCTCCTGACGCAGCTCTCCGGCTGCCTGGAGGCCTCATTCGATCGGGCCGCGTTTCTCACGGCCGAGACACCATTCATCGGCTCCGCCCTTCGCAGCGGAGCCGCTTGGCCATGACGCCGGGGCCTCCTATGGGGCTTGCTTAGCCTGCTTTTCCGCTTTCTGCTGGCGCGTTTTGATGTAGGATCTACACGTCCTGGGGGATCTTTGCGAAGAACGATTGCGTCCGCCTATGGGACAATTGCGCATCCGGCGGCGGCCTTGGGGGGACTATTCGATGTCTAAGCGCGCATTCTTCAACGTCCCAATGCTCCTGATTTTCACCCTGGCCCTCGCCTCACCGCTGGCCGCAGCTGAACGGCGGGTGGAAATTGTCCAGGACGGAGATTATCTCGGCTTCGATCTCCGCACCGTCAAGAATGTGAGCCAGGCGCAGTGCGAATCTGCTTGCGTCGGCGACAACCAATGCCGTGCCTTCACCTACAATGCCAAGGCGCAGTGGTGCTTCCTGAAGTCTGACCACGGTCAGCTCAGCACGTTTTCCGGTGCGGTTGCGGGCAAGATTGTCGAGATCGCTGCCGAGCCGGATATCGGCGCACCACCTCGGCCTTCCTTCTTGTCCGAAGACCTGCTGCAACAGGCGCGCGAGCAGAAAGATGGTCTATCGCTCGGCGACAATCAGCAGGGCTACGGCATCGAGAGCCTCAAGACGATTGCCCAGGATGAGCTTCTGTCGAGCAGGGTCGATACTGCCATCTACAACTACAAGGGAGCTCTCTCCCTGGCACCTGACGACGGCGCCCTTTGGCTGGAGCTTGCGCGAGCCGCGGGCACTGCCGACAACGACGCTGCTGCCGACAGCGACGCCACGCTTGCAGCTATCAATGCGTATCTGCTGTCGCGAACGACGCAGGCGCGCGCCGACGCATTGGCCGTCCTCGGTGCAGCCCTGGCCAAGCAGCAGAACTACCGGCAGGCGCTTAGCGCCTACAAGGAAAGCTTGGCCCTGGTGGGAGCCCGAACAGTGCAGACTGCCTATAACGATCTGCGAGAGCGGCAGGGTTTCCGGGTGACGGGCAATACTACCGACGCCGACAGCGGCAATCCGCGTGCCTGCGTGCAGTTTTCCGAACCTCTGGTGAAGGCAGGCGTCGACTACGCGCCTTTCGTCATGCTCGACGGCCAGGCGCCGAAGGCCATGGAAGCGAAGGAAAATCAGATTTGCGTCGAGGGTCTCACCCATGGCCAGCGATATAAGCTTTCATTGCGCCGTGGCTTGCCCTCTTCCGTTGACGAACCACTGCCAACGCAGATCGATCTTGACGTTTACATCAAGGACCGTTCGCCGATGGTGCGGTTCACCGGAGACAGTTTTGTGCTGCCCTCCACGGCGCGGCGCGGCATTCCAATCGTTGCAGTCAACACCGAGAGGGCAGATCTCAAACTCTACCGTGTCGGCGACCGCAACATTGCACCACTGCTGACGACCTCCGAGTTCCTGACCCAGATGAGCGGCTATAGCGCCGATCGTATCGAACAGGAAAATGGCGAGCTGATCTGGCAGGGGACGATTGACCTCGGCCAGGAGATGAACAGGGAGGTCACTACCAGCTTTCCGGTCGATGAGGCATTACCCAACCGCACACCCGGGGTCTATGTTCTGACGGCCTCCGCCTCCAACGCTGTCAGCCAGGGATGGGATACCAAGGCGACGCAGTGGTTCGTGGTTTCCGATATCGGCCTCACCACCTATGCCGGCACCGACGGCCTGAATGTCTTTGCACGTTCGCTTGGATCAGCCAGACCGATCGCTGGCGTCGATCTGCAGCTTCTTGCCAAGAACAACGAGGTGCTGGGCACAGCAACAACCGACGCCGATGGTCGCGCCACATTCACTGCAGGGTTGATGCGCGGCACGGCGGCCATGGTACCGGCAGTGCTGACGGCGCAAAAAGGCGATGAGGGCAGCGGACAGGACTATGTCTTCCTTGACATGACTCGGGCCGGCTTCGATCTCTCCGACCGCGGAGTGACAGGCCGTCCGGCGCCGGGAGCGATCGACCTCCTTTCCTGGACCGAACGCGGTGTCTACCGCCCCGGAGAAACGGTGCATGCCAGTGCTCTGGCGCGCAACGTAGACGCGACCGCGATCGAGAACCTTCCGCTGACCTTTGTTTTTCTGCGTCCCGATGGCGTCGAAGACAGGCGCATGGTGAAGACCGGCGAGGCCGGCGGCTACACGCTCGACCTGCCATTGCAGGGCAGCGCCATGCGCGGCACCTGGACAATGCAGGTTTTCACGGATCCGAAGGCTTCCTCCATCGGCGAGAAGACCTTTCTGGTCGACGATTTCGTGCCTGATCGTATCGAGTTCGACCTCACCACCGAGGCAACCGAAATCGTCACCGGTGAACTGGTCGCTGTTAGGATTGACGGTCGCTACCTTTATGGTGCGGCGGCAGCCGGCCTTGGCCTCGAAGGCGAGATCGCCTTGACGCCCAGCCGAGAAAACCCAGCCTTTCCAGGTTATCAGTTTGGCCTTGCCGATGAAGACGAGACTGAGACAGTCCGCATCCCGCTGGATGCTCTTGGTGTAACCGATGAAGACGGGACGGCAGTCTTCGACGCGGATATCGCTGAGTTACCCTTCACGACCAAGCTCCTGAAAGCTGATATTGCCGTGCGCATGCAGGAGGCCGGAGGCCGCGCGGTCGAGCGCCATCTTCTGCTGCCCGTAAGACCAGACGGATCGCGGATCGGCATCAAGCCCGAGTTCTCAGGCGACCTGCCCGAAGGCGCGGTCGGGAATTTCAGTGTTGTTCTGGTCGATGACGCCGGCGCCAAACAGGCGGCGCAGGACCTGTTGTGGAAGCTTGTAAAGGTCGAGCAGGATTATCAATGGTATCGCGAGGGCAGCGCCTGGCGCTATGAGCCGATAACCCGCACCGCACAGGTGCTCGACGGAAAGGTCGAAGTCACGGCTGATGCGGGCAGAATCTCCGTTCCTGTCGGGTGGGGTCGCTATCGTCTCGAGGTCGAAACGGCTGACATGGGAGGGCCAGCATCCAGCGTGGAATTCGACGCCGGCTGGTTCGTGACGGCAACTTCAACGGAAACGCCTGACGCTCTGGAAATCGCGCTCGACAAGCCGAGCTACAACGTGGGCGATACAGCCAGGCTCAAGGTCTCCTCACGTTACGCCGGAGAGCTGCTGGTGACTGCAGGCTCGGAAGAGCTGATTGCAGTGAGAACTACAACCATCTCCGAGGAAGGCGGCGAGATAGAGATCCCGGTGACCGCAGAGTGGGGAGCGGGGTCATATGTAACGGCAACACTTTATCGCCCCGGCGAAGCGCGTGAAAGCCGCATGCCGATGCGGGCAATCGGCATCACCTGGCTCAAGGTCGATCCAGACGACCGCGATCTTCAGGTGTCGATAGAAGCTCCGGAAAAGACCCTCCCGCGCCAGCCGCTCGACATCTCTTTGCTGGTGAAGGGAGCTGGGGCCAATGAAGACGCGTATATAACTGTTGCCGCCGTGGATGTCGGCATCCTGAACCTCACCGGCTACGAGCCGCCGGCGCCGGATGACTGGTACTTCGGTCAACGCCGCCTGGGACTTGAGATCAGGGACATCTACGGCCGCCTGATCGATGGTTCGCTCGGAGCAACCGGACGCCTGAGAACCGGTGGCGACGGCGGCAGCATGGCACTTCAAGCGAGCCCTCCAAAGGAGAAGCTGGTCGCCTTCTTCTCCGGGCCCGTGAAGCTCGACGCCGAAGGCCGGGCTTCCGTTTCGTTCGACATCCCCCAGTTCAACGGGACCGCACGGATCATGGCCGTTGCCTGGTCGAAATCCGGCGTCGGCCATGGGGTGAAGGATGTTGTCATCCGTGACCCAATTGTTGTGACTGCCAGCCTCCCGCGCTTCCTGGCACCTGGAGATGACAGCAACCTGAGGCTCGATATCGCCAACACCGATGCTCCAACCGGCGTCTATGATCTCACCATCACGACCAGTGACGCTGTGGCCATCGGACAAAGCGCCATCAAGCCTGTGGAACTGGCCTCCGGTGGCAAGGCGAGCGTGACACTGCCGCTCGTGGGTATAGAGCCCGGCGACGGCACCGTGACAATCCGACTGAGCCATGCATCAGGCCTGTCTGTTGATCAGGCGCTGGATATCCCCGTGCGACCGGCCGCCATACCGGTTACCGAGCGGCGGCTGGTCGATCTGCAGCCTGGCACTAGCCTGACGATCGACGGGAACTTACTTGCAGACAGCATTCTCCAGGGCGCATCGGTCAGCGTCAATGTCAGCCGCTCGAACGCCTTTGACATCCCGGCGTTGCTGATGAGCCTTGATCGCTATCCTTACGGCTGCGCCGAGCAGACCACGAGTCGAGCGCTGCCGCTTCTCTACCTGAGCCGCATGGCGGTACAGAATGGCCTGGCCGATGACGCAGAGGTCAAAAAGCGAGTACAGGATGCGATCTATCGCGTCCTGTCTTTCCAGGCCTCTGCCGGCAGTTTTGGTCTATGGGGTCCGGAAGGGGCGGGTAACGATCTTTGGCTGGACTCCTACGTCACGGACTTCCTCGCTCGTGCGCGCGAAGAAGGATATCAAGTGCCGGAACAGCCGCTCGTGCAGGCATTGGAGAACCTACAGAACGCGTTGGTCTACACGACGAATGTCCGCGAGCAGGGCAACCAGATTGCTTATGCTCTGTATGTGCTGGCCCGCAACCGTAAGGCTGCAATAAGCGACCTGCGGTACTACGCAGACACCATGCTTGATGACTTCCCGACGCCACTCGCCAAGGCACATATCGCCGCCGCTCTTTCGCTCTACGGAGACGGGGAACGCTCCCGCGCGATCTTCAACGGGGCCTTGCAGATGTCGGAAATCGCTCACGTCCACAAGGTCAGCCTCGCCCGTTCCGATTACGGCTCGTCCTTGCGTGACGGTGCTGCCGTCTTGGCGCTCGCTGCCGAAAGCCGCCCGGTACCGCAAATTCTCCCGGCGATGGCAGATGTCGTGGCCAATGAATGGCGCGCCAAGAAGTACACGAGCACCCAGGAGCAGACTTGGATGCTGCTTGCCGCGCGCGCGTTGCAGAATGGTGACGAAGGCCTGAGCCTCAATATCAATGGTGCACCTCATACTGGTGCATTGATGTCGCAGGTCTCGGGTAACGTCCTGCTCGACCATCCCCTGGAAGTGCGCAATGAAAGCGATGAAGTGTTGTCGGCGGCCGTCACAACGGTTGCAGCACCAGCCCACCCGCTGGCTGCCGGCGGCGACGGCTTCGAGATCACCCGCACCTACTACACCATGGACGGCCAGGAGGCGAATGTCAGCGAGGCGCAACAGAACGAACGGTATGTTGTTGTCCTCAACATCACGGAGACCAATGACTGGCCGTCGCGGATCCTTGTCACTGACCTCCTGCCGGCTGGGTTCGAGATCGACAACCCAAGCATCGTCAACAGCGCCAACCTGTCCAATTTCGACTGGATCGAGGACGTGCAGGCCGCTCACACGGAATTCCGCAACGACCGCTTCGTTGCAGCCTTCGACCGCAGCCAGGGCGACAATCGCCAGATCACGCTCGCTTACGTGGTGCGCGCCGTGACGCCAGGCGTCTATGCCCATCCGGCAGCGCAGGTCGAGGACATGTACCGTCCCCAGTTTGCCGCCCGCACCGCAACGGCGTTCATGGAGGTGGTTGCCGCTCCTTAGCGGTGGCGTTCACGATGAAGAGGCGCTGGAAGGCTATCACAGGTATCGGTACCAGCCTTGCTCTCATGGGGGTGCTGGCGGCAGGACTTACCATTGCTGATCGTGCCTACCCTCCGCCACTTGAAGGTGCAAGTATCGTCTCCGCAGAAGTGCTGGATGCGGATGGAGAGCTGCTCAGGGCGTTCGCCACGCCGCAAGGACGCTGGAGACTGAGAACCAGCGTCGATGACGTCGACCCGCGTTTTCTCAGCATGCTTGTCGCCTATGAGGATCGACG
Source organism: uncultured Neorhizobium sp. (assembly GCA_964396135.1). Taxonomy (GTDB): domain Bacteria; phylum Pseudomonadota; class Alphaproteobacteria; order Rhizobiales; family Rhizobiaceae; genus Neorhizobium. The sequence continues at coordinate 6,817 of CAYNED010000005.1, forward strand.
CTTCTATGAGCACGCAGGCGTCGATCTCATGGCCTTGGGTCGGGCCGCCTACCAACTTCTCACGAACGGGCGGATCGTGTCGGGCGCCTCGACGCTTTCCATGCAAGTGGCGCGGCTGATCGAGCCGCGCGAACGGCGCTCACTTTCTGCCAAGTTGCTGCAGATCGCTCGGGCGATCCAGATCGAGCGGCGCCTCGGCAAGCGGGAAATCTTGGGGCTTTACCTGACCCATGCGCCCTATGGTGGAAATCTGGAGGGGGTTCGGGCTGCAAGCCTTGCCTATTTCGGCAAGGAGCCGCGGCGGTTGACGGTTTCCGAAGCGGCCCTTCTTGTAGCCCTGCCGCAAGCCCCTGAGGCGCGGCGACCGGATCGTAATCCGCGTGTCGCGCAGCGGGCGAGGGAAAGAGTCCTAACACGCCCCGCCGTGGCAGTCGTAACCGGTCAAGGCGAAGCGTTGCGAGCGTCCAATGAGCCGGTCCCGCGTCGCCGATTTCAACTTCCCGCCCATGCGGCACATCTCGCCGAAGCGGCGATCCGCAAACATCCGAAGGCGGAGAAGTACCGCAGCACGTTGAAGCGGAATATCCAGCAGAAGCTGGAGGACGTGGCCCGCGAGGCATCAGCTAAGCTTGCGCCGAAGGTATCGCTTGCCATCGTGATGGCAGATGCCACGACGGGCGCAATCGTCGGCGAGGTCGGATCCGCTGATTACTTCGATGCCGGCCGGTCCGGCTGGATCGACATGACGCGCCGATTGCGCTCGCCCGGCTCGACACTGAAGCCCTTCATCTATGGGCTTGCATTCGAACAGGGGCTGGTCGCCCAGGAAACTATCATCGAGGACCGCCCGGCAGACTTTTTCGGCTACCGCCCAAAGAATTTTGACATGAGCTATCAAGGGGACGTGACGGTGCGCCAGGCCCTGCAATTGTCGCTCAACGTGCCGGCGGTGAGGCTTCTCGAGGCAGTAGGACCATCGCGGCTGATGATCCGCTTCCGGCGGGCCGGCGTGCGGCCTGTCCTCCCACCCAATGAAGCTCCCGGCTTGGCCATCGGGCTCGGCGGTGTTGGCATCACGTTGAAGGATCTGGTGCAAGCCTATGCCGCCCTGGCAAACGGTGGACAGCCCGTGCAACTTGGCAACGGTCTTGATGAGGAGCCAGGACCGCTCGATGACGAGCGGATTCTGGAGCGCCAGGCGATCTGGAGCGTCACGAACGTGCTTTCCGACGTTCTGCCGCCGACCGGCAACCGCAAGATCGGGATCGCGTACAAGACAGGCACCAGCTACGGATACCGCGACGCGTGGTCCGTGGGATATGACGGCCGCTACGTGATCGGCGTCTGGGTGGGGCGGCCGGACAATGGTGCGGTGCCTGAGATCTCTGGCTACCAGACCGCGGCGCCCATCTTGTTCGAGGCCTTCTCTGGCTCCGGCGTTGCCATTTCACAGCATCCTCCAGCGCCGCCCGGTGCGCTTCGGCTGGCGCAGTCCGAGCTGCCGGTCGGACTGCGGCGCTTCGCAATCACCGCGAGCGGGTTGATACGGACATCCGGAGGCGATGCGGCACCGCAGATCGTTTATCCGCCGGAAGGCGCCAAGGTTGATCTTGGGGCAAGTGCAGGAAAGATGTCGCCCCTCGTCCTGAAACTGCAAGGTGGCCGCCCGCCCTTCCGTTGGCTCGCCAACGGCAAACCGCTGTCGGATCTTTCGCGCCGCCGCACAAATGAGTGGAAGCCGGAAGGTCTCGGCTTCTCGACGCTCACTGTGATCGACGCAGCGGGACGGGCAGCCAGCGTCAGGGTATTGGTGGAATGAGCCCCGCTGGCGCGCCAGGTTGACCAGTAGGTTCGCGGAGGAGCGCCATCAAATAGGTTCGGCTACAGGCTTCCCTGCGTCTGCGAGCACAACGAATGCCAGTTGGCATGCCAGATCATGTTGAACATTGGACAGCATTTTCTCGTCTAAGAGTATCTCATTCCCGTCACGTACGAGCATATGCGATTGTTCAGCCTTGGCTAAGATGGCCGTGATGTGAGCCCGGCTGACCCCATAGATGCGTGACGAGGCCTTCCTTGAAAAGCGGACCCGGAGGCGCGGACCTTCCGCCGACTGGGACCGGTTGATAATCTCAAGCAAGATAAGCAAGCCGGCTGCATGGCCGGCGAACAAGCTCATCTCTGTGCCAAACGAGATCTGGTGAGGTGCAACGCGCATCTGTCGGCTGACTGCGCCCACTATGGCATTTATCTCAGCCGCGTCTCCTTGATTTGGTGGATGAAGAGCAGGCCTTCTTCTCCATGGAGCGGTAGCAGCAAGAAAGGCGCGTGCAAGAGCAGAGACGGCTGGAGGCAACCACCCACAAAACGACCACGGTCGTTCCCGCCCGTCGTCGCGGGTGGCGTGGCGTAGCGCAGCTCCGGTCCATTCCAGCCAATCAATGAGCGAACGCACCCGGCGGCTGGATGCCCATCCGCGCGGTACCACGATGGCCTGAACCTCTGCAAAGGTGAACCGTCCTTCACCTTCTTCGGCAATGCCGATTGCAGATAGAATGATCGCAAAAGCACCAGCGTCGCCAACCGCTCGTACGAGCCTTGGCTCTTCCTCAAAAGTGCGACGAAGCTCTACGCAAAGGGTGGAAACAGCTGTGCTGAAGGCAGCATCTTCCAGGATGCTCTCCGCAAGCGACAAAACATCATCTGCAGAGATGATATCCAAGGATGCTGCAATCGCTCAGCCCTCCACTGACCTCCTATGGTTGTGGCCAGTGGAGGTCATATTGCGCGGCGGAATGTTTCCCAAAGATGAAGAGCCGGATGCTTTGGAGGTTTACGGAGAGCCACCTCTGCCTTGCGGGAGACGCGCCAACATAAAGACACGCGTGCAGTTTTTTGCACTCCCCTTAACTAATAGGTGTGCCATCAATAAACACTCTTTATGGTTGTGTATCCGTTTGCTCTCCGCAGTCGTCACGTCAGCGAACCCTCGAGAAGGAAAAACCCATGTCCAATTATGTTCTTGTCTGCCACGGCGGCATCAGGGAATTCTCCAGCTTCTCGCTTGAGGATGACCAGGAGGTACAATATCGAGGAAATTTTGGCGCGCCTCTCGGCTACGGCACAGCACTCGCGATCTGGAACGCGATCAAGTCTGACCCGACGGTGAGCGACGAACAACTGGCGAGGGGGATAGCCAATTACCACCCTCAGGATGTTCTTCAGGGTCCAGGCAGGTTCAGCCCCGATCTTGACCTTTCGGGCGATGACAACCTTTTCCTCTTTATCATCAACATCAACACTGGCCGGTATGCCCGTCTCGACGGCAACTGGCACGTTCGGCTCAGCGCTCTGGTCGGCCTGCTGGGTGCGAGTGGTCGAGCCTTCTGGTTAAACCTGTTGTGTTGCACGCAGATCGCCAACTCAGGAATAACCCCGCCTCAAGGGACGCACCTGGTCTCAAGATTCGGCGACATCGTGTGACGGGTCCGAGCGGCGGGATATGATCAAAGCGATGATCTTTCCGGGCTGACCTGATCACGACCGGGCAGATCAACCTTCACACCCCGTTTCTCTTCAAAGAAGGGCTTCCCAGCCCATCCCGGTATCAAGCTCAGCTTCCGCGGGCTGAGGAGCGCCTTCACATGCCTCAGTCATTCCGATCGCCGTTGTTCGCTGCTCCGGCCCGCGGATCGGAAACAGAAACCACAACGCTGCTCCAACAACATCGCCTTCACCCGAGAAAAAGTGAGGTTTCATCATGAGCTTCCGTCATTGCCTTTCTCCCGTGGCCTTAGTCTTCCTGATGCAGGCCGCGTCTATCGACGCGGCATCGCTTTCTCCCGAACAGACCGCAGTTTACCAAGACAAGCTCGCGGTCGCAGAGGCGAGACAAGGCATGCTGGCTGGACAAGCCAGTTGCCTCGACAGCTATCTCAAAGAACTGGAGGCGCGAAGCGAACAACAGGAACAACTGCTCGCTACTGCGCGCCAGCGAGAACGTGATCTCCAGTCGCAGGTGTCCCGCGGGGCGGAGACTGTCCGCCTGCTGGAAGTGGAAGCAGCGGCCGAACTCGACAGATTTGAGGCCGCCCGACGGGACTTCGAACGTGCCCGCCAGGAGCAGGAGGAACAAGTCCATAGGCTCAGAGAGTGCAGGAAGTGGATGACGTTCCTGTCCGGCCTCTGCGACGCCGGCGATAGAGCGGTCAAGGACCTGGGTTGGATGACGGATGCCGAAGCTGACATGCGGCGGACGGGAGATCGACTGCGGCAAGCGCAGGAGCGGCTGGTTGTTGCCCGCAATCAGGTGGCGCAGAGCCAAAGGGCCTTGGTCCAGACAAATCAGGAGATTGCGCAGAACCGACGAGCAATCGAACAAAGCGAGAGCCTGATCTCGAATGTCAAAGCGTCCAGCAGCAAGATTCATATCAAGATACAGGACTACAACATCCTCCTGGGCACCTTCAGAACCACGCTTCAGGAGGCGGCGGCGATCGACACCACGGATGTGCGCATGCGCACTGTCGACCGCCTGTCTTCCGAGATCGACGCCTTGAATACCGCAACGCCGGATTTCATCGCGTCTGCGGAAGCCGGCCTCCCGGAAGAGGCCAGGCAAAAGTGCTCACGGTGAGCAAGCCACAACCCGCCCCATCGAAACGAGAAGGAGCTTTAGTCATGCCCCATGTCGCAAATTTCGAAAGCCGCGAAGTCAAGATCAATCTCGCGATCCAGACAGACGTAGACGCTATCCTGTCACAGCCGAGCTTCCAGCTTCCCAGGGCCGATACCGCCATCGTGCAGGCCTATGTGGAGAAGATTCAGGGCACGTATGACGTCGAGCGCGCCAAAAGGGACACCGACAACGCAATCGACCTGCTTTACATCGCCTACAATACGACTCCTCAGGAGGAAGGCGATGTTCGCGTCCGGATCAGTGCCCTGATGAACAAGTTGATTACGACGCAGCAGCAGAGCGAGATGACGATGCGAGACGCCATCGCCATAGCCAGCAACATCGGCAAGTCCCTGAATGACGTGTTTCCCGACTGGCAGGATATCCGGGAAGGCAACGACCAGGCCGAGATCAAGAGTTTTGTGTCCAAGGACCTTATCACACTCGCCAAGACCATCCGCGACAAGGCGTTGACGGTGCGTGACAGGCTGCTCGTGATCGCGTCGACCTATGACGAAATCATTCGGGCCACAGCAGAAACCACCGCGAAAAGCGAGACAATCCTGAGCACGAGGATTGCAGACAAAAAGGCGCTCGAACGGGAGATCAACGAAGCCAACGCCAAGCGGGAGCAGCTGGATGCTTTGGTGAATGACCTGAAGAGCCAGGTTGCGGAGTTTGAACGGAAGGCACGAGAATATGAGGAAAGAGCATCCACGGCCGAACAACGTGCCTTCGTGATGTCGCTGGTCAGGGTTGGCGCACAAATGATTTCCAGCGCCGTTCCGGCGATCGCAATGGCGGCGGGCGGCCCTGCTCCAATGTTGGCCTCCTCGATCGGCGGTCTCCTCGGCGGCCAGACAGGCGCAAAAAGCGATCCAGCAACCGCGCCGGACGGTCAGTCTACCCCCAGCAAAAACAAAACCGACGACGCCGCCCGCACGCAGACCAAGATCTCTGAAGGAAAAGCCGAACTTCAGAAGAGCGAAGCAAAAAGAGACGTTCTCAAGACAGAGATCAAGCAGCTTGAAGACACCAAGACGAAGCTGGCAGGCCAAGCAGGTGGGGCGCAGCCGGGCGCCGGGACCTCTGCAGAGGTTGCTGAACTGGAAAAGCGCATCAATGCCAGATCCGCAGAACTCAAGGCCCAGGAGGAGGCCATTGCAAAGCAGAAAGAGATCATCAGCAGCCTACAGGGGTCGCTCGACGCACTCGACAAGGGGCTGGGCAAGCTGACGGACGAACAACAGCAGCAGGCTGCAAGCTTGCGTCAAATTCAGATGCAGATGATCGACAAGGCGGAAGCCTACGAGAAGGAGCGCCGCAACCAATCGGCGGAACTGATCAAGATCACGGCGCTGCTCAAGGGCAAACGCTCGGAGGACGAAACCTTACAGCTTACGATCAAATCGTTGAACCTCAGTCTCAGCGCGCTGAAGCGAATGAAGGAAATCGTCGAGGAGATCGCCTTCTTCTTCAAGTCCTTTGCCGACTTCATGCAGGGTATCGCCGAAGAAGCCGGCCATCAGGTGACCAGCATCGACAATGTGGCCCAGTTGGAGACCATTCGAAAGAACCGCCTGGCCCAGCTCGTCCGGTCCGTGGATGAGTTCTTCATCCGGCAGACCGCGCAATGGCACGCCGTGACGATTGTCTCTGACCGATTCAACAAGAGCTTTGCGGACGGCTGGTCGAAACTCAACAAACTGAGCGGCGAGTACATCACGGGCGACAGGTTGAACGCCTATCTGCAAACGGCATCAACGAGGCTTGCTGCGATCGTCGCCGAGAGGGAAGCCACATCCGACGCCAAGATCGCGTCGCTGAACGCCTACCGGGAGAGCCTCACCAAGACCGGGTGATCCTCCAACTCGAGGCGGGATTGCCGCTAAGAGCAGTCCCGCCAGCCATTCTTGAACAATCAACATCCGCTTAATTCAGAAGCTGCTCTGGAGAATCTACGCGCGTCAAGCGTCACCCTTCTCAAGCCAAAGGAGAACGGAAATGCCAAACGTTCAAAACCCTCCCGCCCTGGTGGCTCAGGAGACACCCTCATGGTGTTTTGCTGCCGCCGAGATGATGATCCGCACCTACTACGGTCTTCCTGACCTCAGCCAATATGACATCGCCAGACGCATCACCCAAAACCTCGCCGCTCTTGATCCCGAGGTGCAGGAGAAATGGGAAGTGGCCCTGATGATGGACCAGTCTCTCGATGTTCAGGAAGAGTCCGGGACCAATTCAGACAGCCGGTTGGTACAACTGGTGCGGACGCAGTGGAACGCCTTCGACCATACGGCTACTAACGGTTACTTCGTGCCGGACCTGACGGCAGAGCTGGTGAGGAAAGAGATCGACAATAATCGTGTTTTCGTGGTTGGAAATGCCATCCACTACTATGTCGTCTATGGCTATTCCCACGACGGCAACCTCCTCGATGTCCGTGATCCATGGCCGTCCGGGCGCGGCGGATCAAGGACGCAGATCGAGCTGAAGGAACTGGTAAGCCAGGAGGGCCAAGTGGCAATATTGTTCAGACGTGACTGACGCCGATCAAACGTCCTGCACATGCTCCATACGGAAACCGAGCCCGATCAGACGGCCGGCGAGATGCGCAAGGAGCGGCCAGCGGGCAATGCCTCGGATGAAGGCGGGTGGTCCCTTGCGCTTGTCAGCATCGTCTTCGTCCTTGCGACGGCCACCCCGCATCATCAGTTGTAGCTTCTGCGTGGCCCGTGTCGGGAAGCTCCGGCGTTTTTCGACCGCAGCGAGATCGGCATCCAGAAGTCGTCCCTCTCGTAAGGGGCGCGCGAGGATATTGGCTGCCGCCACGGCATCTTGGATCGCCAGATTGACCCCGACGCCGCCGATCGGCGACATGGCATGGGCGGCATCTCCAATACAGAGCAGCCCCGGTCGCCACCAGCGCTTCAACCGGTCGATGCGCACCGCGAGCAGGCTGACATCGTCGAAGCTCGCGACCTCCTCCATCCGCTCGGGTGGCAGCGGGGAAACCTCGCGCACCCTCTGGCGGAAGGCTTCGATGCCGGATGCCCTGATTTCGGCATAGGTGCTCTTTCGGACAACATAGCCGCATTGCCAGTAGTCGCCGCGGTCGATCAGCACCAGCCCTTGGCGCGGACCGGCGTGCCCCATGACCTCGACCGGGTCGCCCGCCTGCCTGCTGAGCTTCATCCACAGCACCTCGCTCGGCACGCCGAAGCTCTGGACCTCCAGCTTCGCCAAGTCACGCACCGCCGAATGACGTCCGTCGGCACCCACGACCAGACTGGATCGAATGTCGAGGAAACCGTCCGGCGTCTCGACCCGCAGCCCGCATACGGCGCCCTCCGCTACAAGCAGCTCCGCCACCTTCGCCTGCATGATCAGCCTGAAGTTCGGATATTGCCCCGCCTTCTGCGCCAGGAAATTCAGGAAGTCCCATTGCGGCATGAATGCAATGAAGCGGTTCTTGACAGGCAGGCGCGAGAAATCAGCGATCGTGACGTTGCGACCGCCCATTTCGGCGGAAAGCTTCGGCGCCTTTGTGTGCGGCAGGGCGAGAAATTCATCGGCCAAGCCGAGTTCCTGCATCACCTGCAGTGTAGAGGGGTGGATGGTGTCACCGCGAAAGTCGCGCAGGAAGTCGGCGTGCTTCTCGACGACCGTGACATCAACGCCGGCGCGGGCCAGCAGGAAACCAAACATCAGCCCCGCCGGACCTGCGCCGGCGATGACGCAGGCAGCATGCATTTCTCTGTGAGAACTCATTGCTCTACTTCACTCGAATTTAGGCTGCAATCAAGGCGACCTTATCGCAGGCAGGCCAATATGAGCAAAGCCTTGTAGCCCATGTCGTTCGCCTGTAGACGATCTACGACATCAGCATGGATCATCTCTCATGGCAGGCGGCTCCGGCGCGCATCGCAGCATCTCCATTCTCGGATCCACCGGCTCGATCGGCGTCAACACGCTGGACGTTCTGGCGCAGTTAGGCGGACGTGACGCCTTCGACCTTGTGGCGATCACCGGCAACAGCAATATCGAGCTTCTGGCGCGACAGGCGAAGGCGTTCGGCGCCCGGATCGCCGTCACTGCCGATGAGGCGAATTACCCCGCTCTGAAGGAGGCGCTTGCCGGCACCGGCGTCGAAGCGGCGGCCGGACGCCAGGCCGTCATCGAGGCGGGCGCGGCGGAGGCCGACTGGGTGATGGCTGCAATCGTCGGAACCGCCGGGCTCGCGCCGACGCTGGCCGCCGCCACGCGGGGCGCCGATATCGCGCTGGCCAACAAGGAATGCCTGGTTTCGGCAGGCGACCTCTTCGTCAAGGCGGTGACGGAAGGCGGCGGCCAGTTGATCCCCGTCGACAGCGAACACAGCGCGATCTTTCAGGCGCTCGAGGACGACCAGCACCACGCGGTGGAGCGCATCGTGCTCACCGCCTCCGGGGGACCCTTTCGGACGTGGTCACGCGAACAGATGGCGGACGTTACCGTCGAGATCGCCAAGGCCCACCCGAACTGGTCGATGGGGCTGAAAATCTCGATCGGCAGCGCATCAATGTTCAACAAGGCTCTCGAGATGATCGAGGCAAAGCACCTCTTCAACCTGCGCCCGGACCAGATCGAGGTGATCGTCCATCCGCAGTCGATCATCCATTCCATGGTGGGCTATACGGACGGCTCGGTGCTCGCGCAACTGGGCGCGCCGGATATGCGCACCGCGATCGGCTATGCGCTCACCTATCCGAACCGCCCGATCCTCAATGTTGAACGGCTGGACTTCGCCAAGCTCGCCCGGCTCGATTTCGAGGCGCCCGACGAGGTCCGTTTCCCGGCCCTCCGGCTGGCCCGCAATGCGTTGGAGCGAGGTGGCGTGCAGGGTGCGGTGATGAATGCAGCCGAGGAAATCGCGTTTGAAGCCTTCTGCAAGGGGCGGATCGGCTTTCTTGCCATGGCCGATGTCGCAGAGGCGGTGATGGAGGACATGGTCGCTCATGCGGCTGCCTCGACCATCGACGCCGTCTTCGCTGCAGATGCGGAGGCCCGGCGAAGGGCGGAAGAACTGATCATCCAAAAGGAGATGGCCGCTTAGGCGGCCATCATTCCCTTACATCTCGCAATTCAGATCAGGCGACGGCGCGGGCGAGTGCGCAACGCGACCACAACTGATGCAGCCCGCCAACCAGACGCTCGAGATCACCGTCGGAGTGGAGCGGCGTCGGGGTAATGCGCAGACGTTCGGTCTTGCGCGGCACCGTCGGATAATTGATCGGCTGCACGTAAAGGTCGAAGGAATCGAGCAGGATGTCGGAGATCCACTTGCACTTGGCGGCATCGCCGACGATCACCGGCACGATATGGCTGGGATTGTGCAGATGCGGAATACCGTTGGCGTCGAGCAGCCCGCGGAGCTTCTTGACCCGGTCCTGGTGCCGGATCCGCTCGAACGGGCTCGCCTTCAGGTGCTGGATCGACGCAATCGCACCGGCGGCCAGCGTTGGCGGCAAGGCCGTAGTGAAGATGAAGCCCGAGGCAAACGAGCGGATGAAATCACAGAGCGCGGTGGATGCTGCGATATAGCCGCCCATCACGCCGAAGGCTTTGCCGAGCGTACCCTCGATGATCGTCAGCCGGTCCATCAGACCTTCGCGCTCGGCAATACCGCCCCCGCGCGGGCCGTACATGCCAACCGCGTGAACTTCGTCAAGGTAAGTCATGGCGCCATACTTGTCGGCGAGATCACAGATCTCCTTGATCGGCGCGATGTCGCCGTCCATCGAATAGACCGATTCGAAGGCGATCAGCTTCGGCGCGTTCGGATCGGCTGCCGCGAGCTTCGCTTCCAGGTCGTTCAGATCATTGTGCTTCCAGATCACGCGCTCGCACTTGCCGTAGCGGATACCCTCAATCATCGACGCGTGGTTCAGTGCGTCGGAAAAGATGATGAGGCCGGGGATCTTCTGGCCCAGTGTGCCGAGCGTTGCCCAGTTCGAGATATAGCCTGATGTGAAGACGAGGGAGGACTCCTTGCCGTGCAGATCGGCAAGCTCCTGCTCAAGACGAACATGGTAGTGCGTGGTGCCAGAAATATTCCGGGTGCCTCCCGCACCCGCGCCACAGTGATCGATCGCCTCTTTCATGGCTTCGATTACGGCGGGATGCTGACCCATGCCGAGGTAATCGTTCGAGCACCAGACCGTAACTTCTCGGGGACCTTCCGGGGTGTGACGCGTGGCGCGTGGAAAACTGCCGCGATGCCGTTCGAGATCGGCGAAGACCCGATACCGGCCTTCCTGGTGAAGGCTGTCCAGTTCGCTCTTGAAAAATGCCTCGAAATCCATGTCACACTCCAGAACCTAATTGGTTTTGGTTTCTTGCTCGCTTTTCGTCAACCCTGCATATTGGAATAAATCCAGACTGCGGCAATTGGACGTTTTTCGAGCGGCTCCAGATTTCCCCTAACCCGCAGGCGCGGCCAGAAACTTGATCCACATCAAGCAGAGGAAGGAAAAGCGCCGGAGACCCGCCTCTCCTCCCCCAGGCCTTATCCCGCCGCCTTGACGGCACGCTTGGCCATGACCGAGATCAGATTGGCCCTGTAGGCAGGCGTGGCATGCATGTCCGACAGCAGATCCTGTGGATCGACCTCAACGCCGGCGATGGCATCCGGCTGGAAGTTGGAGACAAGCGATGCCTCCAGCCCCGCGTGGCGAAAGACCCCGTTGCCCCCCGCACCGGTTATCGCCACCCGAACACCGTCCGCACGTTTCGCCACAAAGACGCCCGTCAACGCGTAGCGTGATGCCGGATTGGCGAACTTGGCGTAGCCTGCCTTGTCGGGCGCCTCGAATGTCACCGCGGTGACCATTTCGCCCTCTTCAAGAGCGGTTTCAAACAGGCCGACAAAGAAGTCATCTGCAACAATCCAGCGCCGGTCGGTGATGATCGTGGCATTCAGGGCGAGCATAGCCGCGGGATAATCGGCAGCCGGATCATTGTTGGCAATGGAGCCGCCGATCGTGCCCATATTGCGGACATGGGGGTCGCCGATCATCCCGGCCAATTCGCAGATCGCCGGACAGACGGCGCGGAGCATGGATGATCCGGCTACTTCCGCATGAGGTGTCCCCGCACCGATGCGGATATTCCGTCCCTCTAGCGAAATCCCCTTCAGATCTGGAATATGCCGAAGGTCTATGAGATCGGAAGGGGCGGCAAGCCGCTGCTTCATCGTTGCGATCAGCGTCATCCCCCCTGAAAGATACCGCCCCTCCTCATGCTCGCTCTTAAGTTTGACCGCCTCTTCAACCGAGGAAGCGCGGCTATAGCTGGTTGCATACATGTCCGATCCCTCCTCAGTGCACAGCGTGCATTGCCTGCCAGACCTTCATCGGTGTGGCGGGCATCTTCAGGTCGTTGTTGCCGATCGCATCCGTGATCGCATTGATCAGCGCTGGCGGCGAGCCGATGGCTCCGGCTTCGCCGCAGCCCTTGATCCCGAGCGGGTTGCTCGGGCAGGGCGTGTTCTGGTGCGAAAGACTGAACGAGGGCAGGTCGTCGGCGCGCGGCATGGCATAATCCATGTAGCTTGCCGTCAGGAGCTGACCTGACTCCGGATCATAACGCACTTCCTCGAGCAAGGCCTGACCTATCCCCTGCGCGAGCCCCCCATGAACCTGGCCTTCGACAATCAATGGATTGATGATGTTGCCGAAGTCGTCAGCTGCGACGAACTGTATGATCTCCGTCTTGCCTGTCTCCGGATCCACCTCAACCTCGGCAATGTAGCATCCGGCAGGAAAGGTGAAGTTGGCCGGGTCGTAGAAGGCTGTCTCCTTCAGACCCGGCTCCATTCCGGATGGCAGGTTGTGCGCCGTATAGGCCGCCAATGCTATCTGGAACCAGGGCACTGTCTTGTCGGTACCGGCGACCTTCAACTCGCCGTTCTCGATCACGATGTCGCTCTCGTCCGCCTCCATCATATGCGCGGCGATCTTCTTCGCCTTGGCCTCGACCTTGTCGAGCGCTTTCACAACCGCAGACATGCCCACCGCTCCCGAGCGCGATCCATAGGTGCCCATGCCCATCTGGACCTTGTCGGTGTCGCCATGGACGATGTTGACGCTGTCGATCGAGACTCCCAGCCGCTCTGCGACCAGTTGTGCAAAGGTGGTTTCGTGGCCCTGACCATGGCTGTGGGAGCCTGTCAGAACCTCGATCGTACCGACTGCGTTGACTCTTACCTCGGCAGACTCCCAGAGCCCGACACCCGCGCCAAGAGAACCGACGGCGGCCGACGGAGCTATCCCGCAGGCCTCGATATAACAGCTCATGCCGATGCCGCGCTTCATCCCGCGCCCCTCCGCCTCGGCTCGACGTGCCGGAAAACCATCCCAGTCGGCAGCCTGCATGGCCGCAGCCAAGGAGGCTTCGTAGTCGCCGGCGTCATAGTTCATGATCACCGGTGTCTGATAAGGAAAGCTGCGAATGAAGTTCTTGCGTCGCAGCTCTGCAGGGGAAAGTCCGAGTTCCCGTGCTGCCGTCTCCATCGTCCGTTCGAGAAGATAGGTCGCTTCCGGCCGCCCGGCGCCTCGATAGGCGTCGACCGGCACCGTATTCGTATAAACGGTGCGGACATTGGCGTGGATGGCCGGAATCGCATACTGGCCCGACAGCAGGGTTGCATAGAGATAGGTGGGCACCGCCGAAGAAAACAGCGACATGTATGCGCCGAGGTTGGCGATGGTATCCACCTTCAGGCCGATGATCCGGTGGTCGCTGTCAAACGCCATCTTGACCTTTGACACATGGTCACGGCCATGGGCATCCGTCAGGAAGGCCTCGGTCCGGTCGGAGGTCCATTTTACGGGCACGCCAGTCTTCTTGGAGGCCCAGAGACAGACGATCTCTTCGGGATAGATGTAAATCTTGGAGCCAAATCCGCCGCCCACATCGGGAGCGATGACGCGAAGCTTGTTTTCCGGCGCGACATTGTAGAAGGCGCTCATCACCAGCCGCGCCACATGCGGGTTCTGACTGGTCGTGTAGCAGGTATAGTGATCTTCGGCACTATCGTAGATCCCCAGGGTCGCCCGCGGCTCCATCGGGTTTGGCGAAAGACGGTTGTTGTGGATCTCGATCTCGGTGACATGCGCAGCAGACGCAATGGCTCGATCGGTGGCGCCAAGGTCTCCGATCTCCCAGTCGAAGATCAGGTTCCCCGGCGCTTCCGGATGAATTTGCGGTGCCCCTGCCTCCAGAGCCACCACGGCTTCCGTGACCGCCGGCAGTTCTTCATAGTCAACGACAACCGCCTCGGCGGCATCGCGCGCTTCAGCGGAGCTTTCGGCAACCACAATGGCCACGGCGTCGCCCACATAGCGGACAGTGTCCACCGCCAGCGGACGCCAGGCGCCCATCTTCATCGGAGAACCGTCCTTGGAATGGATCATCCAGCCGCAGATGAGGTTGCCGATGCCGTCGGCCTGCAACTGCCTGCCATCCAGGACGTCAATCACACCAGGCATTTCCCTTGCGGCGGATGCATCGATCCCGCTGATGCGAGCATGGGCGTAGGGGCTCCTGACGAAATAGGCATGCTTCATGCCCGGCACCGTCATGTCATCCGTATAGCGCCCCTTGCCCGTCAGAAAACGCTTGTCCTCCTTGCGGGTCACCCGCGCACCAATTCCTTCAACACCCATTGTCTTCTCCTCCACAAATGAGCGACCACGACCAGGCATTCGCAATCAGGGCTGGAGCGCACCGGCAGTGACCGGTCACGATGTCAGCCCGCCGCGTTCATCACTCGGCTGCCTGACGGGCAGCGCCGTGCATCTCCTCATTGGCGGCGAGCACCGCTTTGACGATGTTGTGGTAGCCGGTGCAGCGACAGATATTGCCTTCCAGTTCATGGCGAACGGTTGCCTCATCGAGCTCACCGCTGTGGCGGTTGATCATGTCGACAGCAGTCATCACCATACCGGGGGTGCAAAAGCCGCATTGCAGGCCATGATGCTCCTTGAAGGCAGCCTGGACCGGGTGAAGCTCACCTTGCGAGGCAAGTCCCTCAATTGTAGTGATCTCGGATCCCGATGCCTGTACCGCAAGGATGGAACAGCTCTTCACCGAGCGCCCGTCCATGTGGATCACACAAGTGCCGCACTGCGTAGTATCGCACCCCACATGGGTACCTGTCAGGGCAAGCTTGTCGCGGATGAAATGCACGAGCAGCATGCGATCGTCGCACTCGCCGCTCACCGTTCGGCCATTAACCGTCAGCGTCACTTTCGCCATCATGGTCCTCCTCGTGTCTCCTCCAGACACAGGCTCATCATTGGCTTTTTTGAACAAGTGATCAACCTCTAGTTTGGAGGCCAATCTGCCTGTTGAACCAAGCTGCAGCGAGGACCTCCCATCGCACATTTCCTCATCGGGACTGCCATCGCCGACCTCAATACGGAGCGTCTGGACTTCCCGGAATGTGAGGTTATGGTTTCAGCCGATGCGCTGCTTGCAAACCATGGGCGAAGGTTTGGCTGTCAGCCGTTACTGTCTTCGAAACCCTGGAGGATCCACATGAAGAAAGCTTGCATGCTCATGATCGTCGCCCTGTCGGCAGCGGGCTGCACCCAAACGGAGCGCGGCGCAGCGATCGGGGCTGGCACCGGCGCAGTGATCGGCGGCCTCGCCACCGGCAATGTGCGCGGCGCAGCCGTCGGAGCCGCCATCGGCGGCGTGTCTGGCGCTGTTATCGGCTCTGTCTCCGAGCAGCCCGGCCAATGCTATTATCGCGATCGATACGGCCGCCGTTATATCGACGACTGCCCCCGCAGATACTGATACCAGGTCAGCTTCTGCCGCAAATGTTGCTCCGGAGCACGCTCCGGGGCAATTTGTGGTCATCAAGTCGTAAAGATTAGGGAAAAGTGGTATTCCCACGTGCTGTTTGACGCTAAACAGGCAGCCCGAATTGACGACAACATCGGTATGGGTAGGCGACGAGTAGCTTGAACGGGCGTATGTTCAAACGTGAGGCAGGAGGTGCCGCTAAGCTCAGGCGAACGGCAGTGCTTGCGGCCTCTGCTATGACGCTCGCTCTGTGCTCCGTCTCCGAAGCCCATGCCTTCAAGCTGTTCGGCATCACACTCTTTGGCAGCGACGAAGAAGCAATCGAGGTCATCAACCCGGTAAACTACGAAGCAACGATCGACACCGGCACTGAGGACAAGGATCTGGCGGAAAGGCTGGAGAACGCAGCGTCGCTCGTGAACGACGACGAGCAGCCGGCCTCGGGCGATCTTGGCATTGTCGTCAAGGCGCGGGAGGATCGCGATCGTCTCGTTGCCGTTCTCTACGAAGAGGCCCGGTACGGCGGCACGGTGCGGATCACCATTGATGGACGCGATCTCGACCAGCTTCCCGTCAACCCGACTTTTGACCATTCCCGGCCGGTGCCGGTAACGATCACAGTGGCTCCCGGCCCCACCTTTACCCTCGGGTCTGTTCGTTTTGAAGGTGACGCAGCCGGCCGAAATCCGGCTGACTACGATCTGATCGTTGGCGAACAGGCCGGCTCTCGCTTGATTCTGAAAGCCGGCGAGCAGCTTCTCGTCGACGTCAAGGCCGAAGGGCGGCCATTGGCGCAACTGACGGAACGCCAGGTTACAGCGGATCATCCGACAAGAACGGTCCATGTCGTTATGGGAGCGATCGGGGGGCCGGTCGCAAATCTTGATACCGTTGCCGTCAAGGGCGCAAGAGCTGTCGAGCCGGATTTCATCGCGCGCTATTCTCGCCTAGAGAAGGGTGATCGCTACTCGCCGGAGCAATTGCGCAAGGCCTCGGAGCGGCTTCGTGAGCTCGGCGTATTCTCCAGCATCACCATCCGAGAGGCAGATGCGTTAACGCCGGCAGGAACGCTTCCTCTCACCATCGAGGTGTCCGAAGGCAAGCACAGGTACTTCGGTCTAGGTGCTCAGTACTCGTCGCTCGACGGGGCTGGTCTACAGGGCTACTGGGGTCACAGAAATCTGTTCGGTGAAGCCGAGTCACTGCGGATCGAGGCCCAGGTTTCCGGGATCGAGGCGACCACGGACGTGGAAACCTTCAACTACTCGGCCGGGATCACGTTCATCAAGCCGGGAGCGTTCGTACCGGAGGCGACGTTCGAGGCAAGCCTCAAGGCCATGAGCGAGAACCCGGACAGCTACGAGGCGCAGTCGGTAATCGGGTCAGCAGCCATTTCCTACGAGCTCAACGAGACGGATGTTCTCAAAGCCGGAGGAGAGATTGCCTGGATCAACACCGACGACGCGTTCGGTAAAAACGAGTACCTGACATTCGCCCTGCCCGTGTCTTTCGAGCGTGATGCGAGAGACAACAAGTTGAACCCGACGGAAGGCTACCGCGCCACCGTTGCCGCCAGCCCCACCTATGAGGCATTCAACGGCACCGTCTTCTCCTCGTTCGACGGATCGATCGCCGGATACCTGGGTTTGGGAGAAGAGGACAACATCGTTCTTGCCGGGCGTTTGGCGGCCGGCGCGCTTGTTGGCGGCGACGAGCTCAGCGACATCCCCGTCACGCGACGGTTTTTCGCAGGTGGCGGTGGCTCGGTCAGGGGATATGCCTATCAGGAAATCTCGCCCTACAATGACGAAGACGAGGCACTAGGAGGACGATCCTACGCTCTAGCCTCTTTCGAGGTTCGACTGGGGATCACGGATAATATCGGAATCGTGCCCTTCATCGATGTAGGAACTGTGTCGACCGAAATCGTGCCTGATTTCTCCGATATCCGTGCCGGCGCAGGGGTCGGTATCCGTTATGCTACGCCGTTCGGCCCATTGCGTCTCGACGTTGCAATACCCCTTCAACCCTATGAAGGAGGCAGCGATTACGGTATCTATGCAGGAATAGGTCAGGCCTTCTAACGCGGGTCGTGTTCTAGCCAAAACGCAACAAATTCGGGCATGACGCTGATGGTTCGCTTGCTGAAATGGATCGCGACTCTTTTCGCGGCGGCCGTTGCCATCATCATCGTGATGGGCCTCGGCATCATCCTGTTTGTCGGCCTGACCCCGGTCGGCGGACGGATCGCTGCGGAACGCGTCTCGCAGATCATCTCCACCCCGGATCGGAACATCAGTATCTCCCGTCCGCAGGGGCTGCTGACGGGAGACCTGCATCTCGCGGATCTTACCTTGTCCGACAGCGAAGGCGTCTACGCGCAACTGAGCGACATCAACATTGAATGGTCGCCGACAGCACTGCTCGGCGGCGTGTTCCGCGCCGAGAAAGTCTCCGTCAGCGACATCAACGTGCTGCGAGCGCCAGAGCCTGCCGAAATCGCCGAGCCTGTGGCAAACGACTCAGGCTCGGGCTTTTCCTTGCCGGTCGGTGTCAGGGTTGCACAGATCGACATGCCCGACATCGATCTCGGCCCCGCGCTGAGCGGTCGCGGATTCGCGCTGTCGCTCCAGGGCTCCATCGATGCGACGGGCTCTGATGTCACGGTCGATCTTCAGGCACGTCGTAAGGACGAACCTGACGCACGCGCCTCTGTTGACCTGCTCTACGCGCCAGAGGAGAACCGCCTCACGGTTGACGCCACGCTGTCGGAGCCGGAGGGAGGGCTTCTTGCACGGCTGTTGCGGCTTCCGGGTGCGCCCGCCATTGACCTCTCGCTCCAGGGTGAAGGTCCCCTGTCCGATTGGAGCGGCGACCTTGCCGGCAGCGTGAGTGGCAACCAGATCATTGGCGTAAATGCCAAGCACATGATGTTACCGGACGGCAGCCGCAGCATTGCGGTCACCGGGGGCGGCCAGTTTGCAGCTTTGTTGCCCCCCGAGTTCCGGCCAATGTTCGAAGGCACGACGGACATCAATGTGGCCGCGAACGTCAATCCGGCCGGGCGCATCGGCATTGATAGTGGCCTTATCCGATCGGATGCTATCAACCTGGTCGCTTCCGGGGTCTGGAACCCGAACGGCGACAACAGTCTGACAGCGAGCCTGACCGGTACGGACGGCCCGGTAGACATTGCCTGGCCGATCGCCGGTCAACAGAGCCAGTTTACAGTCGACACAATCAACTTCACCCTCAACGGTGCTGCCACGTCGGCGAGGTTCAACGCAACGGCTGCTATCCCGGCCGCAAGCCTCCCGTTCGGACGCTTCCAGCAGGTCCGCCTGCAGGCGGAGAGCGAAGACCTCAACATCACCAACAGAACCGGAAGCGTTCGGACGAGGCTTCGCATCGGCGAGACCGATTTTACTGACGAACAGATCGACCGCGTGGTGCAGGGACCCGTCACCCTCGATGCTCCATTACGCCTCGACCTTCCCGCAATAGGTCTTGATGCAGCAACCCTGGACAGTGCCCGTGTCAGTGGCACTGTCAGTGGTGCCTTCAACACAGAAACGCAGCAGGTCAGCGGCAATTTCCGTCTCACGGCGGACCCCGCAATTCTTCCTCCAGCATTGGCAGGGCGGTTCGAGAACAAGATCACTGCGGAGGGCTATGTCGAGCGGACCAGTGATGGAAGCTTTGACCTCCAGAACCTGGTGCTCGTGTCCAACGCCATCGAGGCCCATGGCAGCGCAGGCTTTCGAGACAATAGCCTAACAGCCGAACTTGCCGGCCGGATCCCTGAGATCGGACGCTGGATCGACAATGCCGAAGGCGCTGCTGGCTTCCAGCTCTCGGCACAAGGCCCAACCGATGCTCTTGCAGTCAATGCCGTTGTCAATTCCGCTCAGGCCCGTCTCGTCGGACGAACCCTCGAGGCCCTGCGTCTGACCCTAGAAGGTACAGCTGATCCTCAGTCGCCCAGCGGGAAAATCGCTGCGACGGGCACGATCGACGGACAGCCGCTTCGGATCAACGCGGAGCTTGTCTCCGCCGACGGGACGACGGCCGCTCCGCAGATAGAGGCAGAGGTGGGGCCAAACCGTTTGAATGGCGCATTGACCTTCTCGCCGCAGTTCGTCCCTGATGGTACAGTCAACTTCGAGTTTCCTGACATTTCTCTTCTTGCTGCCTTGGTCGCACAGGAAGCCGAAGGGGATCTGGCCGGCAGCGTTACCTTCACGAACGAAGATGGACGGACCTCGGCTGTTGTCAGGGCCACCGGAAGCCGTCTCAACCGCGGCACTCTTGCCATTGTTGACCCTGCCGTCGACCTGACGATCCCCGACATCTCACAGCTTGCTGCGGATGGGACCATTCGCGCAACACGACTTGGCACTGACGCTGCGGCTGTCAATTCGCTCGATCTCGACTTTGAACACCAAGGTGGTGCAACAAGGATCGAGCTTGAGGCGCAGTATGACGATGCTCCCTTGACCGCGGTGGCGACTGTGCGCACAGGCGAGCAGTTGTCGATCGCGCTGGAAAGCTTTGCTGCAGCCCCCCGGGCCATCCCCCTCAGCCTTGCGTCACCGACAACGGTGGTCATCGAAGATGGCAGCGCCCGCCTTGCGGGACTTACCATTGCCACCGGAGAGGGAACCGTCAACGTGACTGGGACTATCGGTGAAGCCCTTGACGTTCAGGCCGTCATCGATCGGCTGCCGGCGAGCCTTATCAACAGCTTCGTGCCCGCCATCAATGCAGCGGGCTCCATATCCGGAACGATCAATGCTCAAGGCTCCTTGGCAGCGCCTTCGGTCCAGTACGATCTTGAATGGTCGGCGGCCCAACTGCAACAGACCCGCGACGCGGGACTGGCGCCGCTGAACCTCCAGGCTTCAGGCCGCTTCTCCGACCGCACGCTGGTTCTGGAGGAGACGCGTGTGGCGGGCGGGGATGGACTGGACCTTGCAGCCACCGGCCGCGTGATCCTGAACGAAAATGCGCCGCCGACGCTGGATGTAAACGCCAACCTGCGCTCCGTTCCGGCAAGCCTTGCCAATGCCTTCGTGCCGGCACTCGGCGCCCGCGGCACGATCACAGGGGAGGTCGTTGCCGCCGGCACTCCGCAGCAGCCAACTGCGCGCTACGATCTGACCTGGACCGATGCCGCGGTTGCCCAGACGACATCTGCCGGCCTCTCCGCGCTTCAGGTGCGTGCAACTGGTGAATATTCCGGCGACCGCGTCACCTTGGACACGAGTCTGTCCGGCCAGAGCAACCTGTCGCTCTCCGGCGGTGGTACGATCTTGCTCACGGGCAACCGAGCATTGGACCTCAGCTTCCAGGGGCAGATCCCGTTCCAGATCCTGGCAGGCCAGCTGGCTAGTCAGGGCTTTGTCCTGGAAGGCACCGGCACGGTGGATGTCGGCATCGGCGGAACGCCTTCAGCACCATCCATCACGGGATCGGCCAGCGCATCGAACGCCCGGCTGATCGATGTCCGTCGCAACCTCGCCATCGAAAACCTCGCTGCCAACGTAACTTTCGATGGCACGCAGGCGACCATTGCTAGTCTCTCCGGAAATCTGGCAACCGGCGGCAGCATCGCCGTCACCGGCACGATCGGGATTGCCCCGGCTTCCGGTTTTCCTGCCGACCTGACGATCGTGCTCGATGACGCCACCTATGTCGACGGCTCTATCGTTTCGGCCACCGCTGACGGGACATTGACGCTGACGGGGCCGCTGACTGGCGGTCCGGTGCTGGGAGGGACGGTGAACCTGGCAGAGGCGGCAATCACGGTCCCTGCAAAACTGCCCACTTCGCTTGCGGAGGTTGAGGTTCGCCATCGCCGGCCACCTCCAGCCGTTGTGAGGCAGGTGGCTCAGTTGCAGCCGGATCAGGCGGAAGGAGCCTCGGCAGCAGCGCTTGCGCTCAACCTGCAGATTAACGCTCCGACCGGTATCTTCGTGCGCGGGCGCGGGATTGATGCGGAACTCGGTGGCGATCTGGCTATCGCGGGAACGACAGCAGAACCTCAGGTCTCCGGCGGATTTGAGATGCGGCGCGGCCGCATCATCATTTTGACCAAGCGCCTCGACTTCACCTCTGGACGCATCACCTTCGGCGGTGGATTAATCCCGGTTCTAGACCTCGAAGCGACGACCACGTCCGGACAGACCACGATCACCGTCAATGTGAACGGGTTGGCGAACGACCCGGACATCACCTTCTCTTCGGCACCGGCTCTCCCCCAGGACGAAGTATTGGCTCAGTTGATTTTCGGGCAATCGATCTCCCGCCTCTCGCCACTCCAGATCGCACAGCTGGCCGACGCGGTAAGCCAGCTTGCAGGAAGCGGCTCCACCTCCTTGCTGCAAACCCTGCGAACCAATCTTGGTGTCGATGACCTAGACATCAACACCGACTCTACCGGCCAGACTACCGTGTCCGTCGGTCGCTATCTCAACGATCGGACCTATCTGCAATTGGAACAGGGCGGTGCTGCAGGCGCTCAGGCGACCATCAATCTGGATGTTGGCCGTGGCGTCAAGCTGAAAGCGGGCGCCGGCACACAAGGCGGCACTGCCGGCATCTTTTACGAGCGCGAGTACTAAATCCTCTCGCCCTCGCGTCTGGGTCAAAACCAGACAAAGCACACAGCAGCAACCGCTTTACGCTTCGTTCAACATATTCTCAGCAGCATCAAGCCCAATGTGAACCAAAGGACCCGCGACGCCGTTCATGCGGCCGTGACTGACTTTGGGCTGCCGGTCTTCCGCTGGGCCTTGGTACATCGTGAAGTACTCATAAAGCTTGACGGTTTATTAAGTTCCAGTGGTTATTTCTAACCCCCAGCGACGACTGGCGGGTTTGGAACCTGGTGCCTCACATCCATGATGGAAGGTGGTCGGTTGAGCCCGCGGGCATTTGAGACGTCCCCCATCCTGGAGCACATTCATGTCGTTTCTTTCATTCCGTTCGGACGAGAGCGCTGTTCTCGCTGCCTTCTCCAAATCACAAGCCATTATAGAATTTGACCTCACCGGTCGCGTTCTCACGGCTAATGCTAACTTCTGCAGGGCGATTGGCTACGAGCTGTCGGAGATCGTTGGAAAACCACACAGCATGTTCTGCGAGGCCAGCTACGCGAGCTCGCAAGACTACATCGACTTCTGGTCCGGCCTCAGGGAGGGTAAGTTTGCATCCGCGGCCTACAAGCGCCTCGCCAAAGGCGGGCGTGAGATCTGGATCCAGGCTTCCTATAATCCGGTCATCGTTCGCGGCAAAGTCACCAAAGTGGTGAAGATCGCCACCGACATCACCGAAGCAAAACAAAAAGCGGCCGAACACGCAGGAAAGATCGACGCCATCTCGCGAACTCAGGCGGTCATCGAATTCACGCCGAACGGCGATATCCTTCACGCCAACGAGAATTTCCTTTCCTGTCTTGGCTACCAGCTCTCCGAGATCGTTGGCAGACACCACGAAATGTTCTGCGAGCCTGCGCTGCGCGATAGCGCCGAGTACCGACAGTTCTGGCGCGATCTCGCCAAGGGCGAACCGAAGGCCGAGGAATTCAAGCGCATTGGCAAGGGCGGTAAGATCATCTGGATCCAGGCGTCCTACAACCCGATCCTGAACGCCGATGGTGAAGTCTTCAAGGTTGTGAAGTTTGCTACGGACATCACCGAGCGCGTGCGGGCGGTGGATGACATCGCGGCCGGACTGACCAGCCTTGCGGATGGCGACCTTACCTGCACCATCGAACGACCGTTCATCCCCGGCCTTGAAAAGGTTCGCGTCGACTTCAACGCCGCCATCGCCAGATTGCGCGAAGCGATGCGTACCGTTGGCGAGAACGCCGAAGGCATCGCTGCGGGTTCGGGGGAGATCCAACACGCCTCCGATAACCTGGCAAAGCGCACGGAGCAGCAGGCGGCAGCAGTGGAGGAAACGGCTGCGGCGCTGGAAGAAATCAGTCAGACGGTTGCCGACAGCGCCAAGCGCGCAGAGGAAGCAGGTTCGCTGGTCGCAAGGACCCGCAAGGGCGCCGAGCAATCGGGAGAGGTGGTCCGCAACGCGGTGAACGCGATGGGGCAGATCGAAACCTCCTCCAAGCAGATCAGCAGCATCATTGGCGTCATTGACGAGATCGCGTTCCAGACCAACCTTCTTGCCCTGAATGCTGGCGTTGAGGCCGCTCGTGCAGGCGAGGCTGGCCGAGGCTTTGCCGTCGTCGCTCAGGAAGTAAGGGAACTTGCCCAGCGTTCTGCAACGGCCGCACGCGAAATCAAGACGTTGATCACCACGTCCTCCGAGCAGGTTTCGCGCGGCGTCTCCCTTGTAGGGCAGACCGGACGGGCGTTGGAAGAGATCGTCGAGCAGGTCGTGGACATCAACACGAATGTTTCGGCCATCGTGGAAGCGTCCCGGGAACAGGCAACGGCCCTGCGAGAAGTGAGCCATTCGGTCAATACAATGGATCAGAACACGCAGCAGAACGCGGCAATGGTGGAGGAAACAACCGCGGCCAGCCATAGCCTTGCCCGGGAGGCACAGGTTCTGCGTGATCTTCTCGCGCGGTTTAGATTTGCGCAAGAATCTTCCGCTAATGTCAGACCATCGCATCACGATGTGAAGCCAGCCACCTCACCGGCACGGCAGCTTCAGGCCCGGGTCGCCCGCGCTGCATCCAGTGCTGCCTTGCTCCAGGCAACGGAGAGTTGGGAAGAATTCTGATGGCTATGACAACCAGTTCTGCAAACTACGGCGGCGAAACGCTCGAGATCATCGCCTTTCGTCTTCATGATCAGGAGTTCTGCGTCAAGACGACGACTATCCGCGAAATCCGCGGCTGGGCGCCGTCCACGCCGATCCCTCACGCCCCATCTGACGTGATCGGGGTCATGAACCTTCGCGGTTCGGTGATCCCGATCATCGACCTCGCTCAGAAGCTCGGGATGAAGAGCGCCGTCGCGACCGAGCGGAGTGCGATCGTCGTAGCGGAAGTCCACAACATGGTCATCGGCATGCTGGTGGACCAGGTTTCCGACATCCTGACGATCCCGGCCAGCCAGGTCCAGCCGGTTCCGGAGATCTCCGCTTCCTTCGACAAGTCTTTTTCGGAAGGCATCATCGCCAACGAAAACGGCATGATCTGCTTCCTGAACCTCGCCAAGATGTTCAAGGGCTCGGATATCGAGGACATGGCGGCCTGACAGGTAGCCACCTTTGAAAGATGAACCGCCGCCCCTCAGAGGGCGGCTTTTTTTTTACGAGAGCTGGCTGAATCCT
>CAYNED010000006.1:0-11814 GCA_964396135.1 uncultured Neorhizobium sp.
GGGCCTTTTCGGCAAAGAGCGGCCAGTCGGACGCCGGATCGACGACGACAGCCTCGATCTGCTTGCCGAGCACGCCACCCTTCTTGTTCTGCTCCTCGACCAGCATCAGCATGGCGTCCTTGAGCGTCGTCTCGGAAATGGCCATGGTGCCGGACAGCGAGTGCAGGACACCGATCTTGATCGTGTCTTCCTGCGCCAAGGCACCGTGAAATGCTGTCGAGGACAGCGAGGCAGCAAGCAGTGCGCCGCCGAGTCTTGCGGAAATCTTCATGATCGAACCCCTCTTTTGTTCGTTGGCAGCCGGATGTGGAAACTCAACCGTTGCTAAGCGGACTATCGGGTGCTGCACCGCAAAACTGGATACGTCGAATGACGTACGGGAGGGGGAGAAGAGGGAAAGATGGAGGCTGATCAAACGCACAGCGAATGGTGCTTCGATCATTGTCGGGCATCCTCCTGCTTCGGTAGGGCTTGCAAATGGCGTGCCCACCGAGGATGGTGCCCATTCTGAAGTCACATCAACATGAGCGCTAGATATTAGGCATGGCCGCACGGCAACGCATCATTCCGATCCGTCGCGAGTACAACCGCTGGGTCGCGAACCAGACGCTGGAAGACTATGCTCTGCGTTTCACCGCAAAGAGCGCGCGGCGTTTCTCGTCGAGCCGGATCTCGCACACGGCAATCGGTGCCATCTCCTTTCTGGCGCTGGAGGCCATCGGCGGCGCGATTACGCTCTCCTATGGCACGACGAATGCCTTCTACGCGATCATCATAGCTGCTGTCGTAATGCTGGTCGTCGGCCTGCCGATAAGCCGCTATGCGATCCGCCACGGCGTCGACATCGACCTGCTCACCCGAGGTGCGAGCTTCGGCTATATCGGCTCGACGATTACATCGCTGATCTATGCGAGCTTCACCTTCATGCTGTTTGCGATCGAAGCCTCGATCATGACGGGCGCCCTGGAACTTGCTTTCGGCATTCCGCCCTGGATCGGCTACATCATCAGCGCTGCGGTCGTTATCCCGCTGGTGATCTACGGGGTGCGGCTGATCTCCCGCTTCCAGCTCGTCACCCAACCCTTCTGGATTATCCTGAACATCCTGCCGTTCGTCTTCATCGCCTTCCTTGATTGGGAGAAATTCAACCTTTGGCGCGCCTTCGCCGGCGTTGATCATTCCAATGCAGAAGTCTCTGGCGTTGCACCGTTCAACCTCCTGGAATTTGGTGCCGCCTCTGCTGTCATCCTGGCACTGATGCCGCAAATCGGGGAGCAGGTTGACTTCCTGCGCTTCCTGCCGGCTGAGGGGCAACGGAGATGGCGCCACCGCCTGGCGGTCTTCCTGGCCGGCCCCGGATGGGTCGTCGTCGGCGTTCCCAAACTGCTCGCCGGCTCCTTTCTCGCCGTCCTCACGCTTTCAACCGGTTTTCCTGCCGATGAAGCTGCCGACCCCGCGCATATGTATCTTGCCGCCTTCGGCTACATGATCCCCAACGACACGGCCGCACTGCTGCTGATGGCGGCCTTCGTGGTCGTGTCGCAACTGAAGATCAACGTGATGAACGCTTATGCGGGCTCGCTTGCGTGGTCGAACTTCTTCTCGCGCCTCACGCATAGCCATCCCGGGCGGGTCGTCTGGCTGATCTTCAATGTCGCCATCGCCCTTTTGTTGATGGAGCTCGGCATCTATCGGCTGCTGGAGGAAACGCTTGGTATCTTCTCGATCATCGCCATGTCCTGGCTCTGCGCGATATCTGCCGACCTCTTCATCAACAAGCCGCTCGGACTTTCACCGCCCGGGATCGAGTTCAAGCGGGCGCATCTCTATGACGTCAATCCCGTCGGACTGGGCGCCATGGGCGGATCGGCGGCGATTGCACTGGCAGCGCATTTCGGCATCTTCGGCTCCGTCATGGCGTCGCTCTCCACCTATCTGACGCTGTTCGCCTTCCTGCTGTCGCCAGCGCTCGCGTTTGCCACGAAGGGCAAGTTCTACCTGGCCCGAAAGCCACGTCACAGCTGGAAGAACCTGAGTTCGATCACCTGCTCGATCTGCGAGCACCCGTTCGAGCCGGAGGACATGGCCTGGTGCCCGGCCTATGCAGCCCCGATTTGCTCGCTCTGCTGTTCTCTGGACAGCCGCTGCCATGACATGTGCAAGCCAAAGGCAAAGCTCCATGCCCAAGTCGGTGCCGTAGCAAAAACGGTGCTTCCTCAAACCATGGTTGCAAGCCTCACCACCCGACTTGGCCGCTACGCAACGGCGGCAGTGCTGTCGATCTCTCTAATCGGCATCATCCTGAGCATGATCGCCTATCAGGCAGGACTTGCCGCGCCAGCCAATGCGGAGGTGATCTACAGCACGATCTTCATTGTCTTCTTCGTCTTCGCCGTCATCGCCGGTATTGTGTGCTGGTTCTACGTGCTTGCCCACGACAGCCGCATGGTGGCGGAAGAGGAATCTTCGCGCCAGAACACCCTGCTGCTGCGAGAGATCGCCGCTCACAAGAAGACCGATGCGGCGCTACAACAGGCCAAGGAGACTGCGGAAGCGGCAAACCGGGCCAAGAGCCGCTACGTCGTCGGGCTTTCGCACGAACTGCGCACACCTCTTAACGCGGTGATGGGCTATGCTCAGATCCTGGAAAGGGATGGGAGCATTCCGGCGCCACGGCAATCGGCAATCAAAGTCATCAGGCGCTCCGCCGACCATCTCTCCGGCCTCATTGATGGGCTCCTCGACATCTCGAAGATCGAGGCGGGGCGGCTGCAGGTCTACTCGAACGAGATCAACATCCAGGATTTCCTCGACCAGATCGTCGAGATGTTTGGTCTGCAGGCGCAGGCGAAGGGCTTGCACTTTGAGCATGAGAGAGCCCGTTCACTGCCGCAATATGTGCGCACCGACGAAAAACGGCTGCGCCAGATCCTCGTTAATCTTCTTTCCAACGCCATCAAGTTCACGGATGCCGGGACGGTTCGCTTCGACGTCGGCTACCGCAGTCAGGTCGCCACGTTTACGATCAGCGACACCGGCCGCGGCATTGCCGAAAAGGACCTCGGCCGCATCTATGAGCCTTTTCAGCGTGGCGAGGCGGAAAGCATCCGCCCCATGCCGGGCCTCGGGCTTGGGCTGACGATCACTCGGCTTTTGACCAATACGCTTGGGGGCGACATTTCTGTGTCCAGTGTCAAGGACGAGGGATCGACATTTCGAGTGCGGCTGATGCTCTCGGCAGTGGACCGGCCGAGCACCGCACCCGCACCCGAACGGCGGATCGTCTCCTATAGCGGCCCGCGCCGCACGATCATGGTGGTGGACGACAACGAGGACCACCGCGACCTGATGCAAGAAGCCCTGGCCCCGATGGACTTCGTGGTGCTGACCGCCAACAGCGGGCCGAACTGCCTGACCTTGATCGACGGGGTAAGGCCGGACCTGTTTTTTATCGACATCTCTATGCCCGGCATGAGCGGCTGGGATCTCGTGACGAGGCTGCGTGATGGCGGCCACACTGCACCCATCATCATGCTCTCCGCCAATATCGGAGACGGGTCGGCGGCCAAGACGGAGGGGCACAATGATGCCATCGGAAAGCCCGTCGATATGCGGCAGCTGAGCGATCGGCTGGCGGTTCATCTCGGGCTGGCCTGGATCTATGAAGACGAACTGCAGGAAATGGCTGAGCCGACCGCAGCCCCACCGGTCGTCATTCCGGATGAAAATCATCTGCAGGACCTGTTGCGGCTCGGCGAGATCGGCTACGTCCGGGGCATCGAATCCAAGCTCGCCGATCTTGCACAAACGGAACGGTACCGCCCCTTTATCGAGCAACTGTCTGCCCATGTGCAGGCCTTCGACCTGGACGGCTACATGACCCTCCTCAACCGCTTCATTGGAGAAACCGCCGCCGATGGCTGAAGCTCCCTCCCCTCGCGACATCGTCCTTCTGGTCGACGACAGTCCCGAAGCTCTCGGTTTCCTGACCGAAGCCCTGGAGCAGTCCGGCTTTTCGGTGTTGATCGCAACGTCGGGTCGCGCGGCACTGAATATCATCGACCGCATCACCCCGGACCTCATCCTCCTCGATGCCGTGATGCCGGAGATGGACGGTTTCGAGACATGCCGGAGGCTGAAAGCCAATGCTGTCGTGTCGCAGGTTCCGGTGATCTTCATGACCGGGCTGACGGAAACGGAGCATGTGGTCAACGCGCTGAACTCCGGTGGAGTGGACTACCTGACGAAGCCGATCAACATCGATGAGTTGCGGGCGCGGATACGGGTTCATCTTGCCAATGCCAGGTCGGCGCAAAGTGCTCGCGTGGCACTGGACGCCGCCGGACGGCATCTGCTGGCCGTCAGGGGGGACGGCGGCATCCATTGGTCAACGCCGCAGGCGACACGACTGGTCAACGCAGCAACCGGTAGCGACGACGGACTGGAGGCCGTGGCTAACCGTATCGCCGCGTGGCTGGCAGGCACGCAAGCGAGCAGCACCACCCGCGACGGCGGCTTTTCCCTGATGCTCAAGGCGGACGCGACCCTCCACGTCACCTATCTCGGAGCAATCGGTTCCGATGAGTACCTGTTCCGGCTGACGGGCTCCGGCCAACGGGGCGGGCCTGAGGTGCTGCGCCAGCATTTTACGCTGACACTACGGGAATCGGAAGTTCTCGAATGGATTGCCAAGGGCAAGTCGAACCGCGACATTGGCGACATCCTTGGTCTCTCCGCGCGCACCGTCAACAAGCACCTCGAGCAGATCTACGTGAAGCTTGGCGTGGAGAACCGTGCCTCCGCAGCAGTGAAGGCAGCGCAGGTGCTGTACGAGGCTTGAGCCTCGCAGGCCCATTAGGGCGCTCCACACGAGATCATTTGGTAGCCTCTCGGGGACACCCTAGCCCAGACAGAAAAAGCCCGGCCGAAGCCGGGCTTTCCTAGAATATAGCGCCTCTCGGCACCTATCAGTCTTCCTTCTGGAAGTAGCTGTAGTTGCCGTCCTCGCCCTTCTTCCACTCGTACATGACGTAGCCTGGAAGCTTCGGGTCGCCCTTTTCATCGAAGCCCATGTCGCCAAGAGCGGTTGGGAAGCTGTTCGCCTTCATCGCTTCGGCAATGGCTTCCGGCTCGTTGGAGCCGGCGACCTTTGCGGCACCAGCGATAACCTGCATGGCAGCGTAGGAGTAGAGAGTGTAGGCCTCTGGCTCGAAGCCAGACTCGCGGAAATTCTCAACCAGTTCCTTGTTCTGCGGAGCCAGACGCGGGTCTGGGCCGAAGGTGTTGAGCGTGCCTTCAACGGCATCACCAGCAATCGAAGCAAGTTCGTTGGAAACGATGCCGTCACCCGAAACGAGCGTGGCGTCGAGGCCCTGGTCAGCAGCCTGGCGGATGATCAGACCGGCTTCAGTATGAAGGCCGCCCCAGTAGATGATCGTAACGCCGGCTTCCTTCATCTTGGCGATGAGAGCAGAGAAGTCCTTGTCACCGGTGTTGACGCCTTCGCGGACGACTTCCGTCACGCCGGCAGCGTTCATTGCCTTCTTGGTCTCTTCGGCAAGACCCTGACCATAGGGGGTCTTGTCGTCGATGATCGCGATCTTCGCGTCCTTGAACTTCTCAGCGAGGTAGGCGCCCGCGATCGAGCCCTGCTGGTCGTCACGGCCGCAGGTGCGGAAGGTGTTCCACAGGCCACGCTCGGTGAAGGTCGGGTTGGTGGAAGCCGGCGAAACCTGCAGGATGCCGTTTTCGGCATAGACTTCCGAAGCCGGGATCGAAACGCCCGAGTTGAAGTGACCGACGACGAACTTCACGCCATCAGCAACGAACTTGTTGGCAACCGAAATGCCTTGCTTCGGGTCAGATACGTCATCGCCGAGGACGATGCGAATCTGTTCGCCGTTGAGGCCGCCGGCAGCGTTGATTTCTGCAGCCGCCGCCTCAGCACCCTTCTGGAGCTGTGCACCGAAGGCAGCGTTCGGACCGGTCATCGGGCCACCGACGCCGATCAGCACATCGGCCCAGGCGGAGCCGCCAAAGGCCATGACTGCAGTCAGTGCAACGGCAGAAAGAAGAGACTTCTTCATTATGTTACTCCCAGTTTTTATAAGCGGGTTGGATTGAAAGCCGAGCGCGATACCCACCATTATCGCGCCGGAAACTGTTCCACTCTAAGGTTGTCGCGTTTCACCTTTGCCCCAATCTGAGGGCAGATTTTCGCGACTGTCAATCTTTCTTCTTCCACGAGAAAGCGGAGGTTTGCTCGTAGAGCCAGTAGTAGTTGTCCACCATTTGCCGCGTCCTGCGCATCCTGAATCCGATGGTGGAAAGCACCAGCAGGACTACAAAATCCACAAGGTAATAGAACGGGCTGATGAACGGCCCTTCGAACAGCGAAAAGTGCAGGAAGCGCATCAACACTGCCAGGAGTGCCGTGTAGACCACGACGGTGACATAGCCGTCCCAGCCTTCGGCAACAGCCTTGCCCGTGCGCCATGCGGTCCACAGGCCGATCAGCAACACGAGCCCGCGCAGAATATAACGGACACCCGTGTCGGTTTCGAAAAATAGCCCTTGCATCTCAATCTCTCCCTGACGCGCGGCTCAATGCCGGCCCCCTTCGAGGTAGGCGGCGCGCACTTCCGGATTTGTCAGCAGTTCCCTGCCGGATCCCGTCATTGTCACCTTGCCATTGACCATCACATAAGCGCGGTCGGAGAGCCGCAGGGCGGCAAACGCGTTCTGCTCCACGAGGAAGACGGTCAGCCCCTCCTCCTGATTGAGCTTCTTGATCGCCTCGAAGATGCCCTTGACGATCAATGGCGCGAGACCGAGTGACGGCTCATCGAGCAGGAGAAGCTTTGGCCGCGCCATCAGCGCGCGCCCGATCGACAGCATCTGCTGCTCCCCACCGGAAAGCGTACCCCCGCGCTGGCTTTGACGCTCCTTGAGGCGCGGAAACAGCGTGAAGATCTTTTCGACGTCCTCGTTGAAGTATTTGAGATTGTCGAGGCCAGCGCCCATCTGCAGGTTTTCAAATACGGTCATGCGCGGGAAGATGCGGCGACCTTCCGGTGACTGGGCGATCCGACGCCTGGCTATCAGGTGCGTCGGCTGCTGCGTGATATCCTCGCCGTCGAAGATGATGGAACCGTGGCGAGCCTGCGGGCTGCCGCAGATGGTCATCATCAGCGTCGACTTGCCCGCTCCGTTCGCCCCGATGAGGCTCACGATTTCGCCCCGGTTCACATGAACATCCACACCATCGAGAGCGCGGATATTGCCATAAAAGGTTTGTACGCCTTGTACTTTCAGAAGGGGTTCATTGGACATCAGATCCTCCCCTCATCCAGTTGTTCCTCGATTTGTTCAACTTCATCATCCTCGACGCCGAGATAGGCTGCAATCACCTTCGGGTCGTTCTTCACGTGGTCAGGCGTGCCATCCGAGATCTTCTGGCCATATTCCAGCACCACGACATGATCCGAAATCTCCATCACGACTGACATGTCGTGCTCGATCAAGAGGATCGAGGCGCCATCGTCGCGGATGGAGTGCAGGAGCGTGTTGAGCGCTGCCGATTCGCGTGGGTTGAGACCCGCAGCCGGCTCGTCGAGGCACAGAAGCTCCGGCCCGGTGCACATGGCCCGGGCAATTTCGAGACGGCGCTGGGCACCATAGGGGAGATCGCCGGCAGGATCGTCGGCGCGGTCCGTGAGGTCGGCCTTGTCCAGCCAGTACTTCGCCTTGTCGATCGCGGCGGCCGAGGCCCTTGTATAGGCCGGCAGTCCGAGAAGGCCGAGGATGGTGTAGCCGGAGGCCTTCATCAGCGCGTTGTGTTGCGCGACGAGTAGGTTTTCCAGAACAGTTAGACCGGAGAACAGGCGGATGTTCTGGAAGGTCCGGGATACCTTCGCAAGCTTGGTGATCTCGAAATCACGAAGCCGCTCCAAAAGGAAATGGTGACCATCCCTCTGGTTGAGCGTGATCATGCCCATGGTCGGCTTGTAGAAGCCGGTGATGCAGTTGAAGACAGTCGTCTTTCCAGCACCGTTTGGCCCAATCAGCGCAGTGATCTCGCCGCGCCTGGCTTCGAAGGAGAAATCGTCGATGGCCATCAAGCCACCGAACCGCATCGACAGGTGTTCGACCTTCAGGATCGTGTCGTTGTTCATGTTATTCGTCTCGAGGGTCATCAGCCGTGGCCCTCCTTGGTGAAGCTGCCGGAAACGGCTTTCCGTTCCTTAAGGAAGGCCGTCGGTGCACGTGATCCAACAAAGCCACGGGGCTTGAAGACCATGACGACGATCATCGCCAGACCGAACAGCAGCATGCGATAGAGTTCCGGCGTGAAATCAGGCCCGAAGACATGCTTCAGGAACTCCATTTCGCGCAGCAGTTCCGTGCCGCCGACCATGACGACTGCCGCGATCGCGATACCGGTAAGCGAACCCATACCGCCAAGAACCACAACGGCGAGGATCACTGCCGACTCAAGGAAGACGAAGCTCTCCGGCGACACGAAACCCTGACGCGTGGCGAAGAATGCCCCGGCGAAACCGCCGAACATGGCGCCGATGGCAAAGGCCGTCAGCTTGGTGGTCACCGTATTGATGCCGAGCGACCGGCAAGCAATCTCATCTTCACGCAAGGCTTCCCAGGCGCGGCCGATCGGCATGCGACGAAGCTTGATCGTCACATACGCAGTCAGCATGCAGAGCGCCAAGATCAGGTAGAAAAGGAAGATCTTGTAGTAGGCCGAGGACATCGAGAGACCCCAGGCCTTGGTGAAGTTGTTCGCGGCACCGACATCAAAGGACCAGATGCCGAAGAACGACGCCTTGGGGATTCCCGAAATACCGAAGGTACCCTTGGTGACGGCAGTCCAGTTGATCAGCACCAGACGAATGATCTCGCCAAAGGCGAGCGTCACGATGGCGAGGTAGTCGCCTCGCAGGCGCAGAACTGGGAAGCCGAGAATGATGCCCCAGAAAGCTGCAAGAATGCCCGACAGCGGCAGGAGAACCCAGAAGGACAAGCCGAACTGCTGTGACAGCAGCGCATAGGAATAGGCGCCGACCGCATAGAAGGCGACATAGCCAAGATCGAGGAGACCGGCGAGGCCAACGACGATATTGAGCCCCCAGGCAAGCATCACATAAATCAGGATCTGGATGCCGAAGTTATCGACGAACTTCAGCGACCCCTGAGTGCCGGCCAGCATCACGGACAGCGGCGGATAGATCAACAGACCCACGAGCGCGATCTTCAAGAAATGCTTGTGGAAGAAACCCTTCTCGTCGGAGACTTCCGGAATACCGGCTTTTGCCTTGGCTCGCTTGCGCCCGTCGAGATGCGGCTTGATGAAGCCTACGACGAGGAACCGGCTGACAGCGGCGATGATGACGAAGGCCGCGAGCCCCCCCCAACGGGTGCGCCAAACCAGCTGATTGTTGATGTTCTGGTAGGTTTCGATGCCGACATAAAGGAGGAACAGGCCGAAGGCGACGGCGCCCGCGAGCAATGCCTCTTTGGCGGCCTGAGCCATCAGGCCGTTGTTTTCCGAAGCAGGAGACTGCGCCATGTCAGACTTTCTCCACTTCCGGACGACCAAGGATGCCGGTGGGCTTGAAGATCAGCACGAAGGCAAGCAAAGCGAATGTTGCGACGTCCTTGTAGGCGATCGTGAAGTAGGCAGACCAGAGCGACTCGATAAGGCCGATCAGCAATCCGCCGAGAACCGCACCCGGAAGAGATCCGATACCGCCAAGGACCGCCGCGGTGAAGGCTTTGACGCCTGGAATGAAGCCGTCGTTGAAGCTCGCGACGCCGTAATACATCAGGTACATGGTACCCGCGACGGCTGCCAGGGCCGCGCCCATGACGAAGGTGATCGAGATGGTGCGATCGACGTCCACGCCGAGTAGCGCCGCCATCTTGCGATCCTGCTCCGTGGCACGCTGGGCGCGCCCGAGCGGCGTTTTGTTGACGACATACCAGAAGATCGTCAGCAACACTGCGGTGACCGCAATGATGATGATCTGCTTCAGCGAAATGGTGATGGCGCCGAAGTGGTAGACATCGGTCACCAGGGATGGGATCGGCTTGTTGCGCGGGCCCTGCGTCACCTGGATGAAGTTCGACAGCACGATCGACATGCCGATGGCGGTGATCAGCGGCGCAAGACGGAACGAACCGCGCAGCGGCCGATAGGCGACGCGCTCGATGGTCCAGTTCCACAAGCTCGTCATCAGCATTGCGATGATCAGCATGACCAGCAGCGCCAAGGCGACCGGAATTCCTGCGAAGAAAGATGTCAGGATCAGGAAGGCGATCAAGGCGGCGAAGGCGCCTAGCATAAAGATGTCACCATGGGCAAAGTTGATCATGCCGATGATGCCGTAAACCATCGTGTAGCCGATTGCGATGAGGCCGTAGATGGATCCAAGCGTCAGCCCATTTATGAGCTGCTGGACGAAGTACTCCATATATTTTCCCCCGGATGCGGTCCCCGTCGGCCGCATCTCTTGTCTTGTCGATCCTCTCGGATCTCTTTCACTTCCGGCGCATCCATACCGTTTTCGTCGCAAATGTGAAGACAAAAAGCCGAGAGAATGGCGAACAGCGACACGTTCTCAACAGCCTGCACAGAGAAGATGCGAAGCTTCAAAAAAGAAGCAGCGATCTGCAACATTCGGCGGCAGCGTCACATGGAGACCAGCCGGCCGACGTGTTGCGGGCTCCATTGACGCAGCGGAAGTCGCACATTTCGAACACATCCGCACTGCAGCTGCGCACAGCCGAAGACGGAAAACTGCCTCGCCCCATGAGAGAAAACAGGCAGTTAACCACATCCAGATTCACCTACCGAAATTCTGGCGTCTACTTTCCGAAAAGGAGAGAAACCATGAGCAATGAAACGCCAAACCTGAAACTGCCCTTCATTCTTCCTTCGCAGGCACAGAAGCACGTAATCCACAACGAGGCTTTGCTGGCGCTGGACGCACTTGTCCACTTGACGCTTACGGCCGAGCTCTCGACGCCGCCGGTCGCACCCGAAGACGGAGCAGCATTTGCTGTTGGCACAAATCCCGCCGGCTCATGGAGCGGAAAGGAGAATAATGTGGCGGCATGGCAGGACGGCGCCTGGCAGTTCATCACACCACACGAGGGGTGGCGGGCCTGGTTTGTTTCCGAGATGGCGCTCAAGGTCTTCGCCAACGGGGAATGGCGCAGCATCCTTCCTGCCACCGCGAGCTTCGCGCATGTCGGCATATCGGCGTCGCCCGACGAGACAAACCGTCTCGCCGTCGCCTCCCCCGCCAGTCTTTTTACCCATGACGGCGGTGGGCACCAGCTCAAGATCAACAAGCAACAGGCAGGCGATAGCGCAACCCTGCTCTTCCAGTCCGGCTGGACTGGGCATGCAGAAATCGGCCTCGCCGGTGACAATGAACTGTCGTTCAAAGTCAGCGACGGCAACAGCTGGCGCAATGCTCTTTCCATCGACACCATGGGGAGGGTCTTGCGGCCGCACCAACCCATGGCGCGGGTCTATCGAACAGGAACCAGTTTCTCACCTGCAGAAGGCCAGCAAAGTGGGTTTACCGACTTCGGGATCCTGCAAGGCGGTTTCTCGCTCGGCAGCACCCTTGCCGGTGGTGGACAAGGCATTGTCATTCCCTATTCGGGCACTTTTCTCGTCTGCCTGAACACATCGGTCGCCTCCTCCAGCGGCCATGTCACCAATCTTCTGGTCAACGGCACCTCGCCACTGCTGGCGCTGCCCGGTGGTACCGGGCTGCAATCCGGCAC
>CAYNED010000006.1:11914-31531 GCA_964396135.1 uncultured Neorhizobium sp.
CGCTGCCCGGTGGTACCGGGCTGCAATCCGGCACCACGATCGCCTCCTTAGCCGCGGGGGACGTGCTGACGCTTGGACACAGCGGGACCGCGCAACTCAACCTTGGTCCCGCCATGACCGAACTTTGCGTCCTCC
The DNA here is from genome assembly GCA_964396135.1 of uncultured Neorhizobium sp. Classification (GTDB taxonomy): domain Bacteria; phylum Pseudomonadota; class Alphaproteobacteria; order Rhizobiales; family Rhizobiaceae; genus Neorhizobium. Next base: position 12,050 of record CAYNED010000006.1, read on the forward strand.
TGCTATGAGATTTCTTCTCGGCGAGGGGGCATGACAATGGAGCCTGTTTCCGGTGGATCGCGGTCTTCCGCCCATCGGCAGACACATCAAAAACAACCACTTCGAGATTTGGAACAAATGCTTCGCCACATTTAGGTAAATGTTAAATCTGCGGCGGTAGCCTTCGCGACGTGGTCTTGTGTTTGTGTAGAGAGTTCCATGACCGAAATGATACGACCCCGAGTTAAATATGTCATCGGCCCCGATGGCAGTCCGTTGACGATCGCCGATCTTCCGCCGGCCAATACCCGCCGCTGGGTTATTCGCCGCAAGGCCGAAGTGGTCGCCGCCGTTCGGGGAGGGCTTCTGAGCCTGGAAGAGGCGTGCGAACGCTATACCCTCACTGTGGAGGAATTCCTGTCCTGGCAGTCGTCGATAAACGACCACGGCCTTGCAGGCCTGCGCACGACGCGCATTCAGCAGTACCGCCACTGACGCTCTGCCAAAACTGATCCACTGCCTCAGGCGCCGTTCGGGAGACCACACCACGGCGCCTTTTGGCTTTGCTACGGCGCACAAGGCGTTATCCAAATAGTGCCAGAAGACCGTCCGCCGAGAAACAAGGCATTCCTGTCTTCTCCGCCCCTGAACCTTGCCATGGCATCAATCGACATGCACTAGCTGCTCCAACACAGCGAAGCGGAGGCCGGCATGGAGATCGAGCATCAGAAAACGAAGTCGGGTGGACGTTACGTCGCCACTCTAGACGGGCACGAGGCGGAACTCACCTATTCCCGCACCTCTGACAAGCTGATCATTGTTGATCATACGGGGGTCCCGGACGAATTGCGCGGGCGCGGCGTCGGGCAGAAACTTGCCATGTACGCGGTCGAAGATGCACGACGCGGCGGATGGAAGATCATTCCGCTTTGCCCCTTCTTCAAGGCGCAGGTCGCCCGACACGCGGATTGGCGCGACGTGATCAGCGGCTGATCGGGCGCGGCTCTTTTCTAGACCTGGCTGAAGGCCGCAGGGTCGAACCGCTGCGGCACTCATTTGTAAGCGGCCAGCCTCAGGCCCGTGCGCGCATAGCGCCGTCGCGCTCCTCGAGTGCCGTTGCCTTGGCAAACTCGGCTTGCGCCTCCTCGACGGCAAATTCCGCCGCCTCCTGCTGGACGCGAAGGTCCCGGATCGACACTTGCAGATTGTCGGCACGTTGGCGCGCCGCCTTTGCAAAGGTCGGATAGGCGAAGTGATTCGGGTCGCTAATCCCCGACTTCTTTTCTTCAAGGCCGATTTGATACTCGAGCTCTTTAGCCATCCGCTCGAATTCGGCCATCATCATCTGCAACTGCTGCAGCTGACGACGCTTCTCGTTGACCTGAAACTCTTTCAGGCGAACCAGGCTGTCACGCGACTTCATACGCAATACTCCATGGTAGCGGCACCAGCCCGCTGTGACCCGTTTGGTACACCGAGGGTTAAAAAAAACGCCTGCGCGTTAATCAAGACCCTTCCGCGTTAACCTTTCGTTTACGGGCATCATTAACAATAAGGCTGATCATTTAAGGGTCGGTAAATGCCAAGGCCTAAATGGCGCGACAATGTGAGAGTCGCATGAATCACTTACGGGATTTTCCTCACGTAATTGATCAAGTCTGGCGATGGCCAATCCTGATGGAAAATCAACCGGGTGCCTTCTTATGCTTAATAAATGCGATACACCTTTGCTAAGTGAATCAGAATTTGTTAACCATTTGGTGGCAGCTTCCAAATCAGGCACAGTCTGGATCCGTAACGCGTAGGGCCACGGACTACTTAGCGGCGGTAAAGGGGAAAAACATGCGGGTTCTACTCATCGAAGATGACAGCGCGACAGCGCAGAGCATCGAGCTGATGCTGAAGTCTGAGAGCTTCAACGTCTACACCACCGATCTGGGTGAAGAGGGCGTCGATCTCGGCAAGCTCTACGACTACGACATTATCCTTCTGGACCTGAACCTGCCCGACATGTCGGGATACGAGGTTCTCCGGACACTGCGCCTCTCCAAAGTGAAGACGCCGATCCTCATCCTTTCAGGGATGGCCGGTATCGAGGACAAGGTTCGCGGCCTCGGCTTTGGCGCCGACGATTACATGACCAAGCCTTTCCACAAGGACGAACTGGTGGCTCGCATCCATGCGATCGTTCGCCGTTCCAAGGGCCACGCCCAGTCGATCATCATCACCGGCGAACTGATCGTGAACCTCGATGCCAAGACCGTGGAAGTTGGAGGCCAGCGCGTCCACCTGACCGGCAAGGAATACCAGATGCTCGAGCTGCTTTCGCTGCGCAAGGGCACGACGCTGACCAAGGAAATGTTCCTCAACCACCTCTACGGAGGCATGGATGAGCCAGAATTGAAGATCATCGACGTTTTCATCTGCAAGCTGCGCAAGAAGCTTGCCAATGCCGCCGGCGGAGCGAACTACATCGAGACCGTCTGGGGCCGTGGTTATGTGCTGCGCGAGCCCGAAGGCAATCACTACGCCGAAAGCGCCTGAGCCACCCTGCCCTCTTCCCTTTCCAAACGCCCGCGGCTTGCCGTGGGCGTTTCTCGTTGTGCTCTGCCAAACTCCGCAGCATGACGTCTCGCCGCGAGCCAGATCGTTCTCAATCCGGCCTATTCATTGGGATTGCCAAGTTGGGTGGTTAGGCCGCGACGGAAAGACCGGCGAACACGGAGGTGAGGATCTTCCGATCAAAGGGCTTTAACAGGAAGTCATTGGCGCCGGCGCGCTTGCCGAGCATCATCTTTTTGAGATCGGCTTCGATGACGCAGTAGTATATTCGCACGCTTTTCCCGTTCGGCAGGGCCCGCACGCTCTGGATGAGCTCAAGCGCGCCCTCAAGGCCGGCATCAACGATCAGCAGCGCCGGAAGCTCCGCCTGGCAGCGGTTGAAGGCCGCCGCCGACGTGTCGGCCTCGGCGACGAGGAAACCGAGCTCCGTCAGAATGCGTTTGCCTACCTTCCGGACGACATCCGATCCGTCGGCAATCATCAGACGCTGCATGGCCTCTCCCCTGATCACGCGCCTCCCCCAGTGGAGAGGCGATCCTCAGGTTAGAGCCAAGCCCGCTAAAGAATGGTTACTGGAAAAAGTGCTCAGGCAGCCATTTCGGCCGTGAAAACGATCTTGTCTTCCGAAACAACGTATTTCAGCTCCATGCCGCACTCTTCCGCCAGCAGAACCGTGTAGTAGGGCTGGATGGAATGTGCGTCGACGGCTTCCTCCATCGTGCCGGAGCAGATCTCGATGAACTTCGGCGGCACGCGCATCATCTTGCCGCGAATTGTAAGGACGAAGCGGGCGTCGTATTCCGGGTTTTCCAGCGTGACATCGATAGATCCACCACGCGGAATGCCGCCATAGGCCACGAGAAACAGGTTCAGCAGCAGCTTAACGCGGTTCTTCGCGACGATGGCACGAGGACCATTCCAGGTCACTTCCGTCTTTTTCTCCGCTGCGGCGAAATCTTTTGCAGCCTTTTCGGCCTCTCCCGTATCGATGGACGCACCGACAGAACCTGACGCGCCAAACGAAAGGCGGGCAAATTTCAGCCGAACCGCGGCATTGAGTGCCGAGGTACGAATGAGGTCGAGAGCGTCGGCGTCTGAGCCACCCTCATCAAGCAGTTCCAAACCATTGTTGATCGCACCGACCGGTGAAATCACGTCGTGGCAGACCCGACTGCACAGCAACGCCGCAAGATCTGGCCCATCAAGGGTGAGATTAGGGTTCTTGGGCATGCATTTCTCCTGCGGTTCGGTGCCAGCATATCCATCGTTAACGCCACACGATGCGGTGCCGGATTTGCGGCCATAATGACACCATATTTGGTAAACCGATTGTTAAGGCGATAGCCCGCAATATGGAAATCCACCCGTACGACAGACAAGACGGATCCGATAGATGCGCTTTTACCCGACATTACCTTTCGCCTGCCTTGCGCTCATCGCAGCCACCCTGATGACGCTTACCGGCACCGGCCTGGTCAGTCCGGCACGCGCACAGAGCGCACAATATAGCGCGCAAGAAGTTGTCGATGCCGGACATAACTTCTTCGGCAACACCAGCGGCGGGTTGGCCAAGGTTGTTGAAAAGGCATTTGAGCAATACGGGCTGCCAAACGGATACATCCTGGGGCAGGAAGGCTCTGGCGCCTTCATCGCCGGCCTCACCTACGGCGAGGGACAGCTTTACACAAAGAATGCGGGCCAGCATGCCGTCTTCTGGCAAGGGCCGTCTCTCGGCATCGATTACGGCGGGCAAGGTTCGCGTGCCATGATGCTGGTCTATGACCTGCCGGCCGTTCAAAGTCTTTACGCCCGTTTCGGCGGCGTCTCCGGCTCCGCCTTCGTTGTCGCAGGCGTGGGAATGACCGTCCTGCGACATCAGGACGTGGTTCTTGTTCCGATCCGCACGGGTGTTGGTGCCCGCCTCGGCATCAATATCGGCTATCTCAAGTTGACATCCAGCCCCACCTGGAACCCTTTCTGACTGCGTGAATTCTAGTCCCCAATGTACTGGATGGGGGCAAGTGTGGCGAACTTCACCGATCGGCTTTTCGGCATCGCTTGCTGCGGCAGGGCGGGTGTGCTTAAACGACTCACCGCCCAATCCTGCGTCCAATCCGGCGAGATGGCCCTGTCGTGATCCAATTCGTGCTCCTTTTTGGACTGGGCTTTCTCAGTGCCGCGCTGCTCGTCATGCTGATCGCTCCGGCGATCCACCGGCGCATTGTGCGCTACACCGAAAACCGCATCAAGGCGACGCTGCCGATCAGCCCGCAGGAAGTGCGGGCCCAGCGCGACATGGCAAGGGCCGTTTATGCGGCAGAAAACGCCCGGACAAAACAGGAGCTGGTCCAGGAGAAGGACAAGGGCGTCGCGCTGAGGCTGCGATACGACAAACTGGCTGACGAAGCGCGCCGGCTGCAGTCCGACAATCACGACCTGCAGATGCAGATTGCGGATATGGATGTGGAAGCCGCCGACCTTCGCTCCCGCCTGCGACAGGAAGACAGCTACATCCAGCAATTGAAGGCAGCCATCGAGGCCGCCGAAGAGGCTGATGCCGCCAAGGGAGTGCAGATCGAGGAACTGCAGCGCCGGGTGTCGAAACTCACTGCAGACGCAGACAACCTGCGAATCGATTTGTCCGCTCGTGACACCGAGGTGGAAAATCTCAAGTTCCGCTTGTCTGCGCTTCGCGACGAGCGTGAAACGCTCCGGACGGACATCAAGCTGCAAACGACGCGGGCCAAGGACGCCGAGACCAGACTGGCACAGGAAGAACACAGGGCACTGCGCCTGGAAGACAAGCTTTCCCGCGAAATCGCCTTGCGCACAGACAAAGAAAACGCCCTTGAACGACGCATAGAAGAAGTCGCCAGACTGAAGGAGAGGATCAAGTCAGCGTCAACGGAGATGCGCAAGGGGTCGAGATCGTCCCCGAAGTCGGGGACAAAACCTGATGAGCCGCGCCTGGACGAAGCTCAAGCCGTCAAGGAAACCGTGCCACTCAAAGGTCAAGGCGCGCCCGTCGTCCCTGATATCGCAGCTGTCATCGCGGGGTCTCCAGAACTCTCGGAGCTGGCAGACGACGTCCACCATCGGGCAACAGCACTGTCCGAGCGCCTGCTGAAAGCAAAGACGGACGTCAATGACGAGGCGATCCGGGAAGAGCTTGCGTCAATTGCAGCAGCCATGGTCTCCCTCACCGCTCAGGCAGAAGGCGACGCGTCGCCGATCTACCATATCCTGCAGGCTGCAAAACCGTCTGACGCCTTAGAACGCGAGAGCCTCGCTTCACGTGCACAGAGCGCCCTTCAACCCTCGCGGGAAGCGGCGGCAGGCTCGCTCTGAAGGCGTCCCTGAGCGCTAGAAATCTCGTAAAGCGCGATCCCGGTTGCGGTTGCGGCGTTGAGGCTGTCGAAACCCGCCGCCTGCGCGATTCGGGCCGTGTTGAACCTTTCCAGGATAGCTGCTGGAAGCCCCGCTCCTTCCGTGCCCGTGACCAGCGCCACGCGTGGCGCCGGTGCAATGTCGCGAAGCTCCGTTTCCCCGGACGGAGAAAGAGCCCATATCTGGAAGCTTCGATCAAGCAGAAGCGAAAGGTTGCCGAGAATGCTTCCACCCCGCGCATAGGGCACCTTGAGAACGGCACCCACCGACACCCGCAGTGACTTGCGATAGAGCGGGTCGCAGCAGGTCTCATCCAAGAGGAGCGCATCTGCACCGAAGGCTGCCGCGTTTCGAAAGATCGAGCCGATATTGTCGTGGTTGGAAATGCCTGCGGCCACCACCACCAAAGCGGTTTGCGACAGTGTCGCAATCAGCTCCTCGGCCTCCCGCTGCCGGCGCCTATATCCCAAGGCAAGAACCCCGCGATGCAGATGGAAACCGGCAATGGCATCGAGAACCGCAGCACTCGCAACGTAAACGGGCACATCCGCCGGGAACGCAGCCAGTTCCTCCGTGAGACCCGAAACCCGATTTTCGAGAAGCAGGATCTTTTCGGCAACGAAATCGCCTCCCTGCGCATGTGCTGTAGAAAGCATTCTGAGCACCACGGTGCCCTCGGCGATGAAGCGGTTCTGCCGTCCGGTGAGGTCGCGCTCGCGAATACCCTGAAACTCCGCCACCCGCGGATCATCGGCGTGGTCGATCCGGATGAGGCTGGCCTTCATCGCCGTCAGGGGGCTGTTCCGACCGTTACATCAGCGACGATCCGGCCCACTGTAAGATCGAAAACCAGAGCCTTCTGCTGACCACCGATCACGCCGTAGAACAGCATCTGGCTACCAGAGAGAGAGACCGACTGCACCTGAAAGCCCTGCGGCAGGCTTACCGACGACGCGAGCGGCTGATCGGCGGGCACGTTGAGGCCGGTAGAGGCGACCGGCGCGGCATCGGGCCGTTGCGCGACCTTATAGACAACCGCCGCAAGGACCGCCATAAAGCAGACAAACAAAATCCCGCCCGAAACGAGCTGCAGCAGCACCATCTTCCGGCGGATCCTTTCCATTGCCGGATCAAGCGGTTCTTCCTGTTCGTCGAGATCAGGATTTGCCATTGCTGAGTGTCCTTGCTGCTATCGGGTCCATTGAATGAACGATCCCTTTAAACAAGCGGAGCTGCCAAGGAAAGTGCTGGTGGCAGGAGACGACGCGGAAGGGCGACTGGACGCCTGGCTCACCGCCACTCTGGAAGGAGAATTCTCCCGCAGCCGCATCAAAAGCCTCATCGAGCAGGGCGCCGTGTTTCTTAACGGTACCGTCTGCACCGAGCCGAAGAAAAAGGTGACGCCGGGAGACGAAGTAACGATCACACTGCCCGAACCGGAAGATCCGGAACCCAAGGGTGAGGATATTCCGCTCAACGTCCTTTACGAGGATGCCGACGTCATCGTCATTGCCAAGCCCGCCGGGCTCGTCGTCCATCCCGGTGCTGGCAACTGGACCGGGACGCTCGTCAACGCCCTCATCCACCATTGCGGCGATAGTCTTTCCGGTATCGGCGGCGTCCGCAGACCCGGGATCGTCCACCGGCTGGACAAGGATACCACCGGCGTGCTGGTCGCGGCCAAGAATGATGCGGCCCATCGGCATCTCGCGGCACAGTTTGCAGACCATGGTCGCACAGGCCCGCTGGAGCGCGCCTACCACGCTCTTGTCTGGAGCCGGCCGAAGCAACTGCGCGGGACGATCGACGCGCCGCTTGGTCGCTCTGGCGACCGGACCAAGAGGGCAGTCAAACAGGAGGGCGGCAATGACGCACGGGAAGCGGTGACACATTACGAGGTTCTGGAGCGCTTCCATGAGAAGGCTGACGCGACGGCGCTGGCGTCGCTGGTGGAATGCCAGCTGGAAACCGGCCGTACTCACCAAATCCGCGTTCACATGGCCCATATCGGATGCCCCCTTGTTGGCGACCCCGACTACAGCGCCGGCTTTCGCACGAAGGTGAACCTTCTGCCGGAACCCGCAAGGACGGTTGTCAAGACGTTCCATCGCCAGGCACTGCACGCCTATCTCCTGGCGTTCGAACACCCGCGCAACGGAGAGGTGATGGAGTTCCACGCGCCGATGCCGGATGATATGCGCGAACTGGTGGAGGCACTACGGAAGGGTTACGCTCCTGAAGATCCATTACCAACTTGTAATGATGTAACGTTTCCTTGAGCCTTGAATCACTGTTCCGCCGCACTTATCTGGCAATTGGGTCGGTGTGGGGTCGAATGACCTACGCCGTTTGGCTCGCCTCAGCGCCTGTCGCTCGTGAAGAGGGAGCCAGGAATACAGATCACAAAGGGGGTGCTTCATGGCCCGTAATACACTGCCGTCGATTACCGCCGGTGAAGGCGGTCTCAACCGCTATCTCGACGAAATCCGTAAATTTCCGATGCTTGAGCCGCAGCAGGAATATATGCTCGCCAAGCGCTATGCCGAACACGGGGACCGTGACGCGGCACACCAGATGGTGACGAGCCATCTCCGCCTCGTGGCGAAGATCGCGATGGGCTATCGTGGCTATGGTCTCCCCATCGGCGAGGTCGTGTCCGAAGGCAATGTCGGCCTCATGCAGGCGGTCAAGAAATTCGATCCCGAGCGTGGCTTCCGCCTTGCGACCTACGCCATGTGGTGGATCAAGGCCTCGATCCAGGAATACATCCTGCGCTCGTGGTCGCTGGTGAAGATGGGCACCACCGCTAATCAGAAGCGCCTGTTCTTCAACCTTCGTCGCATGAAGGGCAAGATCCAGGCCATCGACGAGGGTGACCTGAAGCCTGACCAGGTGGCGGAGATTGCAACCAAGCTGAATGTGTCGGAAGAGGAAGTGGTTTCCATGAACCGCCGCCTGTCCGGGGACGCATCGCTGAACGCGCCGATCCGTGCCACGGAAGGGGAGTCCGGCCAGTGGCAGGATTGGCTTGTCGACGAGAACGAAAGCCAGGAACAGGTTCTCATTGAACAGGACGAACTGGAAACGCGTCGACGGATGCTGGCGAAGGCCATGAACGTCCTCAATGACCGCGAGCGGCGTATCTTCGAGGCTCGGCGGCTGGCAGAAAACCCAATCACCCTGGAAGAACTGTCGGCAGAATTCGACATCAGCCGCGAACGGGTGCGCCAGATCGAAGTAAGAGCCTTTGAAAAGGTCCAGGATGCCGTCCAGAAGGAAGCCCTGGCGCAGGCACAGGCTCTTCGCGTCGTTGACGCGTAAGCGTAAAACAGCCAGGACATAGAAAAGCAAAAAGCCGGCGGAGCTCTCCGCCGGCTTTTTGTTATTGGCCGTTGTTGCCGTTGCTGCTCAAGGCCTGCCATTCACGGATGGCGTCATTGAAGGCCCGCATTCCGTCCTCGCCCTTCTGCAGGGTGAGAAGCGCCCGGCGCCCGTTGCGGTAGGCGAGCGGAACATCCATCCAGTTGCGGCTGCGCAGGAGCTCAAGATTGGTAGCGCGTGCGTCCGGGAAGTCATTCAGCGCGATCATGTGGAAGTCGTCCGTGATCTTGGCTGGAACCGCAATGAGCGCGTCACCGCGATCCTGCTCGGTCTGCTTCATCGCAATCCGCTGCACGCTGTCGATGGCGCCGCCCTCGAACCCTGGCGGCACGGCGAAAACGATCTCGATCAGATGGCTTGCCGGCAGTGAGGCGTCGGTGTTGCGCTTGAAGGTGATGAGCGCCGTCAAGCCGCGGCCGGGCACATTCACCCGTCCCTGCACAACCGGCTCCTGGGCGCCGCCGGTGTTTGCCTCGCGCTGCAGCGACCAGGCGACCGTGCCTTCAATTGCCGTCGGCGCCGTCTGCCCCACACGCTCCTCATAAAGGAACATCTTCTCTCCAGCGAGCGCGGCTGCATCTTCCGGTGTGGCCGAAGGCTCGGTTGCTCCGGCTGCGCCGGCCGGTGCCGCCCCTGCTTCAGCGCCGTTATCTGCCGGCGTGGCAGGCGGGGCATTCAGCTGCGCTACCGACTGGCCGGCTCCGGTGACTTCGGCAGGTCCGGCCCCCTCGTCAACTTCGGTTCCATCCGCCAGCAGCCGCTGGGTGAACTTGGAGGTACCTGCAACCTCTTCCGCAACGGGTGCGGTCGCTTCGCCTTCTGAAGTCGGCTCGGCTGGAGCTGAAGCTTCGGTTTCGGGTGCCTGCGCGGTTTCAGCCGGAGCTTGTGAAGCATCCGTTGCAGGTTCCGTCGCCGCTGGGGGCTCCCCCAGTCCAACCAGCTCGTTCAGCGCGTCCCGGTTGAGCCACAATCCATAGCCGGCGGCAGCAATGACGATGAGGCCGATCAACGCCAGGATGGGCGCGGTATAGTTGCGCTTCTTCGGTGCAACGCGATAGGGCCGCGGCGGAGGCGGAACCATGTCGGCATCCGCATCCATATCAGCCGGCGCCTCGCCTCGATCACCGGCGGGCATGGCGTTCTGGTTGTAACCGATCAGCCCTTCGATATCTTCCCAAGGATCCTTGGCCGCATCCGACGCAGTGGCAATCCCGGCGGCACCGAGGGCAGCTGGGTTGCGCAGGCTATCGTCGAATGTTCCGTGCGTAGCGGCCTGATCCTCCCCCGCAACGACGTGATCGAAAGGTGGAAAATCCTCAGTGGAGGGCATCCGGACAGACGAAGCGCCGACGTAGGTTTGTTCTTCGAAGTGAGCCTCGACGGATTCCGGTACAGTCGTAGTGCTCGCCTCCGGGGCCAGATCCGGAACACCCTGCCAGCTCTCCTCCGGCTGTTGCGGCGTCTCCTCCGGCCATTGCCAGGCGTCCTCATTGACTGGAGCGCCTGCTGCCACCGGCTCATCATGCCAAACCGGCGGAGAAGCCTCCACAGGGCTGGCATCCGATGAGGTCCAGGTCGAATGATCGTCCTCAGGATAAGATTCTGCGGCTGGCTCGCCTACTGGCGGCTGCTCCGCTTCAGAGGAAGGCCAAAGGCCGATCGGCTCGGGAGAGGCTTGGGCCCCCGCAGCCGGGTCCTGCGGGTAATGATCGACAGGCTCTGTCACGCCATAGCTGCCGTTCCCTTCGCCATGATTCCAGGGCTCTTCGACGGGATCTACACCGACAGATGGTTGGTAGCTCTGTTCGTCTGACTGCTGGTCGACAGAAGGAGCCCCCTCGTATTGCTGCTCCGCCGAGCGATCGAGCGAAGGCTCAGCATAGGCAACGGGGACATCCTCGTGAGCCGGGTACGGCTCTTCGGGTGAAACATACGCTTCTTCCGCAACAGGCGGCGGAGCGGACGGCTCCTCCGGCCACTGTGCAGGAACAGCAGCTTCAGGCTCATAGACTTCCTGTGTTGTCGGCTCCGCAACCGGCGCCTCGTCGTCGTAAACTGGTTCAGGCGCAAAGGCGGGAGCCGCCACGGCTTCTTCGGCCGGCAGCGCCTCAGCATGTTCGGCCTCGACCGAGAGAATCGCAGCTTCGAGCTTGTCCATCTGTCGATGGATCATCGTCTCCGGCGGTGCCGGCTTCATATTCTCAAGCTGCCGCCGGACTGCGCCACGTGCCTTGTCGTACACCTTCTCGCGCATCTCTGGCGTATTCTTCGCCAGACCATCGACGGCGCGGCGGATCACCGCAACAAAATCTGCCATCAGCACTTTCTCATGATCATTGGTTCATTCACCAAATGATAATCAATAAACTCAAACATTAGTCTTCAAACGGGTCAGTCACAAGTATCGTGTCGTCCCGCTCGGGGCTTGTGGAAAGTAGGGCCACCGGCGCTCCTATCAACTCCTCCACCTGGCGAACATACTTGATCGCCTGTGCCGGCAGGTCGGCCCACTTGCGGGCGCCGACCGTCGATCCCTTCCACCCTTCCAGCGTCACGTAGATCGGCTCGACACGAGCCTGAGCCGCCTGGCTGGCCGGAAGATGGTCGATTTCCTGGCCGTCGAGCCTATAGCCAACGCAGATCTTCAGCTCATCCAGACCGTCCAGCACATCGAGTTTCGTCAGCGCGATACCCGTTATGCCATTGGTTGCAACGGACTGGCGAACCAGCGCGGCATCGAACCAGCCGCAACGACGCTTGCGCCCGGTGACGGTGCCAAACTCGTGGCCCTTTTCGCCAAGGAACTGGCCAATTTCGTCATGTAGCTCCGTCGGGAACGGACCCTCGCCAACGCGGGTCGTATAGGCCTTGGTGATGCCGAGAATATAGCCGAGAGCGCCTGGGCCCATGCCGGAGCCGGCAGCCGCCTGGCCAGCCACAGTATTGGACGAGGTGACGAAGGGGTAGGTGCCGTGGTCGATGTCCAGAAGCGAGCCTTGCGCACCTTCAAACAGGATGCGGGCGCCCTTGCGGCGCTCCTTGTCGAGGAGCAGCCAGACGGTCTCGCGGAACGGCAGGATCCGGTCGGCAACCGATGTCAGTTCCTCCATGATCGCTTCATAGGAGACTTCCGGAGCGCCAAGGCCGCGGCGGATGGCGTTGTGGTGCGTCAGTATCCGGTCGACCTTGCCACCCAGCGTGTCGAGGTCGGCGAGGTCCATGACGCGGATGGCCCGACGACCGACCTTGTCCTCGTAGGCCGGGCCGATGCCACGGCGGGTCGTGCCGATCTTCGTGCCGCTGTTGGATGCCGCATCCTCGCGCATTCCGTCGAGCTCCCGGTGGAGCGACAGGATCAGCGTCGCATTGTCGGCAACGCGCAGGTTCTCGGGAGTGATGGTCACGCCCTGCTTGGCGAGCTTCTCGATCTCGGCGATCAGGGCATGCGGATCCACCACGACGCCATTGCCGATGACGGCCATCTTGCCGGGACGCACGACGCCCGAGGGGAGAAGCGAAAGCTTGTAGGACACGCCGTCGATGACGAGCGTATGGCCCGCATTGTGTCCGCCCTGGAACCGTACGACGATGTCGGCGCGCTCGGACAGCCAATCAACAATCTTGCCCTTGCCCTCGTCGCCCCACTGGGAACCGACCACCACGACGTTCGTCATCTCTTTGCTTCCTATTTCCGCGCAAGCTTTTGCGCCCACTCAAACCGGCGCATCTATAAAGCCAAGATCCAAGGAAAGCGAACCGTTTGTCGCGACAAAAGCGGTTTTTGCGTGACAAACCACAAATCTGCGGTCTATCAGCCTTCGACCTGATCTGCCCCTCCCCCGTCCCCGATGGAGTCTCCCCTTGCATAAGAAGGCATATCTCTGTCTTGTCATCGCGACATTGTCATGGGGCGGCAACGCAGTGGCCGGCAAGCTCGCAATCGGGCACGTCAGCCCAATGATGCTGACCTTTTGGCGCTGGGGGATTGCGGTCGCGATCATCTTCGCCATCTCCGTTCCGCAGTTGATCAAGGACTGGCCGGTGGTCAGGAAACGTATGCCGATCCTCATCTTCTACGGAATCATCGGCTATACGACCTTCAACGCGACGCTTTACACGGCGCTCAAGTACACCACCGCCATCAATGTCGCGATCGAACAGGCCGGCATCCCGATGCTGATCTTCATCATCAACTTCATTCTGTTTCGGATGCGTGTCTCGCTTGCGCAGATCCTCGGATTTTCGATGACGCTTGTCGGGGTTGCGTTGACGGCGGCCCATGGCGATCTCGCCTCGCTTCTGGAGCTGACCGTCAACTACGGCGATGCCCTGATGCTGATCGCAGTCGTGGCTTATGCGATCTATACCGTCTCGCTGCGGTGGAAGCCGCTCATCGACTGGCGCACGCTGATGGCCATCCCCGCGCTCTTTGCACTTCTGACGACGGTTCCCCTTGCTCTTTGGGAGCATGCCAACGACGCATCCATCTGGCCCGACGCTGAAGGTTGGGTCATCGTCATGTACACGGCCCTCTTCGCCTCGCTGCTCGCCCAGGTCCTCTACATCAAGGGGGTTGAAGGGATTGGCCCCAACCGCGCCAGCCTGTTCATCAACCTGATCCCAGTCTTCGGGACGCTGCTCTCCGTCGCCATCATTGGCGAGGATCTCCAGATGTTCCACATTGCGGCGCTGGTGCTTGCGCTTGGTGGAATCGCGATCGCCGAACGGTGGAAACCCGCTTCCCCCTGAGCCAGACCTCGTCTTTAAACTTTTCGTTAAATTTTACGCGCCATGACTCTTGCTCACTCAAGAGGTCTAGCGATGCGTATTGCGTTTTCCATCGCGCTCCTGCTGTTACTCTCAGCCTGCGCGTCAGCCCCCGAACGGATCAACAATGCCTGCGCGATCTTCGAGCAACGCGACGGCCTGTTCAACAATTGGTCGAGGGAGGCGAAGAAGGTCGAGCGCGAATTTGGGGTCCCCGTCCCGATCCTGATGGCAACGATCTACACCGAGTCCGGCTTCCGGGCGAACGCTCGTCCGCCGCGCAAAAAGCTCCTCGGTTTCATCCCCTGGAAACGCCAGTCTTCGGCTTACGGCTATGCACAGGCACTGGACGGAACCTGGGTGGAATACCAGCGCGCCACCGGACGCTGGTCCGCCCGCCGCAGTGATTTCGGCGACGCCATCCACTTCGTCGGCTGGTATCACAACCGCAGCAGCGTCAAGAACGGCATCCCACGAAACGACAGCTACAACCTCTATCTCGCCTATTACACAGGCCATGCCGGCTACTCGCGCGGATCCTTCACCTCGACCGCCCGCAAGGGCGCGCAGCGCTCAGCCGCGATTGCACAGAAATATGAGGCGCAGCTGCGCTCCTGCGGCTACTGAAAAGAAGCCGCCGCGCAGGACCGCGGCGGCATCTTCGCAAACTCCAGACGATCAGTAGATATCGAATGGAAAATACTTGGCGACGATCTTGCCGTAGGTGCCATTGGCGACGATGGCGTCAATTGCCTTGTTGAAGCGTTCCTTCAACTCGTCCTCTCCCTTGCGGAGACCGATACCCGCTTCCGTCTCGGTACCGGGAACATCGCCGATCATGGCGCAGCAATCCTTGCCCTCCCCATTCAGCCAGTCGACAACAACGAACTTGTCCGAAATCAGCGCATCGATACGGCCGTTCTGCAGGTCTGCTGCCGCTTCTTCCTGCGTCGGATAAAGCTTCACGTCGATACCGGCCTTCTCGTAGACATCCGTGGCGTAGTTGGCCTGTGTGGTCGATGCCTGTGCGCCAACCGATTTACCCTCCAGGTCTTCGACAGAAACGCCTTTCAAGCCCGTGTCCTTTGGCGCGACGACGGCGAGTGGCGTGGTGTAATATTTGTTGGTGAAGTCGATCTGCTGCTTGCGTTCTTCCGTGACGCTCATGGAAGCAATGATGGCGTCATACTTGTTCGCCATCAGTCCGGGAATGATTCCATCCCAGTCCTGTGCCACAATCGCGCACTTCGCCTTCATCTCCTTGCAAAGTGCGTTGGCTATGTCGACGTCGAAGCCCTTTAGTGACCCGTCCGTGTCTGTGAAGTTGAAGGGTGGGTAAGCACCCTCGGTCGCGATACGGATCTCTGCGTCTTGCGCAAAGGCGAAGGACGAGAACGCGACAATGGTGGCGAAAGCGGTCGATGCGAGCAGTGTTTTCATTGATAACCCCTCTGTGGCGGCCAAACGGCCGCCGCCTAGCTTAGAGCAACTGGGACCTATCTGAGAAGGGGCTGGCCACATGCGCTGCGACAGCGACCGTGGGAACGAGAAAGGACCTGATCGACTTAGATCCCTCTTACCCTCTGTATGGGCTCAGGAATTTCTTGGCCGCCTCAATTTCGTTTTGCCGTAGCTCGTGGCCGCCAGGATGCCATTCGAGCTCCACCTCATCATCCCGTCGGCGGAAGTAGTCGGCAAGCTGGGTGGTCAACTGCACCGGACAAATAGGATCGTTCTGCCCTGCCGTGACGAGCACACGCGTCTTGGCCGATACCGGCTGGACGTCCCGCTCGTATGGAATGAGGGGATGCATCAGCACGGCTGCATCAAAGAGCCCCGGCTGTTCCATCAGCACGCTTGCCAGAATGTTGGCTCCATTCGAAAACCCGAGTCCGACCACGGGTCCGGCCTCATAACGTTCACGATTGGCCGACACGAACTCGCTCATGCGTTTGGTCGCCCGCGCCAGATCCTCGCAGTCATAGAGACCTTCGGCCTTGCGCCGGAAGAAGCGGGCGGCACCATGCTCGGAAATGTCACCGCGCGGCGAGATCACCGTCGCATTCGGCAGCAGACAGCTGCCGAAGTCGAAGAACTGGTTCTCGTCCCCGCCCGTGCCGTGAAAGACGAAGAGGATCGGTGCACCGGAAGCGCCAGCTGGCTTGGCGCGGTGGATGTAACTGTCGTAACTCATCACAAACTCCTTGGGAGGGCCTAACGCTTCAGGCCTCCAGCGGTTCGAGCTGTTCTTCAAGCATCGGTCTCAGATGCGCGTGCTGACTTGGCAGCTTCAACGCCTCGCCAAGATGCGCGGTATCCTCGTCGCGGTCGAAGCCGGGTTCGTTCGTGGCGATCTCAAACAGTACGCCACCCGGCGTGCGGAAGTAGATCGCCCAGAAATAGTCGCGGTCGATGACCGGCGTCACCTGATAGCCGGTCTCCATCAGTGCCTTGCGGACTTCCAGCTGCTTTTCCCGATCGTCGACGGCAAACGCGATGTGATGGACAGAGCCGGCGCCAAGCCGTGCGTCGCTGATGTTCGGCATCGTCTCGATATCGATGATATCTGCCCCGTTGCCACCGGGAATGCCGAAGCGTCGGACGCCTTCCTGACTTTCCAGTTCCTGATACCCCATGTATTTCAAAAGCTCCGCCGTCGCTCCGTCGTCGCGAAGACGCAAGGACGCGGAATGGAAGCCGCGGATGGCGTAGTTATCCCCGACACCATTGCCGGTCCAGCCGGAGCGCGGATCATCCTTGGCTTCGACGAGGGCAAAGCCATCGCCGTCCGGTCCGGAAAAGTGAAGGCGGTTGTTTCCGAAGGCCGTGTCTGTCTTCAAACCGGCAACACCCGCCTTGGTGAGGCGATCGGTCCAGAAACCGAACGAACCTTCCGGAACGGAGAACAGCGTCGTTCCGACTTCGCCGGTGCCGGGACGACCGCGGGCAATGTGCGGAAACGGGAAGTACGTCATCACTGACCCCGGCGTCCCGATCTCGTCGCCATAGTAAAGGTGGTACACGTCAGGCGCGTCGAAGTTGACGGTCTTCTTCACCCGCCTTAGCCCCAGCGTATCGGTAAAGAAGCGATTGTTAGCGGAGGCACTCGCGGCCATGGATGTTACATGGTGCAGTCCCTTGATCTGGTTGATCATGTCAGAACCCTTTCTGGCTCAATGAGCCTTGTCTGGTTCCATATGTGGCGAGAGACAGTGCGCATGCCTAGGGAACCCCTTCCGAACGCATCGTTCAGCATATGGCGACGTCTCGGATCAACATGTTCATACCTTGCGTAAGGGAGGGAGCTGCCAGTCGATCGGCGTCTTTCCTCGCTGCTCCAGGAACGTGTTTGCCTGTGAGAAATGCCGGGACCCGAAGAAGCCGTTATGGGCCGAGAGCGGCGACGGGTGTGGTGCCCGCAGCACGAGGTGGCGTTCTTTGTCGACGAAGGCCGCCTTCTTCTGGGCATAGGAGCCCCAAAGCATGAAGACGACGCCGTGGCATCGCTCATTGACGATGCGGATCACGGCATCCGTAAACCGCTCCCAGCCCTTGCCCTGGTGCGAAGCCGCACGCGCCTCCTCCACCGTCAGGACGCTGTTGAGGAGCAGCACGCCCTGCTTCGCCCAATGCTCAAGGAAACCATGGCTCGCCGGCGCGATGCCGAGGTCCGCCTGCAGTTCCTTGTAAATGTTGACGAGCGAGGGCGGGATGCGCACGCCCGGCTGCACGGAAAAGCACAGCCCGTGCGCCTGGCCGTTGCCGTGATAGGGGTCCTGTCCGAGGATGACGACCTTCACCTGATCCAGCGGCGTGAGATCGAGCGCCCGGAAGTATTCGCTGCCCTTGGGGAAGATCCGCTTCCCGGCAGCCTTCTCCTTGGTGAGGAAGCCGCGCAACGCGCTCATGTAAGGATCGTCGAATTCAGACGCCAGCGCCTGCTTCCAGCTCTCCTCCAGCTTGACTCCCTCGACCATCACGACCTCTACTTGAACCGGCCGCCGCGCTGCAGCACCTCGATCTTGTAGCCGTCTGGATCGGTGGCGAAGAAGAAACGGGCAAACGGCTTGCCGTCATGCGGCATCTCGACCAACTTGCCGGTGGTGAGGCCGAGATCGGTGAAACGTTTGTGTTCCGCCTCCGCATCCTCGACCGATACGGCA
Organism: uncultured Neorhizobium sp.; assembly: GCA_964396135.1. Lineage (GTDB taxonomy): Bacteria > Pseudomonadota > Alphaproteobacteria > Rhizobiales > Rhizobiaceae > Neorhizobium. Next base: position 30,289 of record CAYNED010000006.1, read on the forward strand.
AGATGCCCGTAGCCGTCCCCGAGGTTGTAGGGTTCTTCTCGCCCGCCATTGACCGTCAGCTCGAGTTCGAAACCCGTCTCCTCATTCGCGAGGTAGATCAGCGTGAAACCGTCAAAGGCCACGCGCTCGGCGACCGTCAGGCCGAACGCCTTCTCGTAGAAATCGAGCGAGCGCGCTTCGTCCAGCACACGGATCATCGAATGGATCATCTTGGCCAAGGCGGATCTCCTGCATCAAACATCTTGCCGTTTATCGACAATGGTGGCGCGCTTGCCAATGCCGCAGACCCAGATTGGCGCCACTATTCACATCCTGCCGATTTTCGATCGGATTGAATTTGCGCCTGCAGGTGATCATATGGCCGGCAGGTCCGCCGGCAGCATGGATGTGCCAGGTCTGGAGACCCCAGCCGCTTCGAAAGGTCTGCATGCGCATCGTCTATCTCGGTCTGGGTTGGCTGCTTGTGGTGATCGGCATCCTCGGTGCCTTTCTACCGGTTTTGCCGACGACGCCGTTTCTGATCCTGGCGGTCGCCTGCTTTGCGCGCTCCTCGCCGCGGCTGGAAGCTTGGCTGCTCGAACATCCGAGATTCGGCAAGCCGCTGCGCGATTGGCGGGAAAGAGGCGCTATCCCGCGCAAGGCGAAGACGGCCGCCGTCATCATGATGGCGGCAAGCTACGCGCTCTTCTGGTTCGGGACCTCGCCGCCAGCGGGGCGGGCGGTTCTGGTGGCGGTCATCATGATCGTCCCGGCGATCTTCGTCGTCAGCCGGCCGGAGCCCGGTGCCTGACAAGGCCCTCCGTCAGCGGTGCCGCGACTGCGGCAGCACGAACGGGATATGGGCGGCGGGCAGCCGGCCAACGGCACCGGATATTCCATAGACCCGCCCGATCGTGCCGTCGCTGACGGTGTTCAGGCTGCCCCCCGCATCGACCACCCTCCCCTGATCGAGGACGACGAGGTGATCGGCAAACTCGGCTGCCAGGTTCAGGTCGTGCAGGATCGCCAGCACGATCCCCCCGGCGCTTGCGAACTCGCGGGCCACTTCCAGCACGGAGATCTGGTGACCGAGATCGAGGCTAGCCGTCGGTTCGTCGAGGAAGAGAGCCCGCGGCAACCCATCGACGACCGCGTCCGGGACCTGGGCCAAGGCCCGGGCGAACTGAACCCGTTGCTGCTCGCCGCCTGAAAGGGAGGGATAGGGCCGGGCCTCGAAGCCGAGCAGGCCGACGCGGCCGAGAGC
>CAYNED010000007.1:0-31315 GCA_964396135.1 uncultured Neorhizobium sp.
GACAGATGCCGGTTGCCTTCACCTCGATCAGCACCTCGCCGGCCTTGGGTCCTTCAAGCTGAACGGTCATGATCTCGAGCGGCTTTCCCGCTTGAACGGCAACGGCGGCACGGACATCCATATTCTTTATCCTTTCGCGTCCCTTCCGGTCACATCCGGACCAGCTTCAGTCATCGTCGGCCTGCTAGATTTTCGGCACATAAAAGAACTTGTTGTCACCTATTTACGGACAACCGCGCAATCGAGCATCATTGCGTGATCGTCTGGTCTCGTTCGTCGAGCAACGGCACATGGTACTCCAGCAGCAATTTGTTGATCTCGGCCTGGTGGTCGCGCAGGAAAGCGTTGAGTGTGCGCTTCCACTGCTGGTCCGACGGCCGCACGCCCATGGTGATGCGATAGGTCATGCGCTGGCCGCCTTTCTCCTTGACCAAGGGCACGACGGCCAGGTCGGCGCCGGACTTGTCGGCATAATAGCCGGCCATCGGCCCCCAGATCACGGCTGCATCGATAACACCGTTGAGCATATCGCGGATCATCACCTCGGCCATGGACGGCGCAACGCGCGTGTCCACCATCAACGGGTAGACCTTTGCCTTGCGCATCAACTTGGCGGCCGCCATGTTGGCCGAGGGCGGCGTCCCCTCGACAACCCCGATCCGTTTGTCTGCGAGCCGCGGATCCCTGAGTGTTTCAACACCAGAAAGCTCCCCATCCTTCTTGTAAAGGAGAACATACGAAGACCGATAATAGGCATTGGTGTTCTGCACGAGTTCGTCGCCTTGCGCATACCCCATGATGATGTCGCAGCGATTGGCGCCGAGCGTGTTTCGCACGAACCCGGTAATGGAAGGAAACCAGGTATAGGCAACCGAGCTTCGTCCCGTTGCGGTGGCCACCATCTTGGCAAGCTTATCTTCGAACCCTTCGCCGCTTTGGTCGGTGAAGGGCATGTTGGAGGGGTCCGCGCAAACGCGCAGGACTTGGGGATCGACCAATTCGCCGGCTGCCCCCAGTCCCGCGGTCTGTGCGTGGGACTGCAACGGATAGACCAGGGCTGCACACGCCAGAAGGAGAGCGCAGGCATACGTCTTTCGGAAGGCACTTCCCATCTCAGCCTCCCATGCAAGATGCTTCGTAGTCTTTCGCCCCTTGCGGCTTATCGGCTTTCTTAGGCGGACGACCTCGTGGAGCTGCGTCGACAGCGCGCGCCCGAAGGTAGACATAGATATCGTCCAGGTAACAATAAACGTTCTTGTTGTCGCCAAACGCCGGCATGACGTTCTCCTTCCCGCCACCGACGTTTTGGCGGCCTTCCGCGACAATCGAGAGAAATGTCCCATAGTCCATGGTCTTCATGCTGGCAGCGAGGCCGGGAGCATAGCTTGACCCGACACCATCCGGTCCGTGGCAGACGTGACAGTCTGAGTGGTAGCGCCGATACCCACTGAACGTGTACCAATCGACGCTGCCGTTTTCGATCTTGAACGTAGGCGTTCCCTCTGCATCAAAGAATTTGCCGTCTTCTTCAGTGACGGCGGCAGCCTTCTCCTTCGTATCGGCCGATGCGGCGAGGTTGGGGATGGAAACAAGGATGGCACTGAAGGCGAAGGCTAGAATACGGGAATTCATCAAGCGACCTCATGCTCACAAAGTCTGTGTATGGCCACTGGGGACGCATACATCTGGCAACCAAGGACGCGATTGCCGGCTGGAGTGCCACCGGGCCGCGTCATGACGCAGCCCGGCAGCTCATTTGAGCCGTTAGTCCGGCAGGCCGAAAACTGTCAGCTGGCCTCCGAGCGTGGTATAGTCTGCAAGCGCAGCATAACCGCCCACAGCACCCAGGCCGGCTGTTCCGACAACCTGGCTTTCGTCACCCTGCTCGCGGCCCTGATCGACGGCGCCATGCCATGCTGCCGCATTTTCCGGCGCCAACAGACCGCCGGCCAAGCCAATACCTGCCCAGCCACCGACGCCCGACAAAACCGCGATATACTGTTTGCCGCCGTGCTCGAACGTGTTGATGTTGCCAATGATGCCGGACGGAGTCTTGAACTTGTAGAGTTCGTTTCCGTCTAGATCGACCGCCTTGATGTAGCCTTCGAGCGTGCCGTAGAACACCACGTCACCGTCGGTGGCGAGCGCTCCTGACCAGACCGAGAACAATTCGGGCTTGGACCAGACAATCTCCCCCTTGGCAGCGTCCCAGGCGATAAAGTTGCCCATGCCACCATGGCTGTCCGGGGCCGGATACATCGATACGGTAGCGCCCACATACGGTTGGCCCGCCGTATAGCTCACTCTGTAAGGCTCATAATCCATGCAGACATGGTTCGTCGGCACGTAGAACAGCCCAGTTTTTGGCGAGTAGGAGGCTGGCTGCTGATCCTTGGTTCCTAGCGCAGCCGGGCAGATGCCCGTGCTGTTGGTATCCTCACCGTTCTGATGGGTGGAATACTGCGCAACAACCTGCGGTCGACCATACTGATCGCTTTTGGGATCCATGACGACTTCCGTCGCCCAGTTGACCTTGGGATCGTATTTCTTCGCCACCAGCAGCTCGCCGCTGTTTCGGTCGAGCGTATAGGCGAAGCCGTTGCGGTCGAAATGCACGAGAACGTCGCGCTTCTCGCCATTGATCTCCATGGCGTCCACGAGGATATTCTCGTTGACCCCGTCATAGTCCCACTCATCGTGAGGCGTCATCTGGTAGAGCCACTTGGCCACACCGGTATCGGCGTCACGCGCCATCAATGTCATGGACCAGCGGTTGTCGCCGGGACGTTGTACTGGGTTCCATGTCGAAGGGTTGCCCGTCCCGTAAAACACCAGGTTGCTCTTCGGATCATAGGCAAACCACCCCCACGTGGTCCCGCCACCCGTCTTCCACTGTTCGCCTTCCCAGGTGTTCGTACCTGAATCTGGACCCACAGGCTTGCCGAGGTGAGTGGTTTTCTCCGGATCGATGAGCGTTTCGGCATCCGGGCCCATCGAATAGGCCTTCCAGGCGAGCGATCCATCCTTCAGATTATAAGCGGCCGTCCAGCCGCGAACGCCGAACTCCGCTCCCGAAACGCCGATAATGACCTTGTCCTTGACGACCATGGGAGCAGCCGTACCCGACTCACCCTTGCCACCATCAATCTGGTCGCCGTTCTTGACGGACCAGACGACCTCTCCCGTCTTGGCGTCCAATGCTACGACGGTCGTGTCCGCCTGATTAAGAATGATCTTGCCGTCCCCATAGGCGACCCCACGGTTGACGGTGTCGCAACACATGATGCCGATCACGTTCGGATCCTGCCGGGGCTCATACTTCCAGAGGATCTTGCCGTCGTTCTTCAGATCGAGAGCGTAGACGATATTGGGGAAGGGCGTGTGAACATACATCACGTCGCCGATCACCAATGGACCGCCTTCATGTCCGCGCAAAACCCCTGTCGAGAAGGTCCACTTTACCTGCAGATCCTTCACATTGTCTTTTGTGATCTGGTTCAGCTTTGAGTAGCGGTGGTTGGCGTAATCGCCTGTGGGCATGGCCCAATTCTTCGAATCTGCCGCAAGGGCAGTAAGCTCGTCATTGGCCAGCGCAGTACTGGCAAGGGCAGCCGTCATGAAGCCGGCAGCCGTCAGTGATAGAAAGGTAGAAGTCTTGTTTAGGCGCATGTGAAGTCCTCCCGATGCAGTTCACCCGAGGCTCGTCATCTCAGCACCATAGGCCTACCGGCCCGCGAGCGCTGGTTATGAGCGTTTTCATGCTGTCTGGGATTGTCTTCCGTCAGCGTGTCACGGCTAGACTGGCCCGGCAGAGGGCACCTTTGCTGCCGGGCAAGACTCGCCTACGAAACCTTGTCCCTCCCAAAGACAAAATCTTGAAGCCGGATGACATGTTGGAGGATAGGACACAAAAATTACGGAAGCAAGGATAAATACACTGTTATGCTGCAGTGCAGTAGTTTTGTTGCAGAGCAATAGTTAAGTTCAGGCGCGGAAATGTCGGGATTGAATTGCAACATTACCCATGAATGATATGGTAATACATTGCTTTATGCCTCTGAGGCCGCTCTGCCACTCCGCTAGCATTGGGAGGCGTTGATGACGATCAAGAAGACTTTGTTTCCTTCAACCAGCTTTTTTTGCGCCTTCATGTATGCCGTGACCGCCTCTGCCGCTGGAGATTATCCGACGGTTGCAGTGGTTGATTACGTTTATGGATGCATGAAAGCGAACGGCAACTCTCGTCAGGCGTTGGAACGTTGTTCCTGCTCCATCGACGTAATCTCGTCGATCATACCCTACGCGCGCTACGAAGAAGCAGAGACTTTTCGAAGCCTCGGTTTGCTGGTCGGGGAACGAGGTGTTCTGTTTCGCCAAAGCGCACCCGCCAGGTCTGCAACAGGCGACTTACGGCGAGCACAGGCGGAGGCAGATGTTCGCTGCTTCTGAACGGTACCGCATCTGCGCCCTCGTTTTCAAGAAGGCATCGCGATCAGCCGACATTCTGAAACCTCTCCCGGAACGCGATCGCCAGGCTGTCGAGGGCCCCTGGACTTCTCGCCGGGCGCGGCACGGACACATCAAAGATACCAGTGACATGCGCCGGCCGCGGTGAAAGCACAATGATTCGGTCTGCCAGCAGCAAGGCCTCACGCAGATTGTGCGTCACCATCAACGCGGTCGTCGGTCGCGCGGACCAGACCGTCATCAAGAGGTCACGCAATTTTTCGGCAGTAGGCTCGTCAAGAGACGCAAAGGGCTCATCCAGGAATAGGATGGCAGGTTCCGTCGCGAAAGCCCGCGCAAGGGCGACCCGCCTGGCAAGACCGAGCGAAAGCTCCGCCGGGTAAAGCGTCTCAAGACCCGACAGCCCGAGGATTTCGAAGAGTTCATCGAGGGATGACTGCTTCAGGGAGGCCGGCAGGGTCAAACGAATATTTTGCTCCACGGTCCGCCAGGGCAGAAGCAAGGGCTCCTGGAACACCGCTGCGGTTCGAAACGAATCCCCGTCTGGAAGGCTGATCCTGCCAGAATATTCTTGTTCGAGACCAAGTAGGATGCGCAGCGTCGTGGTCTTGCCGCATCCTGAAGGGCCGAGCAGACAAACGAATTCCCCTTGCCTGACCTCGAAGGAGAGATCTCGCAGCGCCACGATGCTGACGCCTTGTGAAGAGCGGAAGGTCTTCTCGAAAATCTCGACTTCAAGCGGCGCGGCGACGCCAGCGGGTTGCGCGGTGTTCAAGGGGCTGCACCAAAAGGAGTTCGATCATCAACATCACGGAAACGAAGGCGAGAGTGTACGCCAGAATGCCGGCAACGTCGAAGATCTGGAAGTAAAGATAGATCTGGAAGCCGATACCGTTTGACCGGCCCAGCAGCTCCACCACCAGAACGATCTTCCAGATCAATGCGATCCCCGATCGGGACGCCGCCGCAAAATAAGGTTGCAGCTGCGGAACGAGGACGTGGCGAAGCCGGTCCGCGGCGCTTAAGCGATAGACGCTCGCCATCTCCATGAAGCGATCATCGAGCGCACGCGCGCCCTCGCGCATGGTGACGACCACATTGGGAATTTTATTGATCGCCACGGCACTGACCGCTGCAGCTTCGGTCAATCCGAACCAGATATAGGCGAGGATGATGATCACCAGCGCTGGGATGTTGAGGAAGAGAACAAGCCAGGGATCAAAAAATGAATTGAGCCGGCGACGCCGCCCCAGAACAATGCCGATGACTGTTCCAATGCCCATGGCAATGACATAGGCAGCAACGACCCGCAATAGCGTCATCATCAGGTGAAAAACGAGGTCGCCACTCATCAATTCGGCAACCATGGTGCGCCATACATCGGCAGGAGGCGGCAGCGCCCGGCTGGGCCAGATTGTCGCCATCACGCTCCAAGCCAGACAAAGACCAAGCAGGGACACGATCGTGGTCCCGATTGGCAGCAGCGCCGAAGTTCCGGGCCGGGTCTTCGTCGGGCGTTTGGCCTTCCCGCCATCCGTCGCATCTTCGTCCGAAGTCATGCCTTCAATGTAGCCCAATATGTGCCAGGTGCCATTTCCCGCGCCTTGCCGACGAGCTTTTCTCCGCCAAGTGCGGACAGAACCTCATAAAGTCTCGCGGCATCGCGTTCCTCCTCGGCAACAGGACGACGCGGAATACCCTCCCGATATCGATCGCGCAGCACCTCAAGCTCACGTCCCTCAGCTCTCACCAGCGGCGCGAGCCTTTGCCATTCGGCATCGGAACTAGCAAGCAGCGCCTTGGCCTGCCCGCTTGCCTTCACGAACCGCAAAGCAACATCCCGATTCCCCTCGGCCCACTCTTCCCGGAACACATAGCCAAGTGCCGACACCGGACCCGATGCACCCAAGGCTTGCGCTGCATCGTCAGCGCCGATCAGCCGCCGGAAGCCGTTAGCCTCCAGCCTGGCACAGAAATGCCAGAAGTTCAGGACGGCATCCAACTCGCCGGAAAGGGCCTTCTCCGAAAGCAAGGGCGGCGCGCCGTAGACGACCTCCGCTTCCTTCACGAGATCGAGCTGGTGATTTTGCCGCGCAAGCCCTTGGATCAGAAGCCAACTCTTGTCCAATGGGCCGCCTGCAACACCGATCTTCTTGCCGGCCAGCTCCGTAAGGTTTCTCACCTCCGAGTCTTGCTTGACCATGATGGCGCCAACCGCCGTCGAATAAGGCGCCAGCGTCAGCGCCTCGCCCTCGGAGCGCTGACGCGACACCCAGAGCCAGTCGGAAACAATCACGTCGAGATCACCGGCTAACATCGCCACATTGGTAGCGTCTTCGCCTGCGAAATTCTGCACATCCAGATCAATGCCGTTGGCCCGGTCGAGACCGTGATGTTTCACGGTATCGAGTTCCCAACTGACCGTTCCGAATTTCAGCACCCCCACCTTGATGCGGGGAAGATCAGACGCGGCGCTCGCGCGCGATCCGAAGCTCGCCGCCACAAGCCCCAGCGCTAGTCCGCCAAATCCACGTCGCGAAGTCTGCATGTTACCCCCTCCAGACATTACAATCAGATATCGCGGCCACCGTCAGGATACATGCATTTCCACCGCATGATCTTGAGCCGTGGCCGCGCTTGCGACCACCGCGCGATATGGCTTGGCGCCGCGGTCATACATTGAAGGAGGGAGCCTTGGCTCTCGAAGTAAAGATGTTCGTCGCGGCAGCTGTTGGGGCTGGCCAACAGACAGACAGTGATGACGAGATCGACGAGATTCACCGGAGCACCTTCCTTGCACATGCACAGGAATAGAACCGCAGCATCCATCTGCTGCGCAAGTTTCCACCATGGCTCTGCAAGGTGCCCGATGAGGAGCCAGTCTCAAAATAGGCCCGTCGCTACCCTGCGTCAACCGTCGCCATACTTGCCTCCATCGTGCCTGACGAGCCTCTGTTGACTCGCTTGAGTGAAAGTCTACCTTCCTTCAGCGGGTGTTGTTCGCAACGTTTTGCTTGTCAGCATCCTTGCAACGGGTGGAACTTCGGGAGGAAGTGGAATGAAGCTTGCTGTAATGGCGGGAACCGTCAGTTTATTGGTCGCGTCAGCGGGTCACTGTCTGGCTCAAGACGCGGCCGCTGGCGAGAAGGTGTTTGCGAAATGCAAGGCGTGTCACGTCGTCGACGCCGACACCAACAAGATCGGCCCTTCGCTCAAAGGCGTTGTCGGCCGTACCGCTGGCACCCATGAGGGGTTCAGGTACTCGCCCGCCATGGTCGCGGCAGGAGAAAGCGGCATCGTCTGGAACGACGAGACCCTCTCCGCCTATCTTCGGGATCCGAAAGGCTACATCAAGGGCAACAAGATGGCATTCGTGGGCCTCAAGAAGGACGATGAACTTGCCAATGTCATTGCCTATCTGAAGCAGTTTTCGGAGTAGCAGCGGACCTGCGTCATTGTTCTTCCATCGTCTGCGAGATCGTCCTGGCTAGTGCGTACAAGCGCTGCTCGATCAAAGTCGGGACCTCGCAGACGAAGGTAAGCGATTGCACGCGCTCCTGGAATATCCTCGTGCGTAGAACAAGCTGGTCGTCTCGAGCAGCGATCTCATTGGCATCGGCATCGCCCTTGCCTCGCAGCGCATCAACGGCCGAGGCATCCTCGCGCAACGACGCCGCCATATCGCGCTGCGTATGGGCGTAGCGGCCAATGCCGCTGATAACCTGCGACCGTTCGCGGTTCATGTGCTCGAAAAGCCCCTGCATGAGCATGGCGAGTTGCGTCTGCCGCTCCGTTGAGGGCAGCCGGGCTGAGTAATCCCGAATCATCTGCTCTGCCTCGGCGATCGGCACTCGACGCGCCGCAAGTTCGGCAACAAGCCCGGCGATGGCAGCGTCTTTTGACCAATCGACAGCCGCCGAGGGTAGTTCTGGCCCGTTCCAGATCTGTCCAAGAGAAAGCTCCGGGACCTTGCGCTGGATGCAAGGCCAATCCGGATCATCACCTTGGGCGGCGAGGGCCGGCGTTGCTGGTACGGCGAACAAAGCACTGGCTATAAGTGTCCGCACCACCTTCTCCCGGTGTCTCATATGTTTCCTCCTCCATCTTGCCTGCGGCTAAGCAGGCCTTTCGACGGGTCATAGGCGTAGATCGCGCCACCCAGAAAAAGCAGGATGCATCCCAGGACCACCACCAGAGAACGCCAGTCGATCTGTCCGTACAGGGCAAACCGGGTCAGTTCGACGGCATATGTAAAAGGGTTGGCGAGACAGATCTTGTAAAGCAGCGGGCTCGCCTCCTGAATGCGCCAAAGCGGATAAAGCGCCGACGAGGCGAAATACATCGGGAAGATCACGAAGTTCATGACACCCGCGAAATTCTCAAGCTGCTTGATCAGCGAGGAAAGCAGCATGCCGAGTGAACACAGCATCACACCGGCAAGAAAGAGGGCCGGCAGAATGAACAGGTAGCCGATTGCGGGCGGCTTCACACCCCAGAACCACGCAACCGCAAGAAAGACGTAAACCTGCAGAATTGAAACCGCAACGCCGGCCAGCAGCTTCGACACGAGCAGGAACCACCGCGGGAAAGGGCTGACCAGCAAGGTCCTCATGCTGCCCATCTCCCGGTCATAAACCATGGAGAGTGAGGACTGCATGCCGCTAAACAGCAGGATCATCCCGCAGAGTCCGGGTGTAATGTAGACCTCGTAGAGCACATAGGTTTTGTAGGGGGGAATGATCGAGACACCGAGGACCTGTCGAAAACCGGCCGCGAACACGAAGAGCCACAGCAAAGGGCGCACAAGAGACGAGATGAAGCGTTCGCGCTGATTGAGAAAACGCAGTGCTTCTCTGAAGACGATACCGCGAAAGCAGACCAGATAATGGGCGAGACCAAAGCTGATCCTCTCGCGGCGATCACTGGACATGACGTCAGTGTCCAACGGCACCGTCATTGGACCACCTCCTTTGCCTGCACGTCCCCTTGCGTCAGAGCGGCGAAAGCTTGACCGATGTCTGCTGTGCCCGCGTCCGCAATGACGTCGGAGACTTTCCCATCGACTAGAACACACCCCTGATGAAGCAGTACGACGTGGTCACCGGGGTCCACCTCATCGATGAGGTGCGTCGCCCACAGAACGCTAATCCCCTCCTGCAAGACGAGACTTCGTATGGTGGCAAGGATTTCCGCCCGCGACTGGATATCGAGCCCGACAGTGGCTTCGTCGAGCAAAAGCAGAGGCGGGCGATGCAGCAGGGCCCGCGCAATCTCCACCCGCCGCATCTGTCCGCCGGACAACGCGCGAACCTTTTCATGCAGACGCTCACTCATGCCAATTAGGGCAAGAAGCTGACCGATCCGCTCCTTCGCTGCAGTTCGTCCTATCCCGTGCAACGACGCATGATAGGCGAGGTTTTGGTAGATGCTGAGATCGAGGTCCAGCGTGCGGGCCTGGAAAACGATGCCAAGTTGGCCAAGTGCCTGTCCCGATTGCCGTACGATGTCATGGCCAAAAATGCGGATCACGCCCTGACGGACGTCGAAGAGGTGGCAGATCAGCGAAAACAGCGTCGTCTTTCCAGCGCCGTTCAGGCCCAGCAGCACGGTGAACCGCCCTTGGGCGATCTTGAATGAAACCCCAGACAGAACCGGCTTGCGACCATAGGCGTGGCTCACGGCCGAAACGTCCAGAGCGGCGGGCGGGACCATGGCTTCATCCGCCTTCACATGCTGCATGATCCCGCCTTCCCTGCTCCAGTTACTTGATGGTGATCGTTCCTTGCATGCCTTTGTCAGCCAGATCTGGCACCGACCAGGTGTAGGTGCCAGGGCGGATCGTGGTGAACTGAACCTGCATCGTCCCCTCCGCATCAAATTCAAGCCAGGCCGGCGCGCCGTTCATGTGAACCTCAAGGTCGTTGATGACGATCTGGTTCATCCAGACATTGCGGAACAGGTCTGTGTGAAACTTGTACTCAAGGCCGGCAGCGGAGGTGATCTTCCACCGATAGCCTTGGCCGGCAATCAGTTCGAAGTCCTTCTGGTTCACCGTAAAACTGTCATCGGAAGATCCCAAGACGAGTTCCGGCACGTCCTTGCTCGCCCGCGTCACCTGCTCCGTCGCCGCCCCAGCGGCGGCCGGTGCCTCATCGTCATCATCGTCATCGGCATCTTGAGAAAATGCCGGCGTCACCACCATCATCAGCCCCATGAATGCAGCGATAGAAAATTTGCGGTAGTTGTTCATTCTCGTCCTCCTCCTGAAAACTCACGATGAAAGTTATTGCGGTGACACTACCACTCCCCATGGCAGAGCACCGACCGTTACCGATTGCACCGGCTCGTCGGTCTCGACATCGATGAATGTGATGTCGTTTGAAACACCGTTCGTGCTGATGATTGTCTTCTGGTCCGGCGTGAAGGCGAGCTGCCAGACCCGCTGCCCGACAAGCACATACTTCTCCACCTCGTAGGTTTCGGCATTCACCACCGCCACCCGATTGGCCGGTCCGAGGGCCACATAGGCCTTCTTCCCGTCAGCGGTGATCCGCACGCCGACGGGCTGGATGGCCTCGGAGCGAAGTCCCGCTATCTCGAAGGTAATCTTGTGCTTGATCTCGCGGCTCTCATTGTCGATCACCGAAACGGTGCCGCCGATTTCGGCGCTCACCCAGACTTCGGAGTTATCCGGCTTGAACTCCGCGAACCGCGGACGGGAATCGACCAGCACGTTGTGCGTAATCTCGTTGGTCGCCGTATCGATGAAGTGGGCCATGTTCGTCGTCTCGGACGTATTGACCATCGCCTTGCCGTCCGGACTGATCCCCATCCCCTCCGGCTCGACGCCAACCGGAATCTCGGCCACCACCCCCTTGGTTTCGAGGTCGATGACCGTCACCAGATTGTCGTCCTCATTGGCGACGTAAAGCGTCTTTCCATCAGGCGAGAGCACAAAAAGTTCTGGATCTGGGCCAGAGGGCAGGGAGCCCACAATCTCGTTCGTCGCTGTGTCGATGATCTCGATCGTGTCATCATCGCTGGCGCACAAGTAAATGAACTTGCCGTCATGCGAGATGGTGATGCCGCGGGGGCGCTGGCCCACCTCGATAGTCCGAACCACCTCCATGGTCGTGGAATCCACCACGGTGACCGTATTGTCCTTCTCATTGGAGACATAGACCATGTATGCCGACGCAGGCGTGCTGGCGCCTAACGCCAGCACAACCGCCGTTGACAGAAAGCTCAGTTTTTTCAGCATTCTCTATCCCTCCGTCCCTGATACCGTTAGTCCAGAACGCACTGCGTTTCCGGTTGATCGATCCCAAGCGTGTCGAGCTCGGAGATCTGATGCAGGAAACCCTCCTGCGGCGAGGTGGAAACCACTGATCGACCGTCACCGAGAAAGATTGGCTGACGCAACTGCCCGTTCCACTTGCGGAACGTCAGCTTCTGGCCTTTGAAGGCGGCGATCGAAAACTCTTCGCTCCGCAGAAACTCTGCCGTCTTTCCTGCCTCGCCGCTTCCTGTGCGAGTGACGGCCTCGCCGATCACCCGTACGGCGGTCCACGCGGCCATGTCCTTCCACAACATCCGCCGGCCGTTGGCCTTGGCGAACCTGTTCTGGATCTGCGTACCACCCCATTGCTCGCTTGCCGGATGCCAGGCAGAAGGGATCAGTCCGGCAGTTCCTGCTACCGGGCGCGGCGTCCAGGTCCGATAGGGAACATAGGTCCCAAAGACCTCGCTCTCGTCGGCCACCAGAAGAACGTCATGCTCGGGGAAACCTTGCGTAAAGACCGGCATCTGTCGCTGGATCTGGACGACGCCAGAATCGGTCCTGCGGGCGGTCCCGGTATCGGTGAACTCCTTCTCGAGCAGGATCTCGGCGCCAAAACGCTCGGCAGCACGACGAAGAGCCTCTGCGAACAGCTTATCCCTTTCATGAGAGCCATGGATCATCACCCAGCGACGCCACTGTTTCCATACCAGATACTGGGCGAGCCCGTCGGCAAGCATGCTGCGTGTAGGGGCCGTGTGAAAGACATTGGAGTGACACGCCTCCTCACGCAGGCGATCGTCGGTGGCCCCGACGTTGAACATCAGGACATCGCGTGCACTGGAAAGGTCGGAGATCGAGAGAAGCTGGTCGGCGGATAGGTCCGTCAGGATGTAGTTCACGCCCCTCGACATCAACTCCTCGGCTGCCGCCGCAATATCGGCATCCAGCTTCACCTCGACAACCTCGAGGCTATACGTCTGACCAAGAAACCTGCCCGTCGTATTGTTGTCGGAGATTGCGACATTGGCGCCAGCAACGCCCTCGTCGCGAGGCACTACATCGAGAACAGAGAGTGCGAGTTGCGGCTCGTATGCCCGAAGGTAACCGAGCTTGACCTGCAATTCCTCCTTCGCAGGCTGCTGCGCAACTGCATGTCCCCAAAGAACGGAAAGAAAGAGCACGGCGAACGGTAGGAACAAAACAGGCACCAGATTACCTCCATAAGCGATGCTCAGTTCCGACCGAGGCCGGACCTGAAGAGTATTCGGTGCCGCAGACAAGGTAACCGAGCGCAACGATTATTCAACCCATAAAACAGGAGCAGCCTGCCCAAGAATTCGTGACAGCTCTGGGGTTGGATACTGCGTCATTCCGCGTATGATGCGGATGGCCTCGAATGGCCACCCACGTGGAAGGAGGAAAAACATGAAGAAGACATGGAAGAAGCCAGCGATGTGCACAGTCGCTGTGGGAATGGAAATGTCACGCTACTTTCCCGCCCAGCTCTCTGCCAAGAAATAGCTAAATCTGCTCCGCCTCATCCGCCATCGCGGATGGGGCGGTTTCTGCTGATGCTTGGGAGGCCGAAGCGAGTGCTTCGGTGCGGGAGAGGCTTGTATGCGGTTGAAGATCCTGGGATCTGCCGCCGGTGGCGGATTTCCCCAGTGGAATTGTAACTACCGATTAAGTCGAGGGGCACGAGCAGGCTCTGCGGGCTTGAGGGCGAGAACTCAATCAAGCCTCGCCGCCTGCGCGAACGGTGTGGACTGGGTCGTCTTCAACGCTTCGCCGGATATCCGCGACCAGATCGCCGCGACCAAGGAACTTCAGCCGGCCCCGGATGGACCCCTTCGCTCGACGCCGATTTCGGCGGTCATTCTTACAAACGCCGATGTCGATCATATTGCCGGGCTTCTCAGCCTGCGCGAGCGGCAGGCCTTTGGGATCTATGCGACGCGGCGCGTTCTGGATGTGCTGGAACAAAACTCGATCTTCAACGTGCTCGACCCGTCGATCGTCAAGCGACGTGAGCTTAACCTCAATGCTCCTACACCTATCCTCAACAGCAAGGACGAACCGACAGGCCTCACCGTGGAGGCCTTCTCTGTTCCGGGAAAGGTAGCGCTCTTCCTCGAGGACGAAACGAAAGCAGACAAGGCATTCGGGACGCAGGTGGGCGATACCATCGGCTTGAAGATTTCCTCGTCGGCCACACAGGCGGCCGCGCACTATGTTCCGGGATGCGCGCGCGTCGACAGCGATCTGAAGCAGCGCTTACAGAACGCCGACTGCCTGCTCTTTGACGGCACCGTCTATACCGATGATGAGATGGTCACATCCGGCGTTGGCCAAAAGACAGGTCAGCGCATGGGACATATCCAGATCTCGGGCACCGACGGCTCGGCAGCAGCGCTAGCCGATGTGGCCGTCGCGCGTCGCATCTATGTCCACATCAACAATACTAACCCTGTCCTCGAGGACCACTCGCCAGAAGCGGCAGCGGTTCGAAAGAACGGTTGGGAGATCGCCTATGATGGAATGGAGATCGTGCTGTGAACGAATTCGCTGATGCGGCACAAGGCGGTCTCTCCTCTGAGGCCCTGGAAAAGGTTCTCCGCGACGTCGGCGCCAGTCGCTACCATAATCGCCACCCCCTGCATCACCAGATGACCGCAGGTGCGTTGTCGAAGGAGCAACTGCAGGCCTGGGCGCTCAATCGATACTGCTATCAGTCCGTGATTCCCCGCAAGGATGCGATGATTATCGCACGCGCAGACGATCCGGAATTCAGGGCCGAATGGCGCAAGCGGATCGAGGACCACGACGGCACGGACGGCTGGAACGGCGGCATTGCACGCTGGTTGAAACTGGCAACCGGGCTCGGCCTCGACAGCGAACTGGTCAAGAGCCAGAAGGGCGCCCTTCCGGCGACGCGTTTTGCCGTGGGCGCCTACCTCTCCTTCTGCACCGACAGAAGCCTTCTGGAAGCGGTAGCGTCGTCGCTGACGGAGCTATTTTCTCCTGTGATCATCAGCGAGCGTGTCCCGGCGATGCTTGCCAAGTATGAGTACATAACAGAGGACATTCTGGAATATTTCCGGCCGCGACCGGCGCAGGCATCGCGCGATTCCGACTTCGCCCTGGCATATGTTCTCCTTCATGCTGACACGCCGGAAAAGCAGCAGTCGGTGATCGATGCCTTGGTTTTCAAATGCGATGTGCTGTGGGCGATGCTGGACGCCCTGGAACAGGCTTACGGGGATAACGGCCGCGTCCCCCCCGGCGCCTTTAATCCGAAGCCGCCACAATGACGCCGCGGCGGGAGCGCAGGTTACTCACTGAAACCTCAAGACCGGTGCTGAAGCCTTATGTGCGTCTGCAGTACGACCCCGTCCGGCAGGCTTGGGCTCTCCTGTCGCCGGAGAAGGTGTTCTGGCCCGACGAAATCAGCCTCGACATCTTGAGGCTATGCGACGGCCAGCAGTCCGTCATGCAGATCCTGGAGACACTGGCGTCGCAATACGAAGCCCCTCCTGAGGAGATCGCTGCGGACTTGGAAGGCTTTTTGCAGGAATGGTCCGACAGATCTTTGGTGACGCTATGAGCCCGACCCCACTTCCCCCGATCGGCATGCTGGCGGAGCTGACCCACCGTTGCCCCCTACAATGCGCCTACTGCTCCAATCCGGTTGAGCTCCTGAAAGCTCACAGGGAAATGACAACGGACGCCTGGCTGGCGCTGTTCGATCAGGCGGCAGATCTTGGGGTGCTGCAAATCCACCTGTCGGGTGGGGAGCCGACCTTGCGCCCGGACCTCGAGGTACTTGTAGAACGCCTGGCCTCTCGCGGCATCTATACCAATCTGATCACTGCCGGCGTCGGCATTGCGGAAGGTCGCATCGAAGCACTAGCGCAAGCCGGGCTCGATCACGTTCAGCTGAGCTTCCAGGGCGCGCTTGCGCAGACGACGGAAAAGATCGGCAACCACCGCGGCGCCCATGAAAAGAAGATCGAGACCGCCATGCGCGTGCGTGCCGCCGGTCTCCCTTTGACAATCAATGCACCCATTCACCGGCACAATATTGAGGAGATCCCGGCCTTCATCGATCTGGCGCTCGCACTTGACGCGGAGCGTCTGGAGATTGCTAACGTCCAATACGCCGGCTGGGCGCTTCTGAACCGTAACGCGCTGATGCCGGACCGCCAGTCGGTGGAGCGTCAGGTAGAGATCGTCCGGCAGGCCCAGGAAGATCTTTACGGCATGCTCGCGGTCGACTTCGTCACGCCGGATTATTTTGCAATCTACCCGAAGCCTTGCATGGGCGGATGGGCACGTGACGCCTTCGTGGTTGCCCCGGACGGGACGGTACTCCCCTGCCATGCTGCCAGCACCATTCCCAACCTCGTCTTCGACCGCTTCGGCGAAAAGAGCCTGCCGGATATCTGGCATCATTCCGCGGCCTTCAACGCCTTTCGCGGCACCGACTGGATGAGCGAGCCCTGCCGCAGTTGTGAAAGACAGGAAATCGACTGGGGCGGATGCCGTTGTCAGGCAATGGCCATCGCCGGCAGCGCACAAGCAACCGACCCGGCCTGCTCCAAATCCCCCTACCACTTCCGAATGGCTTCACTGATCGAAGACGCCATGACAGCCGAAAAGGACGGGTTCCAGTATCGGCGCATCGGCCGCGTCCTCGCCTCTGTGGATGACTAACCACCAGACATAGCAACAGCGGTGATGGCTTAGGGTTGGGCTGCACAGAACGGAAGCAAACGGTTTCCGCCGCCAGCGCTTAAAGGGACATCCCGCTTTGGTGGTCGAAGACGTGCACCTGCTCGGCCGCTATGGCGGCCTGGAACGGCGTTCCGTAGCGCGCGGGAAAGGCACCGTCCACAACTGCGGTCACCGGTTCTCCTGCAAGATCGAACACCACATGGGTCTGTGCTCCGGTTGGCTCAACTACCAGCGTCTCCCCACCAAGGATCGAGCCGCCGTGAGCGCCCGGCACCAGGTGCTCCGGCCGAAGACCGAGTTTCACTTTCTGCCCACGGCTAACCCTTCGCTCTGGCGCAAGGTGAATGAGCGTGCCATCCGTCAGCCGGGCTGCTGGTTGGCCCTCGTCGGCATCCACTGCAGCATCGAGAAGGTTCATTGCAGGCGAGCCGATAAAACCCGCAACAAAAAGATTGGACGGCGAGCGGTATAGCTCCAGCGGCGTGCCGACCTGCTCGATACGACCGCCGTTCAAGACAACGATCCTGTCTGCGAGGGTCATAGCTTCGATCTGGTCGTGTGTGACGTAAACGGAGGTCGTGCCGACCTTCTGGTGGAGTGTCTTGATTTCGGTGCGCATCTGCACCCGAAGCTTGGCATCCAGGTTTGATAGCGGTTCGTCGAACAGAAAGACGGCCGGATCGCGCACGATTGCGCGGCCCATGGCAACGCGCTGGCGTTGCCCACCGGACAACTGGCTCGGCTTCCTGTGAAGAAGATCCCCGAGCGCCAGCATACGCGCAGCTTCGTTCACGCGGCTCTCGATTTCGGGCTTTGCCACGCCGGAAAGCTTCAGATTAAAGCCCATGTTTTCCGCAACCGTCATGTGCGGATAGAGCGCATAGGACTGAAACACCATGGCGATGTTGCGTTCGCGTGGCGTCAGCGCGTTCACCACGGTTCCGCCGATCAGAACTTCCCCATCGCTGATATCCTCCAGGCCTGCGATCATCCGCAACAGCGTGGACTTCCCGCAGCCCGACGGCCCCACCAATGCAATGAACTCTGCATCCTCGATGGAGAGTGAAACCCCATGGATGACCTCGAGCGAGCCGTAGGTCTTGCGAATGTCCCTCAGTTCCACCGATGCCATGTCTTGCTCTCCGTTCTCAGGATTTGACCGCGCCGGCGGTCAAGCCTGCGATGATGTGCTTTTGCGCGAGGAAGAAGACGATCACGGTTGGCATGATCGTCAGCGTTATGAAGGCGAGAACCAACTGCCACTCTGTCCCGAACTCCCCGCGATAAACCATGATACCGAGCGGCCACGGGTACTTCGTCTCGGTGTTCAGCATGATCAGCGGCAGAATGTAGCTGTTCCAGCTGTTGACGAAGGTAACGATGCTGACCGTTGCGATGATTGGCCGCGACAGGGGGAGTGATATGTACCAGAAGAAGCGGATGTAACCGCAACCATCGACAAAGGCGGCCTGGAACAATTCCTCCGGGAGATTGCGGAAGTAATTGCGAAACAGCAGGATGCTCATCCCGAGTCCGAAGGCGACCTGTGGGAGGATAACACCCCAATAGGAATCCAGAAGCCCGAGATCGCGGATCCGGATGAACAGCGGAAGGATGGCGGTCGCCACAGGGAACATCAAGCCGATCAGGAAATAGTTCATCAGATGGCCGGCGCCGAAGAACCTGACATGCGCGAACGCGAAGGCGGCCATGGCAGAGAGAACGACGGTCAGGAAGACGGTAACGGCGGCGATGAACAGAGAATTTCCCATTTGACGCCAATAGCGTTCGCCAAACAGGATGTCGGTGTAATTCGACCACACCCAGTCCGACGGCAGGCCGAACGGGTTGAGGCGCAGGTCGCCGAGCGACTTGAAGCCTCCCAGCGCCGTGGTCACGAGGGGGATCAGAACAAGAGCTGCCACCAGTGCCAGGGAGACATAGAGGTAGATCCGGGTTCCGGCGGTCATCCTGACCTTCGATGTCGTATCAGTCATGGCGCATGAATATCCGTTTGTAGCCGAACGCCAGGGTGATGCAGATCACGAAGAGAACGACGCCCACCGCGCTGCCGAGACCTACCTGCATCCGGGTCACACCATATGTGTAAAGGAAGGTGACCATGGTCTGCGTCGAATTGGACGGCCCGCCCCCCGTCAGCGGCATGATGAGATCAAAGAGCTGCAGCGAACCTATGACGGCAAAGAAAACAGAGAGTCGGACGGTCGAGCCAAGAAGCGGAAGCGTCACGTAACGGAACTTCTGCCAGCCAGTCGCGCCGTCGATCTCCGCAGCCTCTAGGACGCTCTTGTCGACCGCCTGCAGGCCGGCGATGAACAGCATCATGTGGAAGCCGAAATACTTCCACACGATCACGGCCAACACCGCATAGATGGCGAGCCCGCGGTCTGCCAGCACATACGGGGTTTCAATACCTAGGAAGCCGGCGATCGAGGCGAATAGACCATAGTCCCCGTCGTAAACGAAACGCCAAATCAAGCCCGCAGCCACATCCGCAAGCACATAGGGCAAGAAGAAGATCAACCGGAAGGCAACGACGCCGGTGATCCTGTGGGCCAGCATCGTGGCCAGCCAGATCGCCAGGGGGATCTGCAGCAGGAGAGACACGACAATGATCAGGCCGTTGTTGATCAGCGCCTGCGAGAAGGCCGAATTGTTGAAAAGGACCTGAAAGTTACGGACGCCGACAAACTCTGTCGGGGGACCATAGCCATCCCAGCGGTAGAGGCTGTACCAAGCCGCTTCCCCCATGGGCAGGATCACGAAAACGGTAAAGAGTAGCAGCGCCGGAGGAAGAAACAGGATGAGAACCGGCAACCGACCTCGAGCCGTGGGGCTCTTGTACGTCACCTTTGTCCTGTTCGCGTCTTGGGTTGCTAAAGCCGTTGCAGTCAGGTCTGACATTCCTCGCCTTCCTTCCTCAGACTAGGTCGGATGAACAAGCCGCCGACGAAAGCGGCGGCGGCTTGTCCGGCAAGGTCTATTCAAGCTCGCGCGCGTCCTGGATCATCTGCGCGCCCTCCTCAGGCGACATCTGACCAGCAAGAATTTCAACGGAGACATCGTTGACCACGCGACCGACCGAGGGACCAAGATCCTGGTCGAAGAAGTTCTGGTGCCAGGTGGAGGCTGCCAGTTGATCTGCAGAAGCGCGAACGAGAGGGCTCTGGATGGCATCTTCCGCACCCACAACAGCGGGCACGATCATGCCCATGGCTGCCATCTCCCGCTCATTCTCCGCATTGGTAAGGAACTTCAAGAAGTCGATCGCTTCCGGCGGAGCGTTTTTGGTGACGGCCCAGCCATTCAGCCCGCCGAGCGTATCCGTCACTTTGCCGGCGCCCCCTTCGACTTCCGGGAAGGGGAAACGGCCTATGTTATCCGACGCCAGACCCTGGCCGTCTCCTGCATTGCGCTTCTGGTTGGCTTCAGTGTTTTCAAAGCCCAAAAGGATAGCCGCCTTGCCGTCGCCAAAGACGCCCAGCGCCTGTGGCCAGGTCGAACCGAGATAACCTCCCTGGAACGGTTCAAGCTTGCCAAGTTCCGCCAGTTGCTCTCCGGCCTTGATGATCGCCGGATCAAGGAAACCTTCGCCTTCATTGTTCTTGGCGGCTTCGAAGACTTCCTGCCCGCCGTTGCGCATCACGAGGTAGCTCCAGTAGAAGTGGAGCGGCCACTTGTCCCCGCCACCACCGGCGATCGGAGTGATGCCGGCTTCCTTCAGCGTCGTCACGGCTCCCAGGAAATCGTCCCAAGTCTTGATGGTATCCGCCTCCAGACCCGCTTTGGCGAAAAGCTCCTTGTTATAGAAGAAGCTGATCGTCCCCATCTTGAAAGGAACGGCAAAAATTCGGTCGTCGAAGGTAAAGCCTTTCAGTGCGGCTGGATTGTAGATCTGCCCCCAGGCTCCGCCTTCAGCGTTCATCTGGTCCGTCAGGTCCATCAGCGTACCAGTTGCCGACTGCTGCCGCAAAACGCCGCCGCCCCAGCTATAGAAGAAGTGCGGCGCATCACTGGACTGAAGAAGCGTCGGCAATTTCGCTTTGAAGGCTTCGTTCTCTAGGAACTGAAGTTGCACATCGACGTCCGGATGGTCTGCCTCGTAACGCTGGGCAATTTCTTCCCATTTTTCGACGAAGGCAGGGACAGCTTCCAGATGGAGCCATTTCACGACCGTCTGCGCGGTGGCTGCACCAGCGCCAAAACTTGCTGCTATTCCCGTTGCAGCAGCAAGCGCGAATTTCATGGCGCGCGAGCCTACCTGCCTGTTAACCTGCGTCATCCTTTTCTCCTCCCAAGGTGCGCGATTATTTTTCCTAAGCCCGAATAAAATCGCGGTCAGTTTTGCGTCTGTCAATGGGTAGAACACCAATTATGTGTGATGACCTTGACAAGCAGCCACGGCTCCTGCCAATTTTTATCCGCGACCCGGATTATAATTTGACCCTTGATGCGAGCATTCGTTCCGCGATGAAAACAGCAGACCCGGAACTGATGCGCACCATCAATCGGTTTACCGTTCTGGATACAATTCGGCGCTACGGGCCAATTTCTAGGGTGGAGATCAGCGAACGCTCCCAGCTATCCACGACAACCGTTTCAGCAATAACGGCCTCATTGCTTGATGATGGACTGATCCTCACGCGCCACGAGGGAGACCTGCGCAACGCCACCGCCCGTGGCCGCCCTCGGGTTATGCTTGAGCTCAATCCGCAAGCCGCTCGGGTCGTCGGGGCAAAGATCGCCGCGACACATATGGTCTTTGTTGTCACCGATTTCTGCGGTGAAGTGGTTTCAAGTCTCACACTTCCAATCAGGGTGAACCGGCAGCCGATCGGCGTCATTGCCGATCTGATCGAGGACGGCATCCGGCGTTGCGTGATCGACGCCGGCCTGGGAATAGAAGATGTCGGCTCGGTCTGCATTGGGTTTCCAGGCGTCGTGGAGCATCGAACGGGCTTGATCCGGTCAAGCCATATCCTCAGCGAAGCCGACGTCGATTTCGCCAGCGAAATGACAGCCCGGTTGAATGTACCGACGATCGTCGAAAGCGATTCCCATGCGATCACGCTTGCCCACCATTGGTTCGGCAAGGGGCGGGATCTGGATGACGTGGTCCTTATTTCGCTGGAGCAAACCCTCGGTCTCGGGGTCCTTCATCGTGGACAGCTTTTCCGGGGCGCCGGTGGGCTTAGCCACAATCTGGGTGACCTGATGATGGGAAGCGGATTGACGGAAACGGTCCGGCTGTCTGCTTTGGCGGGCGAAAGTGCGATCCTGAGCGAACAGGCGCAGCAGGGGCGCTTTGCAGATGCCGTCCGCTTGGGGCGTGGCATGGCGCTTGCGCAGACGCTGATCGCGGCAGACGACAATACTCTGGCAGTAGCAGCCACGCGCGCTGGCGAGGCCGTTGGCGTCGCAGTCGCCAACATCGTCACCCTCTTCGGTCCGCCTCGCGTGATCATCGTGGGATCAAGCCTGTCTCTCGGAGACGTCTTCATCCGGGCGCTCGCAGACACCTACAAGGCTGCCATCCCGTCCTCTATCCGGGAGATCGCCGAGCTTGAATTCGATAGTTCGCCCGATGAGATGTGGGCGCAGGGAGCAGCCGTAGTCGCGCTATGCGAACTTTACGAGTCGCCTTGGAGTACGACAGGGCCTGCGCCTCCACCGCAGGCAACAACTCGAGGCTGATGGTCATAACTGGGAGGAAACATGGACAAGGTCGGTATCGGCATCATTGGTTGCGGCAATATCTCGTCCGCTTATCTGAAGGCGATGGCCTTCTTCCCCGTCCTCGACATTCGGGGACTGGCGGATCTGAATATGGAGCTGGCGACACAGCGCGCAGCCGAGTTCGGATTAAAGGCCCGCTCCGTTGACCAACTGATGAGCGATCCGACCATCGACATCATCGTCAATCTGACGGTGCCCAAGGCGCATGTTGCAGTCGCCATGCAGGCACTGGAAGCAGGCAAGCACACCTATTCGGAAAAGCCCTTGGGGATCACGTTCTCAGAGGGAAAGGCGCTAGCGGACGCTGCGCGAGCCCGTGGCCTTCGTATCGGTGCTGCGCCAGATACCTTCCTCGGCGGATCGCATCAGACGGCCCGCGCGATCGTCGATACGGGTGTCCTCGGCCTCCCGGTCGGCGGCACCGCGACCTTCATGTGCCCGGGACACGAGCGCTGGCATCCCAACCCGGACTTCTATTACGAAGTCGGCGGTGGCCCCATGCTCGACATGGGCCCCTACTACATCACGGATCTGGTGAACCTTCTCGGCCCCGTCTCAAAGGTGGCCGGATTTGCCTTCTCTCCGCGCAAGGAGCGTCTGATCACCAGCCAGCCCCGCAATGGTGAGCAGATTCCGGTGCATGTGCCGACCCACGTGACAGGAGCCATGGCGTTCGAGTGCGGCGCCATCGTCCAGATTGGCATGAGCTTCGACGTGGCGGGGCACAAGCACGTACCGCTCGAACTGTATGGCACTGAGGGAACGCTGATCGTGCCGGATCCGAACCACTTCGGAGGCCAGATCGAGCTTCTGAAGAAGGGCGGCGTCTTTGAGCCTCAAGAAACCACCGCGCCCTATGCCGACGGCAATTACCGGTCCATCGGAGTGGCAGACATGGCATATGCCATCCGCTCCAACCGACCGCATCGGGCCAATGGCGATCTCGCACTCCATGTGCTGGAAGTCATGGAGGCCTTTCAGCGGGCAGCCGACACCGGCAGCACCATTGCCATCAGTACGAAAACCGAGCGTCCGGCACCTTTGTCGGAATCAATGATCGACGGCCGACTGGGCCGCTAATACTGGAGGAACCAACATGCGCGAAGCTCTGATCGTTTGGGGTGGCTGGAGCGGCCACGAGCCAGAACAGTGCGCCCACATTATCCGCGACATCCTGCAGGAGGACGGTTTCAAGGTCTATCTGGAACATAGCACAGAGGCGTTTGCCGATCCGTCTATCCACGATTTGTCACTGATCGTCCCGATCATGACGATGTCGAAGATCGAGAAGGAGGAGGCCAAGAACCTGGCGGCAGCGGTCGAAAACGGCGTTGGCATTGCCGGCTATCACGGCGGTGCGGGAGACGCCTTCCGGGAATGCGTTGAGTACCAGTTCATCATCGGCGGCCAATGGGTGGCCCATCCAGGCAACATCATCGACTACACCGTCAACATCACCCGGCCCGACGACCCGTTGATGGAAGGCATCGCCGACTTCCCCTACCGTTCAGAGCAATACTACATGCATGTCGACCCCTCCAACGAGGTGCTGGCAACCACCACCTTTACCGGCGAACACGCCTGGTGGATCGACGGCGTTGTCATGCCCGTTGTTTGGAAACGAAACTACGGCAAGGGACGGGTCTTCTATTTCTCGCTAGGTCATGTGGCCCAGGAATTTGAAGTTCCGCAAATGCGCGAAATATTCCGCCGTGGAGCCAATTGGGCCGCAAGCGCTTAAATTCGGCGTCGCTGCCCCATCAGGCCGCCAAGGCGTTCAGCATCCGGGAACTCGCCTGAAGCGGCTCAAGGGACTTGTCGTGGGCGTGGCCACCATGGCCACGCTGCCGCCCCATACCAGCCAGCTGAGCTATGGCTTGACAGCTCAAAGAATAACCTTGCGGCCGTCATAGAACTATGACGTCCCCCAGATCGTCTGGGCGGTCTTCACGACGAGCTCGAGCTTGCGCCGCTGGTCTTCCTCCGTGATTGCATTGCCGTGCTCGGTCGATGCGAAACCGCACTGGGGTGCAATTCCTAGCTGATCCATGTCCACGTACTGGGAGGCCGCGTCGAATTGCTTGCGCAGCCAGTCGATCGATTCCAGTTCCGCCGTCTTCGTGGTGATGAAGCCGGCCATGATGCGCTTCTTGCCCTTCGGCAGAAGCTTCAGTGGCTCCAACCCGCCTGCACGGTCGGTATCATACTCCATGAAATAGATGTCGACGCTGGTCTTGTTGAAGATGGCGTCAGCCGCTGCGTCGTAGCCGCCGGTGGCCGCGAAGGTGGAGCGGAAATTGCCGCGGCACATGTGCATGCCGATCACCATGTCGGATGGCCGATCCTTGATTGCTTCTTCCAGCATCCAGGCATAGCGGTCGATCAGCCAGTCGGGATCCTGGCCCATGGCCTTGCGTTGCTCGCGCTGCTTCGGGTCACCGAGATAGGCAAAGAAGATATCGTCGAGCTGCAGGTAGCGGCAGCCGGCGCCGTAATAGGCGGCGACGGCTTGGCGATAGGTCTCGGCGATGTCGGCAAAGAGCACATCGGGATCCTTGTACTCGGCAGGACGCACGTCGGCCGGATCGGTGCGGAAATGAACGCACGACGGACCGGGAATGGAGATCTTGGGGCAGACACTGGTGTGGTCCTTCACGAAGGTGAAGTGCTCGAGCATCGGGTGGTCCTTCGGGAAGCCGAGCTTGCCATTGATCACCGGATGCACCGGCGGGATCTGCGTGCCGTGAAACTGCACGCCCTCGCCGCGGGTCTCCATGTCCATGCCGTCAAGCATGCCCATGAAGTCGAAATGCCAGAAGGCGCGGCGTGCTTCGCCGTCGGTGACAACCTTCAGGCCGACCTCTTCCTGCATCTTGATGAGGTTCGGGATCTCCGCATCTTCGATGGCGCGCAGGGTAGCCGCATCGGCGCGGGCGGCACGTGCCTCTGCGATGGCGCGCGGGCGAAGCAGGCTGCCGACATGGTCAGCGCGAAAAGGTGGTGTCGCCATGCTATTCCTCCAGCTTGGATCATAGAAGCGGAGCCATCTGAGCCATACGCTCCGCGTCGTTGTCGCGCATACCATACGGGGTCTGAAAACAGAACCACCTATGGCTGCCATCGAAGTCGAACCGATCTTGATGACCGGAACAGAGAAGACCCGTCAGGCGGAGCGACCATTCGGGATGATCAGAAGCTCAAACGTCACGCAAACCGCGTTGGCGCCATGGGCAAGCCGGCCCGAGGCCATGATACCGGTCATGCCGACCAGATCGATATCGAGAGTGCAGCGCTGGGCTCCGTCTTCACGTTGCACTCTTCCCTTGCGGATCAGCACTTCGGTCGCATGATCGGGAATGTCGCGACCGTCCGAGAAGCGGGCGCCCACGAGGCTGCCGATCCCCAGGACGAGGGCTTCGGTGACCGCGTGCGCGACACATATCGCTTCGATGGCCTCGCAGATATCCTCGTTCGGCCGAACGGTGGCAAGGATCGCGGCATGCGAACCGGCGGCGGCGGTCGGCTCATCCCATCTCTCAGGCGAGAATAACCGGAAATTGGTTTCCGCATCTTCACGCACGACAAGGGCTGCATCGACGACGCCGTACGCCGCGACCTCGACAGGTTCCGACAGGGACGCTTCGAACGGCAGCAGGTGTCCCATCCGGCTTCCCTCCCCGGGAACGTCCCAGGTCCCGTGGCAATGCAGAAAGGGCTCGCTGTCGCGGATTCCAAGATGCAGTCCAGCCGACTGGATCACGCCGCCCGGGTCCGGGCGATAGGTCTCGCTGTACCAGGCGGCATGCTCGGCGTCGGTGCTCGCCGCCGGCATGACATAGTTCATCCTCTCCATCACGATATCGGCGAGGTCGACCCAGCCGGCACGGTATCCTGCAGCAGCGAAGGCCTGTGCCACGGCGGTATTGATTGGCATCGCAGCCTGCAGCGTAAGCGCAAGCGGCGTAGCCCGGCACGGGACTGCACGATAGCGTTTCGCGCTGACGGGGCCGGGATGGCGAATGGTACGCAGACTCACGCCGACAGGCCCGAAGTGATGAAGCCGCCATCGACAGCCAGGATCTGCCCGTTGATATAGCTTGCATCAGCGGAAAGCAGAAAGGCAATGGCGTTTGCGACCTCCTCCGTTGTTCCGTAGCGGCGGAGCGGCACCCGTTCGTGCCATTGGCGACGGACATCCTCCGTGTGCACGGCTCGCGCCAGCGGCGTGTCGATCGGGCCAGGTGCCACTGCATTGACCCGTACCCCAATCGGACCCAACTCATTTGCCATGACGAGCGTCATCAGGTTCAGGCCGCCCTTGGAAGCGCCGTAAGCGGTGCGCCCCTTGTTGCCGCAAAGGCCCGAGATCGAGCTGATATTGACGATCGATCCGGCCTCCCCCCGCTCCTTCCACAAGCGGGCGGCTGCGCGCGAGACGATGAAGCTTCCGGTGAGATTGACATCCAGAACCCGGCGAAAATCCTCCACGCTTGTGTCGATGGCCGGCCTGTCAAAGGCGATGCCGGCTGAATTAACCACTCCGGCAAGGGTGGCATTGGCCGCGCACCGGCGAATAGCCGCCTCGACCGAATCCTCATTGCAGACATCGCAGACGTTTCCCCGCTCCCGGTCGATCTTCAGTTCGTCGCAGGCGGCATCGAGTGCCTCGCACTTCAGGTCGAGCAGCCAGGGCTCAAAGCCGCGCGCAAGAAGGGTGTGGGCGACGGCAAGGCCGATGCCGGACGCGCCACCTGTAATGGCGACTGCTTTCGCCACGGTTCCTCCCATGATCTTCCTCCTAAGCCGTGCGAGCTTCCTCGAAGGCTGGCATTTGGCCGCGCCGTTGCAACTCCTCACGGATCAGCTTCTTGGTAATCTTGCCATAGGCCGATTTCGGCAGGGTTTCCCAGAAGACGAAGGTTTTCGGCAGCTTGTAGCGCGCCATCTTGTCCTCGAGCCAAGACTTCAGATCAATGCCGGCCGCGTCCGCGCCGTCGCGAAGCACGCAGACCGCAAGCCCAACTTCGCCCCATACGGGATCAGGCACGCCGAGTACGGCCACTTCGCTTATGTCGGGATGCAAAAGTATCTTTTCCTCGATTTCGCGCGGATAGATGTTGGAACCGCCGGAAATATACATGTCCGATGAGCGACCGGTAATGTAGACGAAACCCTCCGCGTCCATGTGGCCGAGGTCCCCTGTCCGGAACCAGCCGTTCCGGAACGCCTTCTCGTTGGCCTCTGCATTGTTGTAATAGCCAGCAAAGACTGCAGGCCCTATGACACAGATTTCTCCGGTCTGGCCCGCCTCCACTTCCGCACCGTCGGCGTCCTGGATCTGCACTTGCATGCCGGTGCGCTCGAACCCGCAGGTGCCGATGCGTGCTTCAGGACCATCCTCCGGAACATGGCGGCTCGGCGGCAGCACGGTGATTGCGCCGGTCACTTCACCGAGCCCGAAATACTGCACCAAGACGGTCCCAAGCTTGGCGAGCGCCCGCTTCTGATCGGCTCGGTACATCGGTGCACCGGCATAGATCACATAGCGCAGGCTCGAATGGTCGAACTGGTCAACGGACGGATCCTCGATCAGCATTTTCAGGATCGTCGGAACCGTGAAGGCGTTGGTCACCTTCCAGCGCTCTACCAGTTGCCAGACAGCAGGAACGTCGAGCTTTTCAGAGGCCGGCAGCACAGTCTTCACCCCATGAGCGACCTGCGTCAACTGATGGATGCCGGCGCCATGTGACAGAGGTGCCACCACAATGGACGCATCGCCCGCTCCGGTCCCGGGCATCAGATCGCAGAGATGATTGGTGATGACGAAGGCCATTTGGCCGTGCGTGAGCACAGCAGCCTTCGGCCGGCCAGTCGTGCCTGAGGTAAAGAAGAACCAGCAGGGATCGTCGCGATCGACCGGCGCCTGGGGAAGGGTCTCTCCGGCATGTCGGTCGACGATCGCATCATAGTCCTCGCCGAAGTCCGCGCAACCTATCGATATGACGAAGGCGACGCCGGGCGCGCTCCGACGGCAGGACTCCACATGGGTAGCGAAAGCTGCGCCGCAGATCATGCCGTATGCACCGCTTGCCTGTGCCAGATAAGCGACCTCTTCCGGCGACTGGCGATAATTCGTTGGCACCCAGACCGCGCCAAGTCGAAAGCAGGCGAACATGGATTCGAACATCTGGTTGCAATTGGAGGACTGGACGAGGATCCGGTCGCCCTTCTTCACGCCGAAATCGCGTGCAAGCGCAACCGCCATCGCATTGGCACGCGCTTCCATCGCCGCCCAGGTCCAGGTCCTTTCCCCCCAGACGAAGCCGATTTCGCCGGGGTGGCGGCGGGCTGCCTGAGTCAGGAAGTTCGCGAGGTTCATCACGCGGTTGGAGCATGGCGCAAGACCGCCGGTTGGCGCTGGTTTGCTCATCGCACACGTTCCAGAATGGAGACGTAATTTGCAACCGCGGCACCGCCCATATTGAACACGCCCGCAAGAGAAGGCGCGGCGACCTGCATGTCACCAGCCTCGCCCATCAATTGCATGGCGGCCATGACATGCATGGATACACCAGTGGCGCCGATCGGGTGGCCCTTCGATTTCAGGCCGCCAGACGGGTTAACGGGCAACCTGCCACCCTTGAGGGTGACCCCTTCGCGCACCACCCGGTAACCTTCGCCCGGTGCGGCAAGACCCATCGCCTCGTATTCGATCAGTTCGGCAATCGTGAAGCAGTCATGCGTCTCGACGAAGGAGAGGTCGCCGAGTGACATGGATGCATCGGACAAGGCACCCGCCCAGGCTCGGCGCGCACCTTCGAAGGCAAGCGGATCGCGGTGGCTGAGCGCCATGATGTCGTTGGCGTGCCTGCGCGCCCGGAAGGCGATCGCCTGATTAAGCGTCGCCGCCGTCTCCTCGTCGGCCAGGATGATCGCTGCCGCGCCATCGGACACAAGCGAGCAATCGGTCCGGCGAAGCGGCGCTGCGACATAGGGGTTCTTCTCCGAAACGGTGTTGCAGAAGTTGAAGCCGAAGTCCTTTCGCATGTGCGCATAGGGGTTTGCCATGCCGTTGGAGTGGTTCTTGGCCGCGATCATGGCCAATTCTTCCGACCGGTCCCCATAGCGCTGGAAATAGGCTTGGGCGATGCGGCCAAACAGACCTGCAAATCCGCCCTCGACATCAGCTTCCTCCTTCCGGTAGCTGGCACCGAGCAGGATGTCGCCGATCTCCGCCGTTGGCGTTGCGGTCATCTTTTCAGCGCCCACGACAAGAGCAATGCGGCCACGGCCGGATTCAATGAAATCCATGGCGCAGTAGAGTGCTGCCGAACCGGTCGCACAGGCGTTTTCAAGTCGCACGGCAGGCACATAGGCCAGCGCCTCGTTGCCCATGGCAACCAGCGCACCCTGAAAATCCTGCTTGGAAAAGCCGTTGTTCATGACGCCGACAAACAGTCCGTCGATATCGGCGGCAGAGATCCCGGCATGGTCGATCGCCGGTGCCACGACCGAAGCTATCAACTGCTCGACATCATCAAGCGGTGATTTGCCGAAGGGCGAATGAGCCCAGCCAACGATTTGCGCCCTGCTCATTTTGCTTGTCTCCTCATTTGCGACTTGCCCATCGTCTTGCGCGCGGGGCCGGTTCTGGCGGCAAACATGTCTGCCAGCTTCTCCTCCACCTTTGCCGCCTCCTGTTTCAGATACCTGGCAAGCTCTACCTGCCGTGTCTCTGACATACGGCTGTCAATCGCCGCTATGCTGAACGCACCGGCCGGTCGACCGTCGGGATGATGGATCGCCACGCCGACGCCCCAAGAGCTGGCGACGATCAGGCCCGGATTGAGGGAATAGCCCCGCTCACGGGACAGCGCCACGTCGCTGCGGATACGTTCGGGCGGAAGGGTTGGATAGCGCGCCTGCAGGATCGGCATGTTGACCGCCAGCGCTGCCACGACCTCCTCATCCGGCAACGCGGCAAGTAACGCAAGCGATCCGGCACCGACCCCGAGGGGATGCTCGAAGCCGACTTGCAGGGCGTGGGTGCGTACCGGATAGGTTCCCTCCTCGCGATAGACGCAAACGGATGACATGCCGCGCCGGATGGAGAGGAAGCTCGTATCCTCAGTCTTGCGCGACAGGGCGCTAAGGCTATCCAGGCATAGTTCCAGCAAACCGAAGCGCTGGGAGGCCAACATGCCCAAAACGTAAGCTTCCTCCCCGAGATAGTAGCGGCGCGTTTCCTCGTCCTGCTCGACAAGGCTTGCCCGCATCAACGCCAAAAGGAGCCGACGCACCGTTGGCTTGTTCAGGTTGCTGTCTTCCACGAGCGCTGACAGCGAAGCGCCGCGGCCGGCGTGGCGCCCCACCATGGCCAGCAGCGAGAGCGCACGATCGACACTTTGTGATCCATTCAACGGGCTCAAGGGTCTGGCCTACTAGGTCTATAATATGGACCTTAAAATTACCATTTGGTCTTGCGAAAGTAAAGCACATGCCCGCGCGACTACTTTATGCGCAGTTTGCAGCATTAAGCACTTCCAATCGACGTTCACCTGATCCATTATGTGGACCGTTATAGGGGGCGATGGAGGTCGCAACCTGCTGCGAGGGCAGCACGCTCAAGAGGAGGAAATGATGAAACTGAAGAAATTGGGCGCGCTTGCCCTGACGTCGGCGATCGCCTTCGCGGCCTTTTTTGGCACGGCATCGGCGGAAACCCTTCGCCTTTCCCACAATACCGGCGACGCCACGACTTGGCACAAGGGCGCGGAGAAGTTCAACGAGCTTCTGAGCGCCGCGACCGATGGCGAGATGACCGTCCGCGCCTTCCCCAATGCCACCTTGTCGGGCGGCGATCAGATGAAGCAGGCCGAAATGGTCAGCCGCGGCGCACTTGACTTCGTCATCACCTCGGCCATCAACGTGACTCCGCTGGTTCCGGAAATGGCCGTGTTCTCCCTGCCCTATCTCTACGCAAATTACGCGCAGGTCGACGCGACGACCGACGGCGCGCCGGGCGACAAGATGAAGGAAATTATGGACGGCCATGATATCGTCGTGCTTGCTTGG
>CAYNED010000008.1:0-31020 GCA_964396135.1 uncultured Neorhizobium sp.
CTCCCGCCTTCAACTGGCAAAGGATCGCAGCGGCAACGGCGGCCATGCCGGATGCCGTGGCACGAGCCTCCTCGGCGCCTTCCAGCATGCACATCCGCTTCTCGAACATGTCATTGGTCGGGCTGCCGTATCGAGCATAGATGAACCCGTCGCTTTCTCCCTTGAACCGCGCTTCGGCAGCCTCGGCTGTGTCATAGACGAAGCCTTGGGTGAGGTAGATCGCTTCCGAGGTTTCACCGTATTGCGACCGTAGCGTGCCACCGTGCACGAGCTGGGTTGCGGGGCGCCAGTTCTGGGTCATGCGCTTGCACCTTTCAGACACAAAAAAACCGGCCGTGCATCAGCAGACCGGTCTCACCCCGGTCTTTTTAGCCACTTGTTTAACGTGGCTGCAAGCCGACCGGCCAAATCACCACGGGATAAATCTGCCTTACCCTCGGTCTTCGCTTGCGTCAATGTCTTCCATTTGGTTTTGTCCCGGCACGTAGGGGACAAAGATCATGACGAGGACAACAGGCATCTTGGCGGACCGCGCCATTGCGGCACTGTTCGACAGCGCACGGCTCCTGTCCGAGCGCGCGCTGGATAGCGATCAGGTCCAGCCAGCAAGCCTCGACCTGCGCCTGGGAGCGAAGGCTTTCCGGGTGCGGGCAAGCTTCATGCCTGGCCCCCACAATCTGGTGTCAGACAAACTGGACAGGCTGAAGCTGCATGTGATCGACCTTTCCCAGGGCGCGGTCCTGGAAACCGGCTGCGTCTATATCGTGCCGTTGATGGAAAGCCTCGATCTGCCGGCTGAGATGTCGGCCTCTGCCAATCCCAAGAGCTCCACCGGTCGCCTTGATGTCTTCACCCGCGTCATCACCGATTACGCGCAGGAATTCGACAAGATCCCGGCCGGCTATGCAGGACCGCTCTACCTGGAGATCAGCCCGCGCACCTTCCCGATCGTGGTGCGCCAGGGATCGCGGCTATCGCAGATCCGCTTTCGCATCGGCAACGCCATGCTGAACGAGCCGGAACTCCTGCAACTGCATCAGGCCGAAACGCTGGTGGCGGCCCGCGAGCCGAATATCAGCGGCGGCGGCATCGCACTTTCCATCGACCTCACGGGAGACAAGGACGGTCTGATCGGCTATCGCGGCAAGCATCATACGGCCGTCGTCGATGTTGACAAGAAGGGTCAGCATGACATCTTCGACTTCTGGGAACCGCTCTACAGCCGCGGCCGCAACGACCTCATCCTTGACCCGGACGAATTTTATATCCTCGTGTCACGCGAGGCGGTGCATGTCCCACCGCTCTATGCGGCGGAGATGACGCCTTTCGACCCGCTGGTCGGGGAGTTTCGTGTCCATTATGCTGGTTTTTTTGATCCGGGCTTCGGTCATGCTGCTGCAGGCGGGCGGGGAAGCCGTGCCGTTCTCGAGGTACGCAGCCACGAAGTCCCCTTCATCCTGGAGGATGGGCAGATCGTCGGCCGGCTCGTCTACGAACATATGGCGGAGAAGCCGGAAGCCCTCTACGGCGTCGGCCTCGGCTCTAACTACCAGGCTCAGGGTCTCAAGCTCTCCAAGCACTTCCGTATAGGTTAAAGAGCTAGGTCCTTCGTCAGCAATTCCTGCTTGACATGAACCGCGAACAGGGCGAACTCTGCCCACCGTCGCGGGTGTAGCTCAATGGTAGAGCAGCAGCTTCCCAAGCTGACGACGAGGGTTCGATTCCCTTCACCCGCTCCAGCTCCTTGAAAGCCGCTGCCCCTTTTCCCCGATGCTTTTGGCGCCTGCCTTAGAAGACGGCGAGATAACGGAGCAGCGAGATGATTCCGATGATGATCACGATGACCTGGGCGATCTGCTTGGCGCGGCCATCGATGGGCAGGCGCGAAATCAGGTAGAGAACCAGAACGATGACCAGGAAGGTAATGAGCAGGCTGACGAGTATCGACATTGTAAAATCCTCAAATGGAATAACTTGCACGCTCTGACATAGAGCGCGCTGGTTGAAGAGGAAGTACATCCTCCGTCCAATTCGACCGGCATGGTTTGGAAGCGTTAATGCACCGGCTGATGAGGTGTTTTCATCCAGAAGAAGGGCCGGGCGCGGAGCTCGATGATCGCCCGCCAGGCGGCAAGGGATGTCAACATCCAGTAAAACGGCACTGCCATCCATCGGGATCCGAGTAGACGCTTCTCATGCTCCGTCATCGAGCTGACGCCCAGTGCAATGAAGGTCAGGTAGCTCCCGAATATGTTGATCGTGTCCACGACGAACAGCCAGAGCACGGATGCGGGGACGGCGTCCGCAGGCGTCTCCATCATGGCGATCGCCCCCTGCGCCAGGAACACAAAGATCAGCGGAT
The DNA here is from genome assembly GCA_964396135.1 of uncultured Neorhizobium sp. Classification (GTDB taxonomy): domain Bacteria; phylum Pseudomonadota; class Alphaproteobacteria; order Rhizobiales; family Rhizobiaceae; genus Neorhizobium. The sequence continues at coordinate 2,363 of CAYNED010000008.1, forward strand.
GCAGCAGGGACGACAGCAGCATGCCGCCGATCATCAGATGGAAGATCAGGCAGGGCCCCAACCCCATCTCCCGCAACAGCCGCTTCGGCCGGCGCATCATCACTAGCCAGGTCTGTACCCAGCCCTTGAACCAACGCGTGCGCTGCCCCATCCAGACGCCAAGTTTGACCGGAGCGTCCTCAAGCGTCTGCCGCTGCAGCACATCCGCCCGGTAGCCGAGCCGAAAGAGCCTCAGTCCAAGATCCGCATCCTCCGTCACGTTGAAGGGATCCCAGCCGCCCACCTCCTTCAGCACGTCGGTGCGAAAGTGGTTGGAGGTGCCGCCGAGTGGCATGGGCATGCGGTAGTGCGCAAGCATCGGCAGCAAACCGCGAAACAGTGCCGAATACTCGAGCGAAAAGAGTGTGCTGAGCCAGGAGGCGCCGGCATTTGTAATGATAAGCGGTGCCTGCAGGCACGCCACGTCGCGCGGCAGCGCGCAGAACCTTGCATGTGCCTCCTTCAGCTGCCCTGGATGGGGCCGGTCTTCGGCGTCATAGATCACGAGATAATCGCCCCGTACCCCTGCAAGCGCATAAGTCAGCGCCTTGGGTTTGGTCCTCGGATGCGCCGGCGGAACCTCGACGATCTCGAAGTGTCGCGGCAGTGCCTGTGCCCGCAGGGCCGCAATCGTCTCGGTGTCATCTTCTTCGCAGACCAGCTTGATATCGAGAAGGGAAGGTGGCCAGTCGAGCCGCTTCAGGCACCGCACCAGTTGTTCCGCCACCGCCGCCTCCCGATAAAGTGCGACCAACACCGAGTAGCAGGGGAGCGGACCTTCAACTGCTGCCAGCGCTCGGTGTTGCCGGCGCTTACGGTAGACGAGCGCGCGTATCCTCAGCATCAGGCCAGCGAGATAGAGATAGGAAAGGATCGGGTGGAGCACCGGCAGGATCAGTTCAGGAGCCAGAAACAGTGAAGCGAGGAAGGGCGAGGCGAGCAGGCCAGCAACAAACCCTTGCGATCCGGTCAGCACCGTGCGGGCAGAAAACTGCGGCCTGTCCTCAAACAGCGTCGCGATCGTTTGCCGCACCCGCCGCTGCGCGCCCCTGTCCCAGACTGCCTTGCGTATGGCCGAAGGGGTGGTGACCGCCAGATCTCGTCTCAGCATCGGCCGTGTGAGCAACGCTGCCGCCAGGTCCGCCAGTCGTCCTGCTTCGGGTACCACCACCACCTGAGGCACTTCACGCCGGTGATGAATACGCACCGTTACCGGCCGGCAGAGCTGCGTGTCGAGCATTTCGCTATCGACCAGATCCGCGCCCGAAAGCCGCTCCACGAACGGAAGCCGCAGCAGCCGTGCCATGGCTCCGTAGTAGGCGTTCTCTTCTATTCCAGGGTGATGCAGAAGTTCGCGCTCGATCGTCGTGCCATTGCGGCGGGCACGGGCGTCGAGCGTTTGGATCAACGGCTTGGAGAAGCCGAGCGACTGCAAAGCGCGTGCTTCGTCGCCCAGATCGGCTGCCTCAGAGGGATCTGCTTCGGCTGGCCTGACCAGCGGAGCCTCGGCTGATGGCCCTTCGCTTGGAGGGCGGACTGCTTGCGGATATTCCCCCAGACGCATGACTCTGATACACCGTCAACGCTTGCCCGACCCAATCTGGATCATATGGATGCCCCTTCCGCTTTCATCCCTGAAAACCCGGGGGAAATCTCTCGTTCTGGTTGCTTTCGCGTGTATCCTCGCCTCTGTCGCCGCGGCAGGGGCTGTACGCGCGGATCAGCATGAATTCCCGGTTCTTTTCGACGCGCGAGAGCGGTTGCCACGTCCGGATTTGTCGAACCTCGTTCGGTTGCGCATCCTCACCACGATCGATTTTCCGCCCTTCAACTTTGCGGACCAGACAGGGCGGCTGGCGGGCTTCAACATTGATCTCGCGCGGGAGATCTGTGCCGAACTGAATGTTCAGGCCAAGTGCCAGATCCAGGCCATGCCGTTCGAGCAACTGGAGGCAGCATTGGCCAGTGGTTCCGGCGAGGCGGTCATGGCGGGGATCGCGATCAACGCCGAGCGCCGGCAGAAGTTTGCCTTCTCGCGCCCATACCTCACAATCCCGGCACGGTTCGCCCGCCTGCGGGCGAAAGAGATCGTCGGAGACGGGCCTGAGGCGCTGGCCGGCCGGCCGGTTGGCGTCGTGCGCGATACCGCCCATCATCGAATGCTGATGGCCTTCTTCCCGAAGATCATCCCCGTGACGTTCGAGAACCAGGAGGCTATGCTCACGGCGTTGAAGGAAGGCAAGCTGGATGCGGTCTTCTCCGACGGGCTGAGGCTTCCCTTCTGGCTGGCCGGTGAAGCTTCCGAAGACTGCTGTGCCCTTTTTGGCGGACCTTATCTGTCGGAGCAGTTTCTGGGGGAGGGGCTGGCAGTCATGCTACGGGCAGAGGATGCAACTTTGGCGGCCGCCTTTGACCACGCGCTTGCCACGCTTTCGCGCAACGGCCGCATGCAGGATATCTATCTTCGCTATTTCCCCTACAGCCTCTACTGAAATAAAAGCTTATATTCCTATTGGCTGGCCCATATGATCCGCGCCACCCATTCCACGTCCGAAAGCTCCAAACTGCGAGCGGGGTGCTCGGGGTTCAGCGAATGCAATTCGATGTTCCGCGGGGTCTGGCGCATCAGGATCTTGGCCATCACTTCGCCCTCGCGGGTTTTCACCACGACCCGGTCGCCACGTCTCACCTGCGCGCCTGGCTCGACGATGAGCACGTCCCCGTCGCGGTAAGCCGGCATCATAGAATCGCCCTGCACTTCCAGTGCGTAAACGCCGGGTTTGCGGTCAGGAGAGGCGGGAAAATCCACCACGTCCCATCCTTGGCCAGCGGGGAAACCACCATCGTCGAAAAAGCCGCCGGCTCCGGCCTGGGCAAAACCCAGTAGCGGGATGGAGCCAGTTTGCGGTGGGAATGCTCCCTCCGGCAGCTTTGATCCCGATGATGGGATGTAGCTCAGGAACTGGTCTACGCTGGAACCGGTTGCCTCCAGCACCTTGGCTATGGATTCAGTGGAAGGCCAACGCAATCTTCCGTCGGGGCCGTGGCGTTTAGACTTGTTGAACGCCGTCGGATCGAGCCCAGCGCGACGGGCAAGGCCGGAAGCCGTCAACTTGTGACGCTCCGCCAGCGCGTCCAGAGCGTGCCAGATCGTTTCGTGTGACAGCATCGCCGTTGTGTCCTCGGCTCAAGAACATACCCTTAAGATACGGCCCTTGCGCCACCTGATCCCAATCGACATGCCTTATCGAAGCGCACGTCGCTGGCCGCAAACCTGCGCCAGTTCTCGGAACATACCCAAGAGCATCCCGTTCGTAAATAGAAAAAGGAATAAAATCCTTTTCGCGTAGGGGGACTCAGGCGACCAGAGGCATGTTGATCTTGCTCAGCTTGATCACCGCCTGGGTGCGGCTGTCGACGTTGAGCTTCAGCAGGATCGCCGAAACATGCGCCTTGATCGTCGCTTCGGAAACACCCAGCTCATAAGCGATCTGCTTGTTGAGAAGCCCTTGCCCCAGCATCGTCAGGACGCGGCTCTGCTGCGGCGTTAGGGTGCGCAACCGTTCCAGAAGCTCACTGACGCTCGGATCATCTTCGGCCATCGGTAACTGGCCCTCAGGCGCCCAAAGGTCGCCGTCCAATACCGCCTGTACGCCCCGTCGAATATCGTCCAGCCCTGAGGATTTGGAAATGAAGCCGGAAGCGCCGAGCTCCAGCGATCGGCGGATGGTCCCGCCATCATCGCTTGCGGATACGACGATGATCGGAAGCCCCGAAAATTCGGCCCGCAGTGACATCAGGCCGGAAAAGCCGCTGACACCTGGCATTGCGAGGTCAAGCAGCATCAGGTCAGCTTCTTGATTGTCGCGGGCAGCGGCGCGTGCGGCTTCGAAGTCGCCGGCCTCGATGATCGTGAGATCGCCGGACAGGCCTTGTACCGCTTGCGTAAGTGCGCCGCGAAAAAGCGGGTGGTCGTCGGCGATAATGATCGTGAGTGCCTGCATTCTAAGGCTCCCTCCCAAGAGCATAGACGCGTGTCTTATGTGTACACTTCTACGCTGCCGCGCCGCTCGAAACAATAGCGGCGTCGTTTAGAAGGCTCAAAATAGCCGCAATCAGGTGCGGCTGGGCGCAGGTTCCTGCTGTTCGCGCTCGCTCGTGAACTCCTGGATAATCGCCATGAAGCGGCGCATGAAGCGCTCCATGATGGAAAGACTCTGCTCGATCTCCGCTTCCCCGGGCAGGTCACGCGAGGGTACCCCCTCCTTCAGCCGCTCTTCCAGGGCGGTCACGCGCTTTTCCAGAAGGTCCAGTTCCTGCTCATAGGCCGCGCGCTCGTCGGCCGCCATTCGGCAGGAAAGCGTCCCATTTTCTTCGCGGCACAAGGATATTGCTCCCGACTGGCGGTCGAGCCGGACGAGGCCATCTTCCGTTCGTTCCAGCTGGAAGCGCTGTCCCTCCGCCTCTTGGGCCAAAGCGAGACCGGGCATAAGCATTATTGACAGCAAAAGCGGTCTCATCATCCTGTTGTCCTTCTCCTGTTGATGTGGACAAGCGCAGGGCTTTGCGGCAAACCCGGACCGCTCCACCAGGCTCGTTCCGGATCGAAAGCTGCCCATGCCCAATATCGTCTACAAGATCGTTCCGACAAGTCTGTGGCAGGATGCCCGGAAAACAGGCGTATTCCAAGGAGCGCCAGTAGATCTGAAAGATGGCTTCATCCACTTCTCGACGGCCGAGCAGGCGCGGGAAACGGCGCGGCTGCATTTTGCCAATGTCGAGGGTTTGCTGCTGGTGGCGGTGGACGTTGACGCGCTTGGGGAGGCGCTGAGATTCGAGCCATCCCGCGGCGGACAGCTTTTCCCCCATCTCTACGCCAACCTGCCGCTCGATGCCGTGCTCTGGGAGCGCCCGCTTCCTTTGGGCCCCGACGGGGGACACGTGTTTCCGGAGGAGATGCAATGATCGGCCGGCTTTCAAGTCTCGCGCGGCAGGGCCTGTTCCTCTTCGATCCCGAAACCGCCCATGGCATGTCGATTGCGGCGCTGAGAAGCGGCCTTGTGCCGGCCTGCCAGGTAACGCCGGACGGGCGTCTGGCCCAGACGGTCGCCGGCCTTTCCTTCGCCAATCCTCTCGGCATGGCAGCCGGTTATGACAAGAATGCGGAAGTGCCGGATGCGCTCCTGCGCCTCGGCTTCGGCTTTACCGAAGTCGGAACGCTGACGCCGCTGCCGCAGGCGGGAAATCCAAAGCCGCGCATCTTTCGCCTCACCACCGATCGCGCCGTCATCAATCGCCTTGGCTTCAACAACGATGGCCACAAGGCAGCCTTGGCCAGGCTTGCTGCACGCAAGGGCACCGCTGGCATCGTCGGCGTCAATATCGGCGCCAACAAGGACAGCCAGGACCGCATTGCCGATTACGTCGCCGGCATTCGACGCTTCGCCTCCCTCGCCAGCTACTTCACGGTCAACATCTCGTCGCCCAACACGCCGGGTCTGCGCGATCTTCAGGCCCGCGAAAGCCTGAAGGCCCTGCTGGAGGCGGTTCTTTCGGCGCGGGCAGAGGAAGCGGCTCAGGCAGGCAGGGCGCTGCCGGTCTTTCTCAAGATCGCACCAGATTTGCCGGAGGAGGGCCTCGATGACATTGCTGCCGAAGCTTTGTCGCATGATCTGGATGGCCTGATCGTTTCCAATACCACCCTCTCGCGCACCGGTCTGAAGGACGAGACGCAGGCAGGGGAGGCGGGCGGCCTGTCGGGCGCGCCGCTCTTCCAGTTGTCCACGGCGGTCCTCGCCAAGATGCGCCAGCGGGTAGGCGCCTCGCTTCCGATCATCGGTGTGGGCGGCGTCAGCAGCGCTGAGGATGTTCTAACCAAGATCCGCGCGGGCGCAGATCTGGTGCAACTTTATTCGGGCATGGTCTATGAGGGACCGGGCTTGCCAGGCCGCATTCTTGCCGATCTGTCGCGCCTGCTGGACATGGAAAGCGTGGCCTCGATCCGCGACCTTCGCGACAGCCAGGTGGATCAATGGGCGGCGATGAAGCTCTGAGCGGATTTGCGCGGGACCAGCGCAAGCAGCAACAGCCCGCGCATCAGCAGGAACAGGTTGAGCGCAATCCAGAGCCCGTGATTGGCAAGCGTAGGCACCAGGGCAGCCAGCGCGGCGCAGTAGAGCGCAAATGAAACCAGCATCATGTTGCGCATCTCGCGCGACCAGGTGGCGCCGATGAAGACGCCATCCATCTGAAACGCCAGCGCCCCCGTCACTCCCGTAATCGCTGCCCAGGGCAGGTAGGTAGCCGCCACCTGCCGCACCTCGTCCGACGTGGTCAGAAGCTCGATCACGGGCACGCCAAGCGCGATAAAGAAAAGGCCGAGCAATCCGGCCATGGCGAACGACCAGCCGGCTGTGAGCTTCAATGCCCGCTCAAATGACGGTCGGTAGTTCGCGCCGACGGCGCGTCCTGCCAACTGCTCCGCAGCACCGGCCAGGCCGTCGAGGAAGAAAGCCGAGAGCATGAAGACGTTCATCAGCACGGCATTGGCCGCAAGCGTCACGGCGCCAAAGCTCGATCCTATCCGTGTCATCACCGCAAACGCCCCGTTCAGCACCAGCGACCGGATCAGGATGTCGGCATTCAACTGGAAGAGCTGCTTGAGCTTGCCGGGGTCGATTATCTCGGCGCGCGTGGGGCGGCTTGCGGAAGAGAAGCGCTGCATTACCACCATCAGGCCAACAAGGGCCGCAACCACTTCAGCGGCCACGGTGCCCCAGGCCACGCCGGCTATTCCCCAACCGAGGCCAAGTCCAAGGATGATGGACAGCACGATGTTGGTTCCGTTGAGCAGGATCTGCAAGCAGAGCCCGAGCATCGCCTGCCCGCGGCCGAAGACGAAGCCGAGCACAGCGTAGTTGACGAAGGTGGCAGGGCTGGAGAGGACCCGGATGGCGAAATAGCTGCCAACAACGTTCGCCACGGCGCGGTCGGACGTCATCAATCCCGGCGCATATGCGAGGAACACCGGCGACAGAAGCAGCATCAGCAGGCCGAGGCAGAGGGCGCTCAGTGTTGCCCGAAAGAAGACCGCTTGCTGCTCGCGCAGATCGTTGCGGCCAAAGGCCTGAGCCGCCAAGCCGGTGGTCGATGTGCGAAAGAAGCTCAGGCTGCCATAGATGAGGTCGAAGAGAATGGCGCCAATCGCCAGCCCGGCAAGAGCTTCGGCCTCTCCTAGTCGCCCCACCACGGCAGTATCGGTCAAGCCGAGAAGGGGCGTGGTCAGGAGCCCGAGCGTCATGGGCACCGCAATTGACAGCACCAGTCCGTGTGTAACCTGGAAGGGCTGCCTTTCAGGCGTCGGCTCGCCCGTCCGCTCCATCAGGCGGAAAGAACCATGGCCCAATAGGGACGTGATGCGGCAGAACGCGCCATAGCGACGCCAAGGCCGTTATAGCGGCCCAGCATGTTGGTCAGGTGGCGCTGGGAGTTGACCCAGGCCAGCACGGCCTCTTCCACGGTGCCTTGGCCGCTGGCGATGTTCTCAGCAGCCGGCAGGGGCACGTCGCGGCGCTTCATGCGAGACTTGAAGTCATCGCCGCGACCGATCAGGTGGGTCATCTGCTCCGCCTTTGCCATCCGCACCGCCTGCTCTTGCGCGGCACTGCGCGCAGCCGTTCGTGCGCTGAGCGGTGAAAGACCACGCTCGGCCCGGACCTTGTTGACCAAGGGAAGCGCGCCCGCCGTTTCGTCCTCGGCGCCCTTGATGGGAGTGACGACGCCAACGGTTGAGCACGAGGCAAGCAGCAATCCGAAACCGGATAGGATGAGCATGTCCCGGCGGGACGGCATGAGGATACGCTCAGTCATCTTCAGCGCCCGTAGCTGATCAACCGGAGAATGATGAAGATCGGAATGACGATCGTCGCGCCGAGGATCAGATAGTCGCCCACGCGACCAAGCGCGTGGAAACCCTGGTGCCACAGGTCGAGAACGAAGTTACGGATGCTGTAGACGATGTCCCAGGGGTCGAGCCCGAAGACGGCCATGACAAAGCCGACAACCAGTGACACCACGATCAGTTTGACGAGCGTCCTGCCTGGCGTATCGCCGAGAAGCCGATTGACCCGTTCCGCCATCCTAGAAGTTCTCCATTGCGCGAGGCAGACATAATCAGCAAGCCGTGCTCCCGCAAGTCTGCCGGGACAATGACGGCCTTCAAATAGAACTTGTGTTTTTTTGTGGCGTCAGCCACAAACCCGCACCCCTCGCGAGACCATTGATGCCGCCCAGCCAGTTCTCTTCCGGCGATGCTATTGCCGACCGCCGCGTTGACTACGCGCGCATGCTCGCCGAAGCGGGTGACCTGACGGCGGCAGCCGAGCTTGTGGAGCAGGCACTCGAACTCATCCCCTATTGGCCGGCCGGCTGGTTCCGTCTCGGAGAGTTTCGCGAGCAGAACGCCGTGCGGGAGGGCGCAATCGATGCCTATCAGCAGGCGCTGCGCTTTGATCCGGAGGATGTCTTCGGGGCGAGGCTGAAGCTCGCCCTGCTCGGCGCAGCCGAAGTCCCGGCGCAGCCTCCTAGTCGCTATGTCGAAACCTTGTTCGATGAATATGCCGAGCGATTTGATGAGGCCTTGGTCGAAAGGCTCGATTACAGCGTGCCCGGAAAACTTTCGGCTCTGGTTGTGCCTACGGGGCCCTTTCGGCTTACGGTTGACCTTGGCTGCGGCACTGGTCTTCTGGGCGTCGAATTACGGGATGCCACGGAGCGTCTCGAAGGCTTCGACCTCTCCGCCAACATGCTGGCCAAAGCGGAGCAGAAAGCGGTCTATGATCATCTTGCCCAGGCCGATCTAAGCCTGCCGGCGGAAGAGGCCGGCCTTTTTGCCGACGGGCTGTCCCGCCATCGGGCCGATCTGGTGACTGCCGCCGACGTGCTGTTGTATCTCGGTTCGCTGGAGACGGTTTTTCCGCTGGTGACGGAGCTTCTCGCGCCCGGCGGGCACTTTGCGTTCTCTGTCGAGGAGGCGGACCAGGAGGAGGGAGAAGGCTTCACCCTGCGTGAATCGCTGCGTTACGCCCACACTGAACACTACATAAAGACGCTGCTTCTCCGTTTTGGGCTGAAGGTGATCCAGGTGATGCGCACCGACATCCGCCTGGACCGCGGTAAACCCGTCTACGGCATGTTATTTCTGTCGCAGAAGCCCCTCTGACCGACTCACTTCTTGCTTTTTCAAGCGGCCCCGGTCCGGACCGTTGATGGACGTCCGGCAAGGTTTTATGGAATCGATCATAGCACGACCATTGAGGTACATCATTTGAGGCAGCAGAAGCAGGCCCAGAAGCGCAGCTTGGGGTTCTACAGCGCCGATCCTTCGCAGCACACGCTCCTGGAGGATACTCAGGGGCTTTTGACCGGGGCGCTTGTCGCAGCGCTGGGCTTCCACTTTCTCAATCAGGTCGGGCTGCTGACCGGGGGCACCGCAGGCGTAGCCTTCCTGTTGCACTATGCCCTGGGCATCTCCTTCGGCCTGCTCTTCTTTATCGTCAATCTTCCCTTTTACTATCTCTCGTTCCGCAGGCTTGGGCTCGCCTTCTCCTTCAAGACCTTCATCGCCATCGGTCTCGTTTCGGTAATCACGGAGGTGGAGCAGAAATTCCTGCTCATCCAGTACCTGCATCCGGCATGGGGGGCGCTGCTTGGCGGCCTGCTGCTCGGTTATGGACTGCTGGCGCTCTACCGGCACCGCGCCAGCCTCGGGGGCGTTGGCATCCTCGCCATCTACATCCAGGAGCATTTCGGCGTCCAGGCCGGGCTTGTCCAACTCGCTTTCGATGTTTGCGTCATGCTTTGCGCCTTCTTGGTTGTTTCGCCGGATATCGTCGGCTGGTCCGTGCTCGGCGCCGTCGTGCTCAACATTTTCCTGGCCATCAACCACCGCTCGGACCGCTACATCGTGGTGCGCTGATGGTGAAGCCGGGTTTCAGGTCGCCAGTGGGATTTTGGGGCTCCACCCCGGAGCGCCATTCCGTCCTTGAAGACATTCAGGGTATCGCCGCCGGCAGCATGCTGGCCGCACTCGGCGTCACCATGCTGTCAGCCGCAGATCTCTTGATCGGCGGCACCGCTGGCCTCGGTTTTCTCGTCCGCTATTCCACCGGCCTTAGCTTCGGGCTGGTCTTCTTTTTCATGAACCTGCCTTTCTACTGGATCGCCTACAGGCGTCTTGGCCTTGCCTTCACCGTCAAGACATTCTCCGCCGTCGCGCTAACTTCTCTGCTGACTGAAGTTCTGCCGGAACTCGTCGCCTTCGATCAGGTCCACCCTTTGGCAGCGGCTTTGTTCGGCGGTCTGCTGATCGGCACAGGCATGCTCGCCCTCTTCCGTCACCGCGCGTCGCTTGGCGGCTTTGGCATCTTGGCACTCTACCTGCAGGATCGCTTCGCCTGGCGTGCCGGCTTTGTCCAGCTCGCGCTGGATCTCGTGGTTCTGGCGCTGTCCTTCTTGGTCGCCGGCCCGCAGGTGATCCTCTATTCGGTCTTGGCCGCAGCCACTCTCAACCTGACGCTCGCCGTCAATCATCGCACCGATCGCTATGTGGTGCGGTAGCTAGACTGCAGTTAGCTTTGCGATCGCCCGCTTCTCACGCCGCCTCTGCACGGAGGAGGGGATGTTCATCGCCTCCCGGTATTTTGCAACCGTGCGGCGCGCGAGATCGACGCCTCCTTTTTTCAGGCTGATGACGATGTCATCGTCCGACAGCACCTCATCGGGACTTTCCTGCGCAATCAGTGCTCGGATCCTGTGTCGTACGGATTCCGCCGAATGACTGTCGCCGCCTTCGTCAGCGGAGCCGATCGAGACGGAGAAAAAGTATTTGAGCTCGAACAGCCCACGCGGCGTCAGCATGTACTTGTTCGTGGTGACGCGACTGACCGTGGATTCGTGCATCTTGATCGCGTCGGCAATCGTCTTGAGGTTGAGAGGCCGCAGGTGGTCTACGCCTCGGGTAAAGAAGGCCTCCTGCTGGCGCACGATCTCCGTTGCCACTTTCAGGATGGTTTTCGCTCTCTGGTCCAGGCTGCGCGTCAGCCAGTTTGCGTTCTGCATGCACTCCGACAAGAAGGTCTGATCGTCCTTCTGCTTGCCGCAGGAAGCGGAGACGGTACGGAAATAGTCCCGGTCGACGAGCACGCGCGGAAGCGTCTCGTGGTTGAGCTCTATCGTCCAGCTCTTGTCTGAAGCACGCCGGACGAGGACATCCGGGAGGATCGTTTCGCAGGCGCCCCGCTCGAAGCTGCTGCCGGGCTTGGGATCGAGGCCCCGAATTTCCGCCAGCATGTCCAGAAGGTCTTCCTCGCCAACGCCGCAATAGCGGCGAAGCGAGGCGAAGTCGCGCTTGGCAAGCAGGTCCAAATGGTCGATCAGAGCTTCCATGGCGGGGTCGAAGCGGTCGCGCTGCTTGAGCTGGATCGCCAGGCACTCGCGCAGTGATCGCGCCATGACGCCTGGGGGATCAAGTGATTGCAAGGCCCAAAGGACCCGTTCCACGTCTCGTGGTTCGCGCCCAAGCTGCTGCGCAATCTCTTCGATCTCACCCGAAAAATACCCAGCCTCGTCAACGCAATCAACAAGATGCTGAGCAACCAGCCTGTCCGCGTTGCTTTTCAGCAGAAATGGTATCTGCTGGGAAAGATGGTCGCGCAGTGTCAGATGACTTGAAACGAAATCTTCCAGGTCATAGTCGTCGCCCGCTTCGCTGCCTGCCATGGATTTCCATTGGCCGAGCAACTCCGGCGCATCCGCCTTGACGGCTACTTTGTCATCCGGAAACACATTATCGAAGCCATTGTCGAACTCGCTCAGTTCCGCTTGGGCTGCTTCAGGCCCTCCGGCCATCCAACCGTCGTCGGCTCCCTCCGCCTCGCTGTATTGGGATGCCTCTTCCGTTGCGCCGGCTCCGTCCGTGCCTTTCTCCTCAGCTCGGACACTGCGGTCGTCGGAAACAAGCTCCAGCAGGGGGTTCTTCTCAATCTCCTGGGCAATGAAGTGGTTCAGCTCGAGATGCGTCATCTGCAGCAACTGGATCGACTGCATCAGCTGCGGTGTCATGACCAGCGACTGGCTCTGGCGTAGCAAAAGGCCGGCGGACATGGACATGGGCGGACGCAAACTCCCTACAGATCGAGTTTCACTGCGGGAAATCTCGACTTGGCCCAAAAATTGCTTTTTTGAGGGATTTGGTCAAGCGCCTGGAGGACGGGCGCCCGTTTTCTTGCTTAGAGCGTAAATTTGTCGCCCAGATAAAGCCGCCGTACGTCAGGATTGTTGACGATATCGTCGGCGCGCCCATGGGTGAGGACCTCACCGGCGTGGATGATGTAGGCCCGATCGATGAGACCAAGCGTTTCGCGAACATTGTGGTCGGTGATCAGTACGCCGATGCCGCGCGCCGTCAGGTGTCGCACCAGGTTCTGGATGTCTGAAACCGAGATTGGGTCAACGCCGGCAAAGGGCTCGTCAAGCAGCATGAAGGCCGGATCGGTCGCCAAGGCGCGGGCGATTTCCAGGCGTCGGCGTTCGCCGCCGGAAAGTGCCACTGCTCCGGATTTGCGCAGGTGACTGATGTGAAACTCGGCAAGCAGTTCGTCGAGCTTTTGCTCCCGACGATCGCGGTCCTTTTCATGCACTTCCAGAACGGCGCGAATGTTTTCTTCCACGGTCAGGCCACGAAAGATCGAGGCTTCCTGCGGCAGGTAACCAACCCCCAAGCGCGCGCGCCGGTACATCGGCATCGTGGTCACTTCGTTGCCGTTGATGGCAATCATGCCTTCATCAACGGGCACCAGTCCGGTGATCATATAGAAACAGGTGGTCTTGCCCGCTCCATTGGGGCCGAGCAGTCCAACGGCCTCGCCGCGGCGCACGACAAGGGAAACCCCGTTGACGACCCGGCGCGTGTCATAGGTCTTGGAAAGACCATGGGCGACGAGTGTGCCTTCATAGCGTGCGCGATCCGTCGCGGTGAACGGTTCACGGGCGCTCGGCTTCTTCGCCAGCATCTTTGGCATTGAGAATTTCACGAGGCTGCCGTCTTACTGCTGCTGGCGCGATTTCGGGTCGAGCAGGATCTCGACGCGACCACCGCAGGAGTCGAGCTTTGCCTCTCCCGTATTCATCAGCACGGTGAGCTTGCAGCCTTTGAACACATTCTGCCCTTCGGAAAGGACCACCTGCTCGCCCGTCAGCACGAAGGTTTGGCTCGCCATGTCGAACTCGCCTTTCTCGGCAGTCGCCTGCTGAGTGCCGGAAGTGAGGAATACCTTTTCATCCAGGAAGATCTTGTCGATATCGGTATTGCCCGAGGTCATCGAAGCGCCTTCGCCCGTGTAAAGCACGGTCATTTTACCCGCGCGCATCGTGGTCGTTCCCTGGACGACCTTGACGTTGCCGGTGAAATAGGCGGTTTTTTCCTGTTCCTTGATCTCCAGCTGATCGCTCTCGATTTGGATCGGCTCATCGTTGGAAAGCTTCATTCCATCCATCTGCCGCGTCGTGTTTTGCGCAGCAGCCGGAGCCGCCGCAGCCAGACAAAGAACGGCGGCCGTGATCATGGAAGCAGAGATCGTGTTCAATCGGAAAAAGGTCATGATGGCCCGGCTCTAGTTGCCTGTGTTGCGGAGGGCGGCAGATTCGATTCTGACGCGAACCTGCCCTGAAAAGGTAATCGTTTTCCCGTTATCCGCTATATTGAGGGACTGTGCAACAATGGAGGCTTGCTCCGTGTTGATCGCGATGGGATCCTTGGTCACCAGCGTTCCCGCCTTAACATCCAGATCGGCTGACTGGAATTTCGCAGTCGTGCCGTTGCTCAGGTTGACGTCAAACGGTGCGGTCATCTGCATGCGGTCCGTGCCACGGTCGAAAATACCTGCCGTCGCGACAACGCGAGCAATGGTATCATCATTCACCGGAACGGCTGCCTTGACGTCTTCCAGCGTGATCATGTTCGGGTTGGCGATGTCTTGCAGTGCTCGCACGGCGGTCATCGAATAGCTGATGCCTTGGTCGTTGCGGCCGGCGATCGCCGGGCGCTCCATGACGATCTTGCCGTTCTCGATGCGCGCGCTCTCGATGTTGATGTTTTCGGGCAGATAGGCTCGGATCACCGAAACGCCGATGAAGACAAGAGATATGACAAGGGCAGAGACTGGCAGCCAGATGCGCAGCCTTCGGACAAGCGCCGAGTGCCGAAGCGCCGACTGATAGGCGTCGGCGCCCGCTGGACCGGCATAGGCTGTAGCCGGATTTTTCAGCAGTCGTTGCAGCATTGTCCGGGTATGTTCCTTATTCTCCGCATGGTGAGCCGTCTCCTCGGCGCGCGGAGCGCTTCCGTACGTCGCGGCAATATGGTTTTCTATCTATCAACAAACAATAACAGCCAACATAAAAACGTGATAGCCCTGCCGAAGGGCGACTAATCCAGCCTTTGCAGACAAAGGAATACCCATGGACCAAATGGCAATCCTCGACCGTAGGCGGCTGCGGCGTAAGCTCACCTTCTGGCGCATCTTCGCCCTGCTCGTGATCGTGGGGCTGGGCTTTGCCCTCTTCCGGCTCGGGAGTGGCGAAGGTGGCAACGCAACACCCCATGTCGCACAGGTGAAGATTACCGGGATGATCCAGGACGACAGCGAACTGCTGGAGCGGCTGGAGGAGATTGCCGATAGTCCCAATGCCAAGGCGCTGGTCGTGTCGATCACGTCGCCAGGCGGCACCACCTATGGCGGCGAGCGCATCTATCAGGCCATCCGCGCCGTTGCCGAGAAGAAGCCTGTTGTTTCAGATATCCGCACGCTTGCAGCCTCCGCCGGGTACATGATCGCCACGGCCGGCGACACCATCATTGCCGGCGACAACTCGATCACGGGCTCGATCGGCGTCATCTTCCAATACCCACAGATCGCCGAACTGATGGACAAGCTCGGCATCTCGCTGGAGGAGATCAAGTCGGCGCCTCTGAAGGCGGAGCCCTCGCCGTTTCATCCACCCAGCGAAGCGGCCCAACAGATGATCCGCTCCATGATCCTCGATAGCTACGACTGGTTCGTCGATCTCGTTGCCGAGCGGCGCAAGCTGTCGCGGGAGGAGGCGCTGCGCCTTGCCGATGGTTCGATCTTCACTGGGCGCCAGGCACTGCAGGCCCGCTTGGTGGATAGCCTCGGAGGGCCCGAGAAGATCCGCGACTATCTCGAAGGTCAGGGCGTGAGCCCGGATCTTCCAATGGTGGAGTGGAAGGACAGCAGCTCTTCCTCTTCGCTCTGGTTTGCCCGCGCCATGACCGAATTCGTCCGTGTCAGCGGATTGAGCGACGTCCTTGGCGTTTCAGCTCTGCGTCCATGGGCGGGTGAGAAGTTGTTCCTTGACGGTCTTGTCTCGGTTTGGCAGGTTGGCCGCGAGTGAAAATCTAGCTTTTTCAGGGGGCAACGTGATCAAGTCGGAACTGGTCCAGATCGTCGCGGCACGTAATCCGCACCTCTACCATCGCGACGTCGAGAATATCGTCAATGCTGTTCTCGATGAGATCACCGATGCCTTGGCAGGCGGCAACCGTGTGGAACTTCGCGGTTTCGGCGCATTCTCGGTGAAGAACCGGCCATCCCGTTCCGGGCGCAACCCGCGCACGGGTGAGTCCGTCTTCGTCGAGGAAAAATGGGTGCCCTTCTTCAAGACGGGCAAGGAGTTGCGCGAACGCCTCAACCCGGGCATGGCCGACGAGGCGGATTGATCTACATCCGGACGCTTCGGCTGGATGGTCTTGAAAGGCGCCGCAAGGCGCCTATTCTGCCTTTCGAGATGTAGGTTGGTTGAAATTCAGGCGAGGCGGAAAAACATGACAAGGCTCAAGAAGATCCTCACGCTGGTGATCCTGCTGCCGCTCGGCGTGCTCCTCATCGTCCTTTCCGTCGCCAACCGCCAGAGCGTCACGCTGGCGCTCAATCCCTTCCGACCCGACGACAGCATCCTGTCGCTCACCGCGCCCTTCTTCCTCTTCCTTCTGCTGTCGCTGATCCTCGGCATGCTGATCGGCTCGATCGGCACCTGGTGGACGCAAGGGCGTTACCGCCGCCAGGCTCGCATCGAGGCGCGTGAAGCGGTCAAGTGGCACAACGAAGCGGACCGCCAGAAGACCCAGCCAGCTACAGTCGTCCCGGCAGGACAGTCGCTCGTGCGCAGCTGAAGCGGGGCAGGCAGCCTCTTCTTTTTGACCGCGGCTTCCTTATCTTCACGCCGTGGATCTCGTTGAACCTTCATCCGCCGGCCGCGATGCCGCATCTTTGCCCCGGCCGTTCCTGAAATGGTTCGCCGAGAAGGGCTGGGCACCGCGCGCCCATCAGCTTGAATTGCTGGCCAGGGCGCAAGCTGGCGAGGACATGCTGCTGATCGCCCCCACCGGCGCCGGCAAGACGCTCGCGGGCTTCCTGCCGTCGCTGACCGAGCTGACGAACCGTGGCAAGATCCCGCCTGGCTCCGCCTTCACAGGCATTCACACCCTCTATATTTCGCCGCTCAAGGCGCTTGCGGTCGATATCGAGCGCAACCTGATGACGCCCGTCACTGAGATGGGCCTGCCGGTCACGATTGAGAACCGCACCGGTGACACTCCACAGGCCAAGCGTCAGCGCCAGAGGCTCACGCCTCCGGATATCCTGCTGACGACGCCCGAACAGGTGGCGCTTCTCCTGGCGAACAAGGAGGCGGAGCGCTTCTTCAAGGACCTGAAATACGTCGTCCTTGATGAGCTCCACTCGCTGGTCACCTCCAAGCGCGGCCACCTGCTGTCGCTCGGGCTCTCGCGCATCCGCCGTCACGCGCCGGCCATGCAAACGATCGGCCTTTCGGCGACTGTGGCCCATCCGATGGACCTGCAGCGCTGGCTGGTCCCGCAAGGCGAAGATCCGGCGCCGCCGGCCGGCCTGGTGCATGTCCAGGGAGGCGCCGCGCCGGACATCACCATTCTCGATACGGACCAGCGCATCCCCTGGTCCGGCCATGTCTCGACCTATGCGATCCCTGAGGTTTATGAGGAGATCAAGCGGCACAAGACGACGCTGATCTTCGTCAATACCCGTTTTCAGGCAGAACTCCTGTTCCAGGCGCTCTGGACGATCAACGAGGACAGTCTTCCCATCGCGCTGCATCACGGCTCGCTTGATGCCACCCAGCGTCGCCGGGTGGAGGCTGCTATGGCCGCCAACAAGCTTCGCGCGGTGGTCGCCACCTCGACGCTCGACCTCGGCCTTGACTGGGGAGACGTCGATCTTGTCGTCCACGTCGGCGCTCCGAAAGGGGCGTCCCGGCTCGCCCAGCGTATCGGCCGCTCCAATCACCGAATGGACGAGCCTTCGAAGGCGATCCTCGTTCCGTCGAACCGCTTCGAAGTGATGGAATGCCAGGCAGCGCTGGATGCCAACTATCTTGGCGCTCAGGACACACCGCCGGTAGGCGAAGGAGCGCTTGACGTGCTTGCCCAGCACATCCTCGGCATGGCCTGCGCCGAGCCCTTCGATCCGCTGGAGCTCTACGAAGAGATCACCTCCGCCTCGCCCTATGCCGATCTCCCTTGGGAGATGTTCGAGCGCGCCGTCGATTTCGTTGCCACCGGCGGCTATGCGCTGCGCTCCTACGAGCGCTACGCGAAGATCCGCAAGACGCAGGAGGGACGCTGGCGAGTCTCCAATCCGCAGATCGCCCAGCAATACCGCATGAACCTCGGTACCATCGTCGAGGCGACGGAACTGAACGTCCGTCTGGTCAGGCGCAATGCCAAGGGCACGATCGGCCGCGGCGGCCTGTCGCTCGGAAAGGTGGAGGAATATTTCCTCGAACAGTTGGTGCAGGGGGACACCTTCCTCTTCGCCGGAAAGGTGCTGCGCTTCGAAGGCATCCGTGAAAATGAGTGCCTCGTCTCCAACGCCGCCTCGATGGACCCGCGTATCCCCGCCTATGCAGGGGGCAAGTTTCCCCTGTCCACCTATCTTGCCGATCAGGTTCGCGGCATGCTCGCCGATCCCGATCGCTGGCAGGCGCTGCCCGATCAGGTGCGCGATTGGCTGGCGCTCCAGAAGGATCGCTCCATGTTGCCGGCAAGGGACGAACTGCTGATCGAAACCTTCCCGCGCGGCAAGCGCTTCTTCATGATCGCTTATTGCTTCGAGGGGCGGCTTGCGCATCAGACCCTCGGCATGCTGCTCACCCGACGGATGGAGCGGGCAGGCGTGCGTCCGCTTGGCTTCGTGGCCACCGATTATTCGCTTGCCATCTGGGCCCTGAACGATATCGGCGCCATGATCAGCCGCAACCGGCTCAGTCTCGGCGATCTGTTTGACGAGGACATGCTGGGTGACGATCTCGAGGCTTGGCTCGACGAATCCTATATGCTGAAGCGCACCTTCCGCAATTGCGCCGTGATCTCCGGCTTGATCGAGCGTCGCCATCCGGGCAAGGAGAAAACCGGCCGGCAGGTGACGGTCTCGACGGACCTGATCTACGACGTGCTGCGCAGCCACGAGCCGGACCATATCCTGCTGGAAGCGACGCGGCGCGATGCCGCATCGGGACTTTTGGACATCGGCCGGCTTGGCGATATGCTGGCACGAATCAAGGGGCACATCACTCACCGCGACCTCGACCACGTCTCGCCGCTCGCCGTTCCCATCATGCTGGAGATCGGCCGGGAAACGGTTCCGGGCGAGGCGCAGGATGCGGTGCTGGAAGAGGCCGCCGAGGAATTGATCGCGGAGGCGCTCTCCTGATGCGCTTCGCGTTACGGAAAGACAGACGCTTGATGCACCGCCTCGGGCTTGCCGCCCGCACAGCAACCATGACTGGCCGGGATGCAGGCTCTGAAGAAACGCTCGTCCATGGCGTCGCCGCTGTTTGCGACCCGTTGGGTGCTCTTTATCTGCCGGATGTCTCCACGCTCGTCGTCTCGGATCTGCATCTGGAAAAAGGCGCGGCCTTCGCCCGGCGCGGAATGATGCTGCCGCCCTACGATACCATCGCCACGCTCAACATCCTCGCTGCCGTGATCACCCGCTACGAGCCGAAGACGGTCATCTCGCTCGGCGACAACTTTCATGATCGCAAAGGGTCGCAGTACCTGCCGGCGGATCTGCGGGACCTGCTTTGCGGCATGGCGCGTGGCCGGGACTGGATCTGGATCAATGGCAACCATGATCCGGATGGGACTATCGATCTGCCGGGGGAGTGCTGCGATGAGTTTATCCATGGCGGCTTGGCGTTCCGACACGAACCAAGCCTGGTATCGGGCAGGGGGGAGATCGCGGGTCACCTTCACCCGTCTGCCACGGTCCGCCGGCGGGAGAAATACGTGCGCCGCCCGTGCTTCGCAACCGATGGCTTGCGTCTGCTGATGCCTGCCTTCGGCGTGTTAGCCGGTGGTCTGGACCTCAACCACAAGGCGATGCAGGGTCTGTTCGAGCGCGAAACACTGGTCGCCCACCTGCTCGGCCGCGATCGCATCTACTCCGTCAGATACGGCAACCTGCTGGCCTGACCCCCGCGGCTATTCCTTGCGGAAGATCAGGCTGGCACCCCAGCCGGTCACAATCGCGATCAGTACGCAGAGCATGCCGTAGAGGAGAGGCTGATTATGGGCTGCGTCCGTGATCGCCTGTTCCAGGCCCGTCTTCACCACCCTCAGTGGCTGCTCTCTTTCCGCGATCAGTTCTCCGCTCTTGAACAGGTAGGCACGCACCGTGTGAACCCCGTCCGGGATGTTGGCCGGTAGCCTCAGTGATGCCCGAAAGAGGCTGGACGAGACGAAGCGAACGCCGCTCGGATCTCGTTGATAAAGCCCGCTGGAAAGCTTCAGCCGCCGATACGCCTCGCGGAATTCGCTAAGATTGACCGCATTGCCAAGAAAGCCCGTCGGCGTCAGCGCCAGATGGTTGATTCCGACGCCAATGCTGTTGAGCGACGGCTCCTCGTCTATCGCGTCGATCTCGCGGGTGCTGGCAAGCGAGTAGGATTCCGGCACCTGCTCAAAGGTCATGGATTCGGTGTTCATCCAGATGCCGAGAACGCGTTCCTTCTTGCGCACTGTGGCGTAGTTCCGCGGTCCCTCCAGCGTCACGATCACATCATACTGGCCAATTGCCAGAAACAGTTCGTCAGCGCTTGTCAGCGCGCCGAAAACGGTGAGGTCTGCCCCGCGGAAATCGGAGGTAATGGCGATTTCGCTGGTCGAGGTGCCGATTTCCAGCCCCTCCTTGACCGGCGAAGCGCCGCCGAACGGGACTTGCGCTGCGGCCGGACCGGCGGCCAGAACAAGGGCAACGAGAAGAGGACGCAGACGACGCATCATCAGTTTGCAAAGCCTCCTATCCCCACCGAGTAAAGGTCTTCCGGCGCGACCACCAGCCCGATCGCCAGACGAATGCCGACGGCCAGCACCAGCAGGGCCAGCAGGGCGCGCAGTTGTTCGCCGCGCAGCTTCTGCCCGACGCGTACACCATATTGTGCGCCGATCACGCCCGCGACCATCAGGATCGTCGCCAGCACGATATCGACGGAATAGTTGGTCGCGGCCTGCACCATGGTGGTGAAGGCCGTCACGAAAATGATCTGGAAGAGTGACGTGCCAACGACGACACTGGTCGGGATCCGCAGGAGATAGATCATCGCCGGCACCATGATGAAGCCGCCGCCAACGCCCATGATCGAGGTCAGGACGCCGATGCCGAAGCCCAGGGCCAGCACAGGAATGGCGCTGAGATAGATCTTCGAACGCTTGAAGCGCATCTTGAACGGCAGCCGGTGCACCCAGATGTGCTGGCCGGGCCGCTTGGCGACCGGTGGCTCGTTGCGCGCCGTACGACGCAGCGCCCGAACGCTTTCGTTGAGCATCAGCACGCCAACTGTGCTGAGCAGCAGCACGTAGAGCAGCGAGATGAACAGGTCGAGCTGGCCGACGCGTCTCAGCCAGGAGAAGATCCCTATGCCCACGGTGGCGCCTGCGAGGCCGCCTGCCAGAAGCACGGTGCCAAGCTTGATGTCCAGCGTGCCGCGCCGGAAATGGGTGATGGCGCCGGAGATGGACGAGGCGACCACCTGGTTGGCCCCGGTCGCGACGGCCACCACTGGCGGAATGTTGTAGAAGATCAGCAGCGGGGTAATCAAGAAACCGCCGCCCACGCCGAACATGCCGGACAGGAAGCCGACGGCTGCGCCCATGCCGAGAATGATGAAGATGTTCACCGAAAGCTCTGCGATCGGCAGGTAGACAGTCACGGCGAAACCCCGGCAGGCAAAATGAGCATCACGACGTCGCGCGCGAGCGGTATCGCCGCTCGTCCGCTGCGTTGGAAGGAAA
The DNA here is from genome assembly GCA_964396135.1 of uncultured Neorhizobium sp. Taxonomy (GTDB): domain Bacteria; phylum Pseudomonadota; class Alphaproteobacteria; order Rhizobiales; family Rhizobiaceae; genus Neorhizobium. The sequence goes on from CAYNED010000008.1 coordinate 23,808, forward strand.
GTGTCTCACATGCCCGGTGAACAAGGCATGAAGATGTCTCACCTCATGTCTCGATATGCCCTCAACCGGACAGACTTTCTGCCATTGGGATCAGCTGTTGCGGGTCAGCAATTCCTTCACCAGCGCATCGTTGATCCTGCCGCTTGGCTCTTGGCCGATCGATGTCTGGAAGGCCTTGATGGCGCCGATGGTTTTCTGGCCCATCTTGCCGTCCGGCGCGCCGGCGTCAAAACCGTTCTTGTTGAGGATCGCCTGGATGTTGCGGATCGCCTTTTCCATGTCGACTGAGGAGGTCTTGACCGGCTTCTCACCTGCCCACTCGTCGGGCAACTGGATGCTGTTGGCAGCGTCGTTCAGCGGCTGTGGCGTCCAGCTGTCGGTAGCCGCGCGGGCGGCGTCCAGCTGCTCCTTGCGCATCGCCTTGGCCACCTCGTCGCGCTTTTCCGCAGCGTCTTGGTCTCCGCCCTTGGCCGCAATGGCAAACCACTTGTAGGATTCGCCAAGGTTCTGCGCCGTTCCGTTGCCGCGGGCATACAGGATAGCGAGGTTGAACTGGCTGTCGGAAACGCCGAGTTCGGCGGCCTTCGTGAACCAGCCAACGGCGGCAGCATAGTCTGGCTCGCCCGTGACGCCGGAGGCGTTCAGGACGGCAAGGTTGTGCATGGCGCTGGCATTGCCGGCAGCGGCGGCCTGTTCGTAATATGCGATTGCCTTGTCGAGGTCGCGCGCAATGCCGTTGCCCTTCTCGAACAGGTTCCCCAGGCGGTATTGAGCCGGCGCAGAACCACGGTCTGCGGCAAGCTTGTACCAGTTGGCGGCCTCGGCCATGTCCACGGGAACGCCGCGGCCTTCCGTATAGCGGGCGCCGATCTCAAACAGCGCCACCGGGTCGCCGGCTTCTGCAGCCTTGGAAAGGGATTCTGGGCCGATCGATGCCGGAACCACGATCTGGGCTTGGGCAGGGTCAGCTGCCGCAGCGGTTGCTGCTTCGGCTTCTGCGGCAACCGCAGGCTCTGCCGAAGGGGCTGGCGTTTGTGCCGGCTCAAGGCTCGAAGCCATGCCCTCGGCAGGGCGGCTTTCCATGTTCGGATCGCGCTGAACCCCTGCAGTCGGTGCCGCCTGCGCTTGCGCTGTCTCGCTGGGATTTGCCTCCGCCTCTGCCTCCATGGGTTCAGACGGAGCTGCCAGAGCGCCGGTTTCCCCGGGTGCCAATGCTTCGCCAGACGCAGCCGGTGCGGTGGGAGAGCCTGTGTCTGCCGCCGGCATCTCTTCAAGGGCCGGGGCTTCTTCCGCTATCGGAGCCGGCGGCATCTCTTCGGGCGCCGTCAGCGTCTTGACGAGCGGCAGGGCCATTAGCGCAAGAAGCACCGCGCCCACGGCCATCATGATCGGGCGCCGGTGGCGAGACAACGCGCTGGTGCCTTGCTTGCCCTTCCGGCGGTCGTTGCCGTCAAGCGCCGGGTCTGTTTCCAGTGCGGCGGCCTTGGCGGCGCGGCGTGCCGCGGCGATATAATCGGCCCGTTCGGAAACCGGCTGGGCGCCATCGCCGCCGGCTGCCGCCTGGCTTGCCCGCACCCGCTCCAGGATCTTGCGCACGTCCGGCGTACCGGAGCCGGGTTCGAGCGGTTCGTTCTCCCGTTCCGCCGGCAGCATGTCGACAGGGTCCAGTGACGGCGCTGGATCGATCACCGTGCGTCCGTTCTTGGCAGGCGTCTGCTTGGGCGCAGGGCGCAGGCGCTTGGAAAGCTGGCTGAAGATGCCCGCCTTTGGAGCCTCAGCCTCCGAGGATGTCACGGACACTTCAGGCGAAATCGTCGAATCGGACATGCCGCCATCGGCAACGGCAATCGGCGGGGCGACGTCGTTCTCAAAGACGGGCGGCGCGCCGTTGCGGCTCCCCGCGTGCGTGGTGCTGCCGGCCAGTGCACTCACAAGGTCCGCATGCGAATGATCGGTGCGCTCGGCGGGAAGGGCTTGCGCCATAAGGGGTGCCGGGGCCTCTGTCTGCCACTGCGGCACGCTCGCCGTCTCGCGCATCGGCGGTGCGAAGCGGTCTTCCATCGTATCGAGCCGGTCGGCAATCTGCACCAACGTGCTGTGCAGCGCATTCAGTGTATGCTGTGAGCGCTCGTCTTTGCTGCGCGTCAGCTCCTCCAGAAGGCGCAGGTCTTCCGCCAGTCCGGCCAGCGCCTCCGTGTCGATTGCCGGTGCACCGGCCCTTTCTTGCCGCGCAAAGCTTTCCACCACGGCTTCAGCGGCTTGGCGCGCAGCCTCCATGATGTATTCGTCATTGGTGTTGGCGTAGCTCTCCAGCGCCGTCACGCGGTTCTCGATCTCCGGCGCGAGATAGCCTGCCTTAGGCGTCGCGCTTATCAGGTCGGAAAGGTTGACGATCTGCATTTCCAGGCTTTTGAGCGCGGCGCTATCGCCGATCGGCCCCTGCACCGTCTCGTCGAGACGGGTCGCGATCTCGCCCAGTCGCTCCTCGATACGGCCGATGGCGGCCTGCTCATTTGCCGGCAGTTGCAGGCTCTTATGGTAGTCCATCTCGTCGATACGGCGCGCAAGGTAATCCAGCCGCTCCGCCAGCGCATCATTCACCTGCCCGTCGCCGAGCCGGTCGATCTTGTCGGAAATATCGGCAAGATATTCCGTCAGGCCCGTCTGGCCATCCATGCGGCTTGGTTGCGAGAGCATGTGCGAGAGTTGTTCCAGCCGCTCTTCCAGCCGCAGCGCAACCTCCTCGCCGGAAAGCTGCTCGATCCGGCCTGAAAGCGCGTCGATCCGCCGCGACAGCAATTGGGTCGGCTCGTCGTTCTTGCGCCCCATGGCGTCGATCTGCTCGGCCAGGCCGCCGATGCGATTTTCCAGCCGCTGCAGGGCGGCGTGATCGGCCGCCGGTGCGGAGACGGCGCGACCGCTGGCGGCAATCGCGCGGCTGATCTCGTCCAGCCGCTCCTCGAGCACGGCAAACTGCTCGTTCAATTCATCGGTGGGCTGCATGCGCGAGCCAAGCTGTTCCATCGCGGTGGCAACGGCGACCAGCTTCTGCTCCAGCGCTCGGATCGCGGGGCTGTTGCTCATCGAGCCGAGCTGGCTCTTGATGTCGTCGATGCGGTAGGCAAGCCCGATCAGTTCTTCGCGCAGGCTGTTGGTATCGATGTCCGTGATGCGGTCTTCAATTCCCTGCCACCGGGCATCAAGATGCAGCAAGCTCTCTTCCCGCGCCAGGCCATCAACGACCGCCCGCAATTCTTCGTACTCGTCCCGCAAGGCATCACCCTCGGGTCCGCCGCGATAGCCGAGTGCTTGGACACTCTCGGCAAGTCGTGTCAGGTGGTGGCGCAGGTCGTCGCCGATCTGCTGCCCTTCAGCAACCGAGCGGATGTTGCTCACCTCGGTCCGCAGCGCCTTCATCTCGCGTGCCAGACCGTCGGAAATATCCTGCTTCAACTCCTGACGAAGGCCCACCAGGGCTTCGGCAATCTCTTGCAGTGAAACATCGCTATGCGCACTCGAGCCGGCGGAAGAAGCGGCGGCCGGGCGGTGGGAGTTCATGGCACGGGGAGCCTGTTGCCGCTCCAGCCTTGGTCCTCGCGACGCCTGTGGAGCCAACGGTTCCGAAGGACGCGGGGCCTCCTGCCTTCCCTGGGCAAGGGCGCGCTGACGTTCGCGAATCGCTTGCAGCGGATCGACGGTCGGAGCTACCCCCCTCCCGGCCGCAGGGAGGGCTCCGCGCGGTGCCTCGCGGCGATCCGGCATGTCCTCCCGCCGCGGCCCGCGTGCGTTCTTCATCAGCCCCTCGATGCGGCTTTCGAGCCCCTCGATCGTCCGGTTGAGCGCATCCAGGGACGATCTGTCGCCGTGGCGGGGAGATATCGATCGTGAACCGTTCATATCGCTGCTCGTTTCAACGTGTAAGCGTGACGTCGGGCCTCTATGCCCGGGGCGAAGTTCATGCGCGGCCTGGCGGATTGGATGGTGAAGCAGGTTGCCCCATGCCAGCCTCAGGAGACGCGTCTCTCCGATGTCCAGTATTTCGCCAGACGTGGTAAACAAGCCGTTAACCAAGGCAGACTTTTTTAACCTTTGGCTTAGCTGCTGGATCAGGGCCGCCGGCAACTGCGTTGGAGCCTGCTGTTCCGGCGCGGCAAAATTTCACGATCGGCATGTTTGACGTTTACGCAAACGTCAATTATTTATGCGAACACGATGGACGGACTTGAAGGTCCGCGCGAGGATATGGAGGAAGCTCGACCATGCCTGTCTACAAGGCTCCGGTAAACGATACCCTTTTCATTCTGAACGACGTGCTCGGCTTGGAGCGCTACGGCAACCTGCCGGGCTTCGCCGATGCCTCGCCTGATATGGTGGAAGCCATTCTCGGCGAAGCCGCAAAGGTAGCCGAAGAAGCGCTCTTCCCGCTCAACCTGTCGGGCGATCAGGAAGGCTGCACGCGTCATGACGATGGTACAGTCACCGTGCCGAAGGGTTTCAAGGAAGCCTATGACCAGTATTGCCAGGGCGGCTGGATAGGGCTTGCCGTGCCGGAAGAGTTCGGCGGCCAGGGCCTGCCCTACACGCTGCACGCCGCCGTCGGCGAATACATGTCCTCCGCCAACATGTCGCTGATGATGTATCCGGGCCTGACCCAGGGCGCGATTGCTGCGATCCTCGTCCACGGCTCCGACGAGCAGAAGCAGACCTACCTTCCGAAGATGGTGGAAGGCACCTGGTCGGGCACCATGAACCTGACCGAGCCCCATTGCGGCACGGATCTCGGGCTCCTGCGCACCAAGGCCGTGCCAAACGGCGACGGCACCTACAAGATCTCCGGCCAGAAGATCTTCATTTCCGCCGGCGAACACGGCATGACCGACAACATCATCCACCTGGTTATCGCCCGTATCGAGGGCGCGCCGGAAGGCACCAAGGGAATTTCGCTCTTCATTGTGCCGAAGTTCATGGTCAACGAGGACGGCTCGGTCGGCGAGCGCAACTCCGTCACCTGTGGTGCCATCGAGCACAAGATGGGCATCCACGGCAATGCCACCTGCGTGATGAACTATGACGAGGCGACCGGCTATCTGCTCGGTGCCGAGAACAAGGGCCTCGCGGCCATGTTCGTCATGATGAACGAGGCCCGCCTCGGTGTCGGCCTCCAGGGTCTTTCCATCGCCGAGACCGCCTATCAGAACGCTGTCGCCTACGCCCGCGAGCGCATCCAGGGTCGTTCGCTCTCCGGCCCCAAGGCACCGGAAAAGAAGGCTGACCCGATCATCGTCCATCCGGACATCCGCCGCACGCTGATGACCATCAAGGCCTTCAACGAGGCCGGCCGCGCCTTCATGCTGTGGACGGCGCTGAAGTCCGACATCGCCCACCGCTCGGAAGACGCCGCCGAGCGCCAGAACGCCGACGACCTGCTTGGTCTGGCGACCCCGATCCTCAAGGGCGTCCTGACCGACAAGGGCTTCGATCATGCGGTCATGGCGCAGCAGGTCTATGGCGGCCACGGCTATATCGAAGAATGGGGCATGAGCCAGTATGTCCGCGACGCGCGCATCGCGATGATCTACGAAGGCGCCAACGGCATCCAGGCGCTTGATCTCGTTGGCCGTAAGCTTGCGCTGAACGGCGGACGCGCTGTCATGGCCATGTTCAAGGAGATCGGCGACTTCTGCGAGGAAAACCGCGCCGACGAAGCCATGGCACCGTATACGAAGGCGCTGAAGAAGGGCTTGAACGACCTGCAGGCTTCCACCATGTGGTTCATGCAGAATGCCATGGCCAAGCCCGACAATGCCGGCGCCGGCTCGACCGACTACATGCACCTCTTCGGCCTTGTCACCCTCGGCTACATGTGGGCGAAGATGGCGAAAGCCGCCCAGGCCGGTATTGCCGCCGGCGACGCCCGCGAGGAGTATCTGAAGACGAAGCTTGTGACCGCGAAATTCTACATGGAGCGCATCATGCCGGAAACGGCCCTGCGCAAGGCCCGCATCGAAACCGGCGCCGACACCATGATGGAACTGGCCGCGGAAGCGTTCTGACAGAAATGCGAGCCCCCTAACTTGCAATTTCTGACCCTTAGCTGTGCTAAGATGTCGAAATTGCTTTCTCTCCCACAACGGGAGAGATGCCGGGGAAGCAAATTCGGCACCCAACCCTCTCCCCTCGTGGGAGAGGTTACAAAATCAAGATCTTAGCTTCAGCTAAGTCTTAGATTTTGTTGGTGAGGGGGTCGTGAGTTTAGATCGGCGAGTGCTTTGCAGCTTGCCACCCAGGGAGATGACACCATGACCGAAGTCTTCATTTACGACCACGTCCGCACGCCGCGCGGCCGCGGCAAGAAGGATGGATCGCTGCACGAGGTTCCCTCCGTCCGCCTTGCGGCGAAGACGCTGGAAGCGATCCGCGACCGCAATGGCCTTGATACCTCCACTGTCGATGACATCATCTTCGGCTGTGTCGACCCGGTGATGGATTCAGGAGCCGTCATCCCCAAGGCTGCCGCCTTCGAAGCCGGCTATTCCTTTGCAGCCCCCGGCATGCAGATTTCCCGCTTCTGCGCGTCGGGCCTCGATGCCGTTAACTTCGCCGCCGGCAAGGTCGCGGCCGGTTCCGATGACATCGTCATCGCCGGTGGCGTGGAATCGATGTCGCGCGTCGGCATGGGCATGTCCGGCGGTGCCTGGTACATGGATCCGTCAGTCAACTTCCCGGCCTATTTCATGCCGCAGGGCGTCTCCGCCGACCTGATCGCCACCAAATACGGCTTCTCCCGCGACGATGTCGATGGCTATGCCGTCGAGAGCCAGAAGCGCGCCGCCAAGGCCTGGGAAAAGGGCTACTTCAAGAACTCCGTCATCCCGGTGAAGGACCAGAACGGCCTCGTCATCCTCGACCGTGACGAGCACATGCGCCCGTCGACCGACATGCAGTCGCTGGCCTCCCTCAACCCCTCCTTCCAGATGCCGGGCGAGATGGGCGGCTTCGAGGCCGTCGGCATCCAGGCGCATCCTGAGGTCGAGCGTATCAACTACGTCCACCACGCCGGCAATTCGTCCGGCATCGTTGATGGCGCCGCAGCCGTGCTGCTCGGCTCGAAGGCCGGCGGCGAGGCGATGGGCGTCAGGCCGCGCGCAAAGATCCGCCACTTCACCAATATCGGCTCCGATCCGGCGCTGATGCTGACGGGTCCGGTCGACGT
>CAYNED010000009.1:0-30897 GCA_964396135.1 uncultured Neorhizobium sp.
GCGTGATCCCGCTGTGCAACGGGAAAGCGCCCATGCTGGTGCCAGGAAGGATCCCGCCGGCGAATTCCAATGGAGGCGTAGCGCCATCCCGACGGACTTCCGCAGAGATGAACCGCACCGGATCCCGTTTCGACAGGTGCGGTAGCTCCGTGCCACTTTCGGCAGCAGCGGCGCCACCCTTGAGACGGATCTCGCGCGCGGCATCAACCACCAGGCCGAGAAAAGCCATCACGAACAGAGCGAACGCAAGCGAAGGCAGGCAGGCCTGCGCCGACCTGAGATAGTGAGCGGTTGTCCGCAATTTCGGCGGAGAAAGTGCCATCCGCTGCAACTCCGGAGCGTCTGCGGCCTGGTCTGGCCAGAGCTTGATGCCGCGTTCTAAAGGAGAGCGCCTATGGGGTCAATCATGCGCAGTATCTTCAAAGAACCGGCGGAGCGTCAAGAGCCGAGTGTTGACCGCGTCAGTGGGCTGGCACAAGTTGATCCCAAGCTATGGAATGCTTCTCGAGAGGTAACAACAATGAGAGACTTTTCACTGCCCGGTCGCTCGCTGGCGGTTGGGCGCAAGGGAATGGCTGCGACCTCTCATCCGGCGTCGACGCTGACGGCTGTCGACATCTTGAGACAGGGGGGCAATGCCATTGACGCTGCTGTTGCGGCTTGTGCCGTGCAATGTGTCGTGGAGGCGGGATCGACCGGCGTCGGCGGCGATTGTTTTGCGCTTCTGTCTGTCAAAGGCAGCGATAGCATTCTTGCCTTCAACGGGTCTGGTCACGCACCAGCGGCCGCGACCGCGGAGCGCCTACGAGCAGAGGGTCTGACCGCCATCGAGCGGACATCACCGCATGCTGTGACCGTTCCAGGTGCCGTCGATGCATGGACGCGCCTGGTCGCCGACCATGGGCAATTGAGCATGAAGGAGGTCTTAGCTCCGGCCGTGGAGCTTGCGCGTGGCGGATATGTGGTATCGCCGCGAGTGGCGCATGATCTGGCGGCCCAGCTTGCAATCGTGGAGCGGGACGCGTTTGCGCGCAAGACCTTCCTGCTTGATGGCAAAGCGCCGGAGGTTGGAGCTCTTCAGTACCAGCCTCGTCTGGCCGATACATTGGAAGCCATTGGCCGAGAAGGGCGAGACGGCTTCTATCGGGGCGCTGTCGCGCAGGACATGGTGGATCGTCTTCAGGCGTCCGGTGGCTTGCATACCCTCGATGACTTCGCCGAGGCACAGGGGGAGTATGTCGAAACTATCAAGACGAGCTTCCGTGGCTATGACATCCACGAGTGCCCACCCAACGGGCAGGGCATAATCGCGTTGATGATCCTCAACATCCTTTCGCACTTCCCCGGCTCAGGTGATCCGCTCGACGTAGACCGGCTGCATATCGAGGTGGAGGCGACGCGGCTTGCCTATGCAGCCCGCGATCAACTGCTGGCGGACCCCCGAAAGGCAGAGGTTCCTGTAGACTATCTGCTGTCGGACCGGCTCGCAAAGGAGCTTGCGGCAAAAATCAATCTCGATCGTGCCATCGAAGACCTTCCGCGTTTCGATCAGGTCCCTCACACCGATACCGTCTACATCTGCGTCGTGGACGAAGATCGCAATGCCATCAGCTTCATCAACTCGATCTTCTCGCCCTATGGCAGCGGGATCATGGCTCCAAAGAGCGGAGTTCTCTTCCACAATCGCGGCCAAAGCTTCTCCCTTCAGCCTGATCATCCCAATGTCATTGCTCCTGGCAAGCGGCCGATGCACACGATCATTCCAGGAATGGTGACGAAAGATGGACGTGCGGTGATGCCGTTCGGCGTCATGGGTGGACATTATCAGGCACTCGGCCACGCCCATCTTCTTTCGAAGGTCTTTGACTACGGACTCGACCTGCAGACCGCGATCGAGTTGCCCCGGCTGTTTCCGCTGCCGGGCACAAAGCAGATCGATATCGAAGGTCGCCTGCGCAACAGCGTGGGCGCCGAGCTTGTCCGGCGCGGCTTCGAGCTGCGTACACCAGATTCCGCTATGGGCGGTGCCCAAGCTATCTGGATTGATTGGGAGCGGGATGTGCTGCTTGGCGGCTCCGATACGCGCAAGGACGGTTTGGCGCTAGGGATCTAGGGATGTCGCCGGGGAGGCCGAGAGGCAGTCAAGGCTGGCGGCGCCATCATCGCCAGCCTTTGAACGATCAGGCGGCGCTCGCGGCCCTTTTGCGGGCGACCCTTGCACGGATCGAGTCGATATCGGCTCGAGGCGTCGCTGCAAACAGCGTGCGTGTGTATTCGTGCTTCGGGTCGGCGAAGACCTCTTCGCGGGTGCCGTATTCGACAGCCTCACCGAAGTACATGACCATCACCTCGTCGGCGATGTAGCGCACCACGGAAAGATCGTGGCTGATGAAGACGTAGGTAAGGCCGAACTCGTCCTGAAGGTCCGCGAGCAGGTTGAGAACCTGCGCCTGGACCGACAGGTCGAGGGCAGACACCGGCTCGTCCAGCACCAGGAGCTTCGGGTTCAGCATCAAGGCACGGGCGATTGCGATCCGCTGGCGCTGCCCGCCGGAGAACATGTGCGGGTAGCGGTTGTAGTGTTCAGGGCCCAGACCGACCTTCACCAGCATCTCGTTGGCGCGCGAACGACGTTCGGCAGCCGACATCTTGGTGTTGATCAGCAAAGGCTCGCCCAGCACGTCCCCGATCTTCTGACGCGGATTGAGTGAGCCATAAGGGTTCTGGAAGACGATCTGTACCTTCTGGCGCATTTCGGCAGTCAAATGACCGGGACGTGTGTCGATCTTGTCCCCGTCGATGATCAACTCACCCCCTGTCGGCTCGTCAATAAAGGTGAGCATGCGGGCAAGGGTGGACTTGCCGCAGCCGGATTCCCCGACGATCGCAAGCGTCTTGCCCCGCTCGAGCGCGAAAGAAACGCCCTTCACCGCGTGGATGATCTTCTTCGGCTTGAACAACCCGCCCGGCAGCTCATAGTCGCGCTTGATGTCGCGGACTTCCAGCATGGTGTTGGTTCTCGTGTTCTCGTTCATGCGCGTGTTTCCGCGGGTTCTGGCGTGCCGTCAAAGAACTGCGACACCGTGGTGAGACGGTCGCCGGTCGCATTTTCCGGTAGTGCCGCCAGCAGGGCCTTCGTATAGTTGCTCTTTGGATTCTCGAAGAGGGAAAGCACATCGGCCTCTTCCATCTTGCGACCCTTATATTGCACCACCACGCGATCGGCGGTCTCGGCAACCACGCCCATGTCGTGGGTGATCATGATAAGGCCCATGCCGTTCTTGGCTTGCAGCGAGATCAGGAGATCAAGGATCTGCTTCTGGATCGTGACGTCAAGCGCCGTCGTCGGCTCGTCAGCGATCAGAAGCTTGGGATCGCAGGCAATGGCGATCGCAATCATCACGCGCTGACACTGGCCGCCGGACATCTGGTGCGGAAAGTGGTTCAGCCGCTCTTCCGGGTTTGGAAGCCCGACCTGTTTGAAGAGGTCGATGGCTCTTGCTCGTCGCGCTTGTCTGTCCAGCCCGAGGTGGATGCGCAGCACCTCCTCTATCTGGAAACCCACGGTGAAGCAGGGATTGAGGCTGGCGATCGGCTCCTGGAAGATCATAGCGATATCCTTGCCGATCAGCTTGCGGCGCTCGGCCGCACTGATGTTCTGGATATCGCGTCCTTCAAACAGCATGCGGTCGGCAGTGATCTTGGCAGTCCAGGGCAGGAGACCCATCACAGCCAACATCGCAACAGACTTGCCGGAACCGGACTCGCCGACGATGGCGAGCACTTCTTCTTTTTCGACCGACAGCGAGACACCGTCGACGGCGCGGAACCAGCCGGAGGCCGTCTCGAACTCGACCGTCAGGTTGTCAATTTGCAGAAGCGCCATGATCTAAGACCTCTTCAGTTTAGGATCGAGCGCATCACGCAAGCCGTCGCCCATCAAGTTGATGGCGAGCACCGTGATGAGGATCGCAAGACCCGGGAAGGTTACCACCCACCAGGCGCGAAGGATGAACTCTCGCGCTTCAGCAAGCATGGTTCCCCATTCGGGGGCCGGCGGTTGCGCGCCCATGCCGAGAAAACCGAGCGCGGCTGCGTCCAGAATGGCGTTCGAGAAGGACAGCGTGCCCTGCACGATCAGCGGTGCCGTGCAGTTGGGCAGGATCGTACGAAACATCAGACGAAGCGGGCCTGCACCGGCAAGACGGGAGGCTGTGACGTAATCGCGGGTTTTCTCCGTCATCACGGCAGCGCGCGTCAGGCGCACGAAATGCGGCTGCAGCACAAGCGCAATTGCGATCATGCCGTTGGTGAGGCTTGGACCGAGGATGGCCACCAGAACCAGCGCCAGCAGCAGCGACGGGAAGGCCAGAATGATATCCATCAGGCGCATGATCAGGGTGTCAAGCCAGCCGCGATAATAGCCTGCAATGACCCCAATCAGGATGCCGGTGGTCAGCGACAGCGTCGTGACAAAAACACCGATGAACAAAGAGTACTGCGCACCGTAGATCAGGCGGGACAGGATATCGCGGCCTACCGGATCCGTACCCAGCAGGAAGGTGACGTTGCCACCTTCCATCCAGGCCGGGGGCAGGAGCACTGCATCGCGATATTGCTGGAACGGCGAGTGTGGCGCGATCAGCGAGGCGAAGACGGCAATGAAGATCAACGCCACGAAAACGACGAGGCCCATGACGGCGCCGCGGTTCTCGGAAAAGTAGAACCAGAACTCCTTGAGCATCTTGCGGCGCAGAGCTGCCGTGGACAGGACTTCCGGCGAGTTGTCGATATCGTTGATAGTATCGGCCATGGGATTATCCTCTTAGTGCCTGATACGCGGGTTGATCAGTCCGTAGAGCAAATCAACAATGAGATTGACGAACATGATGATCGCCGCGATCAGCAGGAGGCCGCCCTGGATGACGGGATAGTCGCGCCGGAAGACGCTATCGACCATCCACTTGCCAATGCCCGGCCAGGAGAAGATCGTCTCGGTCAGGATCGCGCCTGCCAGCATGACGCCGATCTGCAAGCCAATCGTCGTGATCACAGGGATCATGGCGTTACGCAGAGCATGGACGCCCACCACACGGAAAGGCGATAGGCCCTTTGCCCGTGCGGTTCGGACATAGTCCTCCGACAAGACTTCCAGCATGGCGGAGCGGGTCTGGCGCGCGATCACCGCAAGGGGAATGGTCGCCAGCACGATCGAAGGCAACGCGAGATGGCTGAGCGCAGAGGTGAACGCGCCTTTCTGGCCGGACAGCAGCGAATCGATCAGCATGAAGCCCGTGACCGGCGGGAAGTAAAACATCAGCGAGATGCGGCCTGATACTGGCGTCCACTGCAGGATGCCGGAGAACAGGATAATCAGCAGCAGACCCCACCAGAAGATCGGCATGGAATAGCCGACCAGTGCAATTCCCATCAGCGATTGGTCAAAGAATGACCCCCGCTTGATCGCCGCGATGACGCCAGCTGGTATGCCGATGATGATCGCGAGGATGATAGCGCAAAGTGATAATTCGACGGTAGCCGGGAAGAGGGCGAGGAACTGGTCAAGGATCGGCGATTTCGATACGATCGACGATCCGAAGTCGCCCGTCACGATGCCGCCAAGGTAATCGAAATACTGGATCACCAGAGGGCGATCCAGTCCGAGTTGGGCGCTGATCTCTGCGTGACGCTCCGGGGACATCACGCGCTCTCCCGAGAGAAGCGCGACAGGATCGCCCGGCAGAAGGCGGATAAACGTGAATGCAATGATCGAGACCCCAATGAAGGTTGGGATCAGAACGGCGAGACGCCGCAGGAGAAAGCCGAACATAGGAAACCTTCTTGTGTCCTTGAGCCGCCGTAGGTGTTGATCCCTACTCGCAGCGCTTGAAGTGGTTTCACTTCATTTTTTTGGGGCTCTTAAAGCAAATGCCGCGGGAAGCGCAACGCGTCCCGCGGCATTTTCATCACTTACGCGCGATTACTCGGCGATATCGACGTTCTCGAAGGTGAAATCACCAAGCGGGCTCTGAACGAAGCCGGATACTTCCTTGCGCATAGGAACGATCGACAAGGAGTGATCGATGGTTGCCCAAGGAGCTTCACGCTTGAAGATGACCTGTGCTTCCTCGTAGAGCTTTGTACGCTCTTCCTGGTCAGATGTTACCTTCGCCTTCTTCACGAGCGCATCAAATTCCTCGTTGCACCACTGAGCGCGGTTATTACCGCCAACGGCGTTGCAGCCGAGCAGGGTGTCGAGGAAGTTGTCCGGGTCGCCGTTGTCGCCGGTCCAGCCGAGGATGACGGCACCGTCGCGGTCCTTTGCCTTGGATCGGTCGAGGTATTCGGCCCACTCGTAGGAGACGATCTCGACATTGACGCCGATCTTGGCAAAGTCGTCCTGCATGATTTCAGCCGCGCGACGGGCGTTGAGCATGTAGGGACGCGATACCGGCATGGCCCAGATCTTCATGGACAGGTTGTCAACGCCTGCGTCCTGAAGCATCTTCTTTGCGGCGTCGAGGTCGTAGGCGTCGTCTTCGACGGCGTCGTTATAGGACCACATCGTCGGCGGGATCGGGTTCTTGGCTGGCGTTGCCATTCCCTGGAAGACAGCGTCCACGATCGCGGGCTTGTTGATGGCCATGTTCAGCGCCTTGCGCACTTCCACCTTGTCGAAGGGCGCCTGGGTCGTGTTGTAGGCGAGGTAGGCGACGTTGAGGCCTTCCTGCTCCATGACGGTGAGGTTTTCGTCAGACCGCATTGCCTCGACGTCAGCAGCATTCGGGAACGGCATCAGGTGGCATTCGCCCGCCTTGAGCTTCTGGTAGCGAACGGCAGCGTCAGTGGTGATGGCGAAAACGAGGTCGTCGATCTTCGGCGCTCCGCCCCAGTAGTCGGCATTCTTCTTGTAGCGAATGACGGCGTCCTGCTGGTAGCCGATGAAGGAGAACGGACCGGTGCCGACTGGCATCTGGTTCAGCTGTTCCTTCTTGCCCTCGGCTTCGAGCTTGTCTGCATATTCCTTCGAAGCGATCGAGGCGAACGGCATGGCAAGGTTGGCCAGGAACGGTGCTTCCGGTCGGTTGAGCGTGATCTTGACCGTCAGGTCGTCGAGCTTCTCGATCGACTTGATCAGTTCAGGGAAGCCCATGCCGGCGGCATATTCCCAGGATGTCCCCGTGACATACTGGTTCCAGGGATGATCTGAATTGATCTGGCGCTCAAGCGAGAAGATAACGTCGTCCGCGTTCAGCTCGCGGCTCGGAGTGAAGAACTCCGTCGTGTGGAATTTGACGCCCGGGCGAAGCTTGAACGTGTAGACGGTACCGTCTTCGCTTACCTCGAAGCTTTCGGCGAGGCCCGCTTCGGCTTGGGTGGTCCCCGGCTTGAATTCCATCAAGCGGCTGTAGATCGGATGGGCCGAGGCATCAAAGGTGGTGCCGGCCGTGTACATGCCCGGATCGAAACCTTCCGGTGATCCTTCCGAGCAATAGACGAAGGTCTTGGCGCTAGCGGCGCTTGCGAAAAACGTTGCCGACAGCAGGGCTGCGGCAAGGGTGATCTTGTGTTTCAAAGGCTTTCTCCCAGTTAGGCTGTCCGGATGTTACCGGAGCAACCGATGCTACATTGATGAGCGCCACCGGCGCCAATGTCGTCTTCCCAGCTTGTTGCCTTCTCGATCGGCGATCGCCGGGAGAGCTGCAACTTAACCTTTCAGGTCGGCGGCCTCTTTGGCTGTGCCGTCCCGGTTGCTCAACTGCCGATGGCTCCATCGCCAGCTTCGCCTGCCATGCAATTCTAGAGAAAAATACTCCGTTTGCTGGCCGCCTCCAAAAAATTTGTCGCGAAGACCTCGTTTCTTGGAAATTGTAGGCAGGCAACGGCGGCGGAGCATAGCGATAAAGTCGTACTTGTCGAGATGTCTCAGATGGTTCACGTCGTCAGGGTAAGCAGTTTCTCTCCCTACTTTCATGACCTGCCCAGTCATTCGGAAGCAGGTTTGCGGGCTCCTCGGAATGCGGATACGATCAGGCATGATGCGACGCAGCAGAAGGCGAAACAACTTGGGCACAACCGCTTCCAATCACCCTCTGGTTTGGGATCTGGTCGAGGCGAAGAAGGAGGCGTTTACCGCGCTGAGTGATCGCGTTTGGGAGACCCCCGAGACCTGCTACATGGAGACGATGTCGGCCGCTGCACATCGAGACATGCTGGTTTCCCATGGATTCACAGTAACAGATAACGTTGCGGGGATACCCACCGCTCTGATGGGCGAAGCCGGAGAGGGCGGCCCGGTGGTCGCCTTCCTGGGCGAGTACGATGCGCTTGCTGGACTAAGCCAAAAGGCAGGTGCCACAACGCACGAGCCCCTGATCGCGGGCGGCAATGGTCATGGCTGTGGCCACAACCTGCTCGGTTCGAGTTCGCTTCTCGCCGCGACAGCCGTCAAGGATTGGCTTGAGCAAACGGGGGTGCCTGGGCGTGTCCGCTACTACGGATGCCCAGCCGAAGAGGGTGGCGCCGCGAAAGCATTCATGGTGCGGGCCGGCGCCTTCAGCGATGTCGACATAGCGATCAGCTGGCATCCCAGCAACTTCGCCGGCGTGCAGCGTGAGACCTCGCTTGCCAACTGCCGCATTGATTTCGAGTTCTTCGGACGTGCGGCTCACGCGGCTGCGGTACCGGAACTCGGGCGAAGCGCTCTTGATGCGGTCGAACTGATGAGCGTGGGCGTCAACTACATGCGCGAACACATGCCGTCGGAGTGCCGGATCCATTATGCCGTGCTTGATGGGGGCGGCATCTCTCCCAACGTTGTGCAGGCATATGCAAAGGTACGCTATGTGGTTCGTTCTCCTGAACTTGCAGGACTGCTGACACTGATCGAGCGGGTCAAGAAGGTGGCTGAGGGTGCTGCGCTGATGACCGAGACGCGGGTTCAAAGCACCGTTCTCGCCGGCGTCTCCAACCTGATCGTAAATACGCCTCTGATGGACTGCATGCAGGGCATTTGGGAAAGCTTGGGACCGCCAGCCTTCGATCAGCAGGATATTGCCTTCGCCGAACAAATCCGCTCAACGCTAACGCTGGAGGATGTGTCCGCCAGCTGGAATCAGGAGCGATTAGTGCCCAGGGATATTCCGCTAGCAGACTTCATCCTGCCGCCACACAATGAAGTGCGCCAAATGGGCGGCTCCACGGATGTTGGTGACGTCAGTTGGCTTGTCCCCACTGTGCAAGCCTATGGTCCGACGCTCGCCATCGGCACCCAGCTCCACACCTGGCAGGTGGTTGCGCAGGGTCAGAGTAGCTTGGCGCACAAGGGCATGGTGGCGACCGCCAAGGTGATGGCGGCCACAGGGATTGCCGCGCTGCAGAGCCCGGAACTGCGTGAGGCCGCTTGGGATGACCTCAATCGTCGCCGGAAAGGGCAAGCTTATCAAAGCCCTATTCCCACAGATGCAGAACCTCCCGTCGCCGCAATGGCATCCAGATAGGCAGCGATCTGCCAACGAAAACAGAGGCTGACGACTGCGAGCGTTCGGCTATGATTACCTGGCAAGTCCCGCAAGGAGAATGACCGTGACTGTACAACCCAACTCCGTCGAAGCCCGAGATCAAGCCTATCAGCTGCATTCCTATACGAATGCTCGTGCGCTGGAGCGCGATGGGGCGCTGGTGATAGAGCGCGGCGAGGGTGTCCACGTCTACGACAACAATGGCAAGCAGTACATCGAGGCGATGTCGGGCCTGTGGAGCGTTGCCGTCGGCTTCGGGGAGCAGCGGCTCGTTGATGCGGCCGCCCGGCAGATGTCGAAACTGCCTTACTATCACACCTTCACCGGGCGCACCCACGGCCCGTCGGTGGATCTCGCTGAAAAGCTGATCCAGATGGCACCGGTGCCGATGTCGAAGGTTCACTTCACCAATTCCGGGTCCGAAGCAAACGACACGGCGTTGAAGATGGTGTGGTACCGATCCAACGCGCTGGGCAGACCGGAGAAGAAGAAGATCATCTCCCGCATCAAGGGCTACCATGGGGTGACGATCGCCAGCGCCAGCCTAACGGGGCTGCCAAACAATCACCGGTCGTTCGACCTGCCGCTCCCCAATATTTTCCACACGACGTGCCCCCATTACCGCGTCTTCGCTCATGACGGCGAGACGGAGGAGGCGTTCGTCACCCGCTGCGCCCAGGATCTGGAAGATCTCATCCTCAAGGAAGGCCCTGAAACCGTTGCCGCCTTCATCGGCGAGCCCGTGATGGGCGCTGGTGGTGTCATCGTGCCGCCCGCGGGATACTGGGAAGCTATCCAGACAGTGCTACGGAAATACGATATCCTGCTGATTGCCGACGAGGTGATCTGCGGTTTCGGCCGGACCGGCGAGATGTTCGGCACGACAACCTACGGCCTGCAGCCCGACATCATGACGCTTTCGAAGCAGCTGTCCTCCTCCTACCAGCCGATCTCGGCATTGCTGATCAATGAAAAGGTCTACGGGCCGCTCGCCGACGAGTCGAATAAGATTGGCACCTTCGGCCACGGCTTCACGGCCAGCGGCCATCCAGTCGCGGCAGCTGTTGCGCTAGAGAACCTGGCAATCATCGAAGAGCGGGACTTGGTTGGCAATGTGCAGGAGCTCAGCCCGCTGTTCCTCAAGCGTCTGAAGGCGCTAGAAGGACATCCGCTTGCCGTCGAAGCTCGTGGCGTTGGCCTCATCGGCGCGCTGGAGCTCAGGCCGCGGGAAGGCTTTGCAACCGGCCAGCTCGGGCCAAAGTTTGCGGCACTGATGCTTGATAAAGGCGTCATTGGGCGTGCCATTGGTGACAGCATCGCGCTTTGCCCGCCGCTCATCGTCAACGAGCAGCAGATCAACTTGATTTTCGACACGTTCGAGGCGTCGCTTGATGCTTTCGAAGCTCAGCTCGGTGCCGCGTGAAAATATCCCCATCGGCTGTGATGCACTCTGTCGCGGCTGATTGCAGGCGGCGGGGCGCTGCCTATATCGTGCCGTCATGCTGATGCTGATCGAGCCCTACTGGCCGCACGTCCTCTTCCTCCTCTCGCTTGTGCTGGGAGCGACGGCTGCAATCCACGCGGCGATGACGAAAGAGGAAGTGCGTTCGGCCATCGGCTGGGTGGGCATTATCATCCTGTCGCCGATCATCGGCGCGCTCCTTTACTTCATCGCGGGTATCAACCGCATCCGACGGAGCGCCATCAGCGATCGCCGCTTCCTGCTTGGTCACGTCCGAGACCATTTCGAGGCCTATGATGCGACGG
The DNA here is from genome assembly GCA_964396135.1 of uncultured Neorhizobium sp. Taxonomy (GTDB): domain Bacteria; phylum Pseudomonadota; class Alphaproteobacteria; order Rhizobiales; family Rhizobiaceae; genus Neorhizobium. The sequence goes on from CAYNED010000009.1 coordinate 11,289, forward strand.
GAGAAATGATCGCGGAACGGTTCGGCGAACGATTTGCTGCGATGAAAACGCTGGGAGACCGGGTCACCGAGCACGACATTACCACCGGCAACGCCATCGAGACCTTGATCACAGGTGATGATGCTTATCGCGGTATGCTGGCCTCTATCGAGGGAGCTCAACGCTCCATCCTGCTCGAGACCTATATCTTTGACAGGGATCGGATCGGCCGGCGCTTCGTTGCCGCCTTGACCGCGGCTGCAAAACGAGGCGTTGCGGTGCGTGTGCTCATCGATGCCGTTGGGGCGCGATACTCGGTACCAAGCGTGCTGGGTATGCTGCGTGATGGCGGCGTGACCGTTGATGTCTTCAACGGCAACGTCATCATGGGCCTGCGATTGCCTTACGCCAATCTCCGGACGCACCGGAAGATCCTGGTGGTAGATGGCTTGATCGCGTTCACGGGCGGGGTCAACATCCGTGAGAGTTTTTCAGGAGAGTTCGTGGGCGCCGAAAGCGCGATCGATACCCATTTTCGGATTACCGGGCCCGTTGTCGCGGATCTCTTTGCCATTGCCGCTTCGGACTGGCGGTTTTCAACAGGCGAGGACCTGCAAGGTGGGGCGTGGCAGATTGTTTCGCCGACGAGCGAGCCCGGCGCACCGGTGGCGATACGTGCAGTCGCATCCGGCCCAGACCGAAGTATCGAGACAAACCACAAGATGCTGATGGGCGCTTTCTCCGTTGCAAATCGTTCCATCCGGATTGTGTCGCCGTACTTTCTCCCGGACCGCGAGCTGATCACAGCGCTGATCACCGCGGCCAGACGCGGCGTAGAGGTGGACGTCGTCGTGCCGGAAGCCAACAACCTTACGCTGGTCGACAGGGCGATGACGGCTCAGTTCGACCAGTTGTTGAAGAACTACTGCCGGATCTGGCGTGCGCCAGGTGCATTCAACCATTCGAAGCTGATGGCGATCGACGGCCGCTGGGCCTTTGTCGGCTCCTCCAACCTCGACCCGCGATCGTTGCGCCTCAATTTCGAGGTCGATCTGGAGGTGATGGATGTTTCTTTTGCTCAACAACTGGAACGAAGGATCGACCTTGCTATTTCCTCCTCAACCCAGGTTACGTTGGAGGGGCTGAAAGAACGCCCGCCACTCGCCCGGCTCCTTGATCGCGTACTGTGGCTTGGATCGCCGTATTTGTGATGTGATCGCATTATTCCTTGAGGACCTATGACATCCTTCGTCGCGATACCCGCCAGAGGCTTATGAGGACAAAACCGGAAAAACTCTCCACCAATATCCTCTCCTCCATTCGCCAACACAGGAAAAGGGGAGGATTTACGCACGACCTTCCAGCCGACGAGGAGAGCGACGGGCTGCTGATCGCGTCCTATAACGTCCACAAATGCGTTGGTGTTGACGGCAAGTTCGATCCCTATCGCACCAAGGAGGTCATACGTGAAATAGGGGCGGATGTGCTTGCCCTGCAGGAGGCGGACACACGCTTCGGCGAGCGGCGCGGTCTGCTTGATCTCGATTGGCTGGAGCGCGAGACGGGACTTCTTCCGGTGCCGGTTGAGGGAATTTCGAAGGCGCATGGCTGGCACGGCAACGTCATCTTGTTTCGTGAGGGCCTTGTCCGCGATGTCCACCAGGTCAAGCTGCCGGGCCTTGAGCCCCGAGGTGCCTTGATCTCCGAACTCGAACTTAAAGGTGGTGGTGCACTGAGAGTGATTGCAGCCCATCTCGGTCTTCTTCACCGGTCGCGTCACCAGCAAACACGGATGATCATCGACCTGCTCCGCTCGCGCGACGAGCAACCCACCATCCTCTTGGGTGACCTCAACGAATGGCGCCTCGGCGACCGGTCCTCACTTAACACCTTGACCGCAATGTTTGGCCTTCCGTCCGCGGTGCCGAGCTTCCCTTCACGTCTACCGGTTCTCGCGTTGGACAGGATCATGTCGAACCGCCCGGAGCTTCTTGGTCCGGTGGAGGCCCATAATTCAGCCTTGGCGCGGTTGGCCTCGGATCACCTTCCCATCAAGGCGCGTGTGCGTCTGTCGCGTCCGGTCGCCTCAGAAGAGCCGAGCGATAACATTTAATCATACTATTGAACCTGAGTGCCCGACGTCGTAAGGCATCGGCGATCGATAACCGAAGGAGCTGACCATGACCATCTACCAAAACCTGATCGCCGGCGAATGGGTTGGCAGCGAAGCCTCCAACAATATCAGCCCGTCCGACACCGGAGACATCGTTGGATCCTACGCTCAGGGCACTGCAGACGACGCGAAGGCCGCTATCGCTGCGGCGAAGGCCGCTTTTCCGAAGTGGTCGCAATCCGGCATTCTCGAGCGCCATACGATCCTGAAAAAGGCCGCCGACGAGATCCTCGCTCGCAAGGAAGAGCTCGGCAAGCTCCTTGCTCGCGAAGAGGGCAAGACACTTCCGGAAGCTATTGGTGAAACGATCCGTGCCGCGCAGATTTTTGACTTCTTCGCAGGTGAAGCACTTCGTCTCACTGGAGAAGTCTTGCCTTCCGTACGTCCGGGCATCGGCGTTGAGATCACCCGAGAGCCGCTTGGTGTGATCGGCATCATCACGCCGTGGAACTTCCCCATCGCGATCCCGGCGTGGAAAATCGCGCCGGCCCTCTGCTACGGAAACACCATCGTCTTGAAGCCCGCGGACCTTGTTCCCGGTTGCGCCTGGGCCATCGTCGACATCCTCCACCGCGCCGGTCTTCCGAAGGGCGTCTTGAACCTCGTCATGGGTCGCGGCTCTGTGGTCGGGCAGGCCATGCTGGATAGTCCAGACCTTTCAGGCATCACCTTTACGGGCTCGACCGGCACCGGCAAGCGCGTGGCCCTTGCTTCAATCGAGCACAACCGCAAGTTCCAGCTGGAAATGGGCGGCAAGAACCCGATGGTGGTTCTGGACGATGCGGATTTGACGGTCGCCGTCGAAGCTGCCGCAAATTCCGGCTTCTTCTCGACCGGTCAGCGTTGCACGGCCTCCTCACGCATCATCGTGACGGAAGGCATTCACGACAAGTTCGTCGCTGCATTGACGGAAAAGCTGAAGACGCTGACGGTCGACAACGCGCTGAAGCAGGGAACGCATATCGGTCCGGTCGTCGACGAGAAGCAGCTGCAGCAGGACATGGACTATATCGAGATCGGCAAGAAGGAAGGCGCAAAGCTCGCCTTCGGCGGTGAGCGTCTGGAGCGCGAGACCCCCGGCTTCTACCTGCAGCCAACGCTGTTTACCGAGGCAACCAACCAGATGCGCATCTCGCGCGAAGAGATCTTTGGCCCGGTTGCAAGCGTAATCCGCGTCAAGGATTATGAGGAGGCACTGGCTGTCTCGAACGACACTCCATTCGGTCTGTCGGCGGGTATCGCGACCACCAGCCTGAAATACGCCACTCACTTCAAGCGCAATTCGGAAGCTGGAATGGTGATGGTCAACCTGCCGACAGCCGGCGTCGATTTCCACGTTCCATTTGGCGGTCGCAAGGCGTCCTCCTTTGGCCCACGTGAGCAGGGGAAATATGCGGCGGAGTTCTTCACTGTCGTGAAGACTGCTTATACGCTGCCGTAAGAAGTGCGTCGGTCATCGGCGCCTCATCAGGATAGCCTATGACTGACATTTCCATGATTGAAGCCGCACGCGACCGCCTTGCCGGCCGGGTGCGGCGAACCCCGCTGCTGTCCTCCCCCTTTCTGGATGAGATCGCTGGCAGGCGCGTTCTGGTGAAGCCGGAATGCCTGCAACATACGGGTTCCTTCAAATTCCGCGGCGCGTGGTCGGCGATATCCGGGCTTGCTTCCGATGCTCGCGCGCAAGGGGTCATCGCGTTTTCATCCGGCAACCATGCGCAGGGCGTCGCGCTGGCGGCAAAGCTGCATGGCATCCCCAGCGTCATCGTCATGCCCGCGGATGCGCCGCGCATCAAGATCGAGAACACCCGGGCATTCGGCGCAGAAGTGGTGCTCTACGATCGTGCTACAGAAGACAGGGACGCGATCGGGGCCCAGATAGCGCAGCAGCGGGGACTTACTCTGATCCGGCCGTTCGACGATCCTCTCGTCATCGCCGGTCAGGGCACGGCTGGTCTCGAGATTGCGGAGCAAGCTGCGGAAGAGGGCGTCGAGAGCGCAGATGTTCTTGTCCCGACGGGAGGCGGTGGCTTTGCTTCCGGCATTGCGTTGGCTCTTGAAGCCAAATCGAGCAAGCTTCATGTACGAACGTGTGAACCCCAGGGCTTCGACGATGTGGCGAGGTCACTTGCTTCTGGCCAGATCGAGCGCAATGCGAGCTCAACCGGTTCGATCTGTGACGCCATCGTCACTCCGCAACCTGGCAACATCACCTTCCCCATCCTGTCGCGCCTTTGCGGACAAGGCATTGTCGTCACCGACGAGGAGGCGCTGCGGGCGGTAGTGCTTGCTTTCCAGCGGTTGAAGATCGTGGCAGAGCCCGGCGGCGCGGTGGCACTTGCGGCTGCTCTCTTCCACGGCGAGAGCCTGAGCGACACGGTTATTGCCGTGGTCTCGGGGGGTAACATCGACAGCGATCTGTTCGAGCAGACGCTGAGAAGCTTCACGTCATAAAACTTCTCTCTTTGCAGGCGCTCCGTTTACCCTTTGGTAAGATATTTCCCGGGCGGGCAGGTCCTGGAACATCTATCTCTACCACGTGAGTAGAGATAGCTTACATTGGTGTGGATATGAGGCTTGAGGAGGAATGCGTGGAAGCTGGTCTGTCTAATCGCCCTTTGGCGCGAGCTGTCGCCTCACAACGGTGGATTCGCCTGGCGAATGCATCCCTTATCGCGACCGCCTTCGTTTTTGTTGCCGCGCTCACATTCGGTGTACTGGGCTAGTATCTGAGCGCCCATCGCGGCGGGCGTTTCATGATGCTGCAAGCCAGGTTTCTGCGATCTCAACCCAAAGGCTTGCTCCGATCGGCAGCGCCTCGTCGTTGAAGTCATATCGGGGGTGGTGCAGCGGCGGGTCTTTCTCCGATCGCCTCGTCCCCAAGAAGAAATAGCTCCCCGGCCGCTCTGCCAGCATGTAGCCGAAGTCTTCGCTTCCCATCATGGGGCGCGGTACGTCATGTACCTTCGTCTCCCCAACCACTTGCTTTGCCACCTTGCGAACGAACTCCGTCTCCGCCGCATGGTTGACCGTTGGCTCGTAGCCTCGCTCGTAGTCGATGCTGACGGACATGCCGTAGCTGGCGGCCTGACCCTCCGCTATGGCTCGGATACGATGTTCCAAAAGATCGCGAACATTCGGATCAAAGGAGCGGATTGTCAGAAGCATCTCCGCACGCTCTGGAATGACATTGCTTGCCTTGCCGGCGTGGAAAGCGCCAATCGTCACGACCGCGCAGTCCAGCGGATGCAGGTTGCGCGAGACCACGGTCTGTAGGGCCATGATGATGCTGGCTCCTGCGACGATTGGATCAGCAGTTTCTTGAGGTTCTGCGCCATGTCCGCCGCGGCCGTTGACGGTGATGCGGCACTCGTCCACCGCCGCCATAACGGGTCCTTCGCGAACAAAGACCTCTCCGAAGGGAAGGCCTGGATCGTTGTGGAGGGCGAAGACTGCATCGCAAGAAAAACGGCTGAAAAGCTCGTCTTCGATCATCAGTCTTGCGCCGCCAAAATTCTCCTCCGCCGGCTGGAAGATCAGATGGATCGTCCCATCGAAGTTCCGGCGCTCAGCGATCATTCTGGCTGCGCCAAGCAACATTGTTGTATGTCCGTCGTGGCCGCAGGCATGCATCATCCCCGGAGTCAGGCTGGCATAAGGTGCGCCAGTCTCCTCCGAAATTGGAAGAGCGTCCATATCCGCCCGGATGCCGATCGAGCGCCCGCTTGTTCCATGGCGCAACGTTGCAACGACGCCGGTCTTTGCCAAGCCTCGCGTCACCTCATATCCCATTGCTTCCAGCTTCTCAGCGACGAAGTCCGATGTCTTGACCTCTGAGAGCCCCAACTCGGGAAACTGGTGGAGATGGCGGCGCATCGCCACAAGTTCAGGCATCTGATTGGACATAAGGGTGGTCATATCTCGAACCTCGTAACGAACAGTCGTTCGGCCTCCATAGCAATCTCGAAGGAAGGAGGTAAGGCTGGATACAACAGCTAAATTCAATCTTTTCGTTCAGCTGTTATTCAGAGTCGGCGGGCTATGCGCAAAGCTGGCATTTCCCTCACCTGCTCAGGCGCCCGTTTTGTTTGCAAAATCGATGCTTCCCTCTAGTTCATCTTGTCGCGGGGGTCTTCCCAGCCTCTGCGCGTTTAAATCAGCACAAGGATGAACGGCTCCTTCTGGAGCCCGCCAGCATCACTCCCGACGTCAGTCAAGCCAGAAGCTGAACCCATGTCATTTCATACCGCTCCGCCCGCCTCGCACCGCGATCCTGAAGCAAAGCAGATCGACCATAACGATACGATCCGGGCAAGCTTCCTCGCCAACGAGGATCTGCGGGAACTGGGGCGTGTCTTCGGCCGAGACGGGTTGCCGAGCTTGCCCGAGTTCACGGAGCTCGAGTTCTTTTCTCGCCACCGGTCAAATGACAAGGAAATCCTGCGGGTTTACAGAGCCATCGCTGCGGATGTTGATGCCGGTGCCGCCATTACGCCGGCTGCCGAATGGCTGTTGGACAATCATTACATCGTGGAAGAGGCTGTACAGGAGGTACGTCGCGACTTCCCCAAGCGCTTCTACCGCCAGCTGCCGCGGGTCACGATCGGCGGCCATTCGGTTCCGCGGGTCATGGCTCTGGCATGGCTCTATGTCGCGCACACGCACAGCACGGTTTCGAAAGATTCGCTTGCAGCGATGGTCGAAGGTTTCCAGGAAACGGATCCCCTGGAAATCGGCGAGCTATGGGCGCTGCCGTCTTTCTTGCGCTTCGTCTTGATCGAGAACTTGCGGCGCATCGCAGTTCGGGTCGATCGCTCGCGCCGCATGCGCATCAAAGCCAACGATCTGGCAGATACGATCATCCGCTTGAACGACGAGGCGGCAAGTGCCGGCGTGCTGAAGGACATGGAGCCGCTTGCAGCGGATCCCACCTTCACCACGCAGTTCTTCTACCGGCTGCGCAATGCCTCTCAGTCTTCGAACTTCGCCGTCGCATGGCTCGAAGAACGTTTCAGGAAGGCGGGCACTGATGCCGAAGAGGTGATGATGGCGGAACACAACCGCCTGGCCTCCGGCAACGTGACGATGGGCAACATCATAAAGAGCCTTCGGGAGATCGACGACACGGAGTGGAGCGTCTGGTTTGAAGATGTCTCGCATGTCGATCGAATTCTGCGCGAACATTCCAATTATGCCGAGCTCGATTTTGGTTCGCGCAACAGCTACCGTAATCGCATTGAGCAACTGGCACGCCGTTCGCCTGACACGGAGATTGCAATCGCGCGCAAGGCCATTGCGCTCGCCGCGCAGGCCCGCGATGGGGCAACAGACGCGGGCCAAACAGATATCGGCGCCTTTCTCGTCGGTCGCAGGCGAAAGGAGCTGGAGGCGGAGGCCGGCTATCGTCCCCCGCTATTGCAACGAACAATCCGCATTGTACGACGCCTGCACTGGGTAGCGATCGCTGCTCCGGTCACGTTGCTCACCGTTCTGGCGATGATCGTCGTCGGTTGGTTTTTGGCTAATGCCGGCATGGGAGGCGCGCTCCTCTTCTTGTTCCTGTTCCTCTTTGCGCTGCCCGCCTTGGAAGGAGCAACCGGCCTCTTCAATACGCTGGTCACCTACTTCGTGAAGCCGGCCCGCCTTGTCGGCTACGAGTTCAAGGAGGGGATTCCAGAGGACGCGAGGACATTGCTGGTCGTGCCCTGCATGATCACCAGCCGTGATGTCGTGGATGAGCTCGTTCGCAATCTGGAGGTTCATTATCTCGCAAACCCGCGAGGAGAAATCTACTTCGCGCTCTTGAGCGACTGGAAAGACAGCTCGAGCGAGCAGAGCTCTGCTGATGTCGAAGTGCTGGAATACGCCAAAGCGGAGGTTGCGGCACTCAGCGCGAAGTATTCCTTCGATGGGAAGCAGCGCTTCTTTCTCCTGCATCGCCGGCGCCAGTTCAACCCGGGCGAAGGCGTTTGGATGGGATGGGAGCGCAAGCGTGGCAAACTGCACGAGCTCAACCTCCTGCTGCGGGGGGATCAGGACACGAGCTATCTTCCCGGCGCCAACCTCGTCCCGGAGGGCGTGCAGTATGTGATGACGCTCGATTCCGACACGCGGCTGATGCGCGATGCCGTGACCAAGCTTGTGGGCAAGCTGCATCACCCGATCAACCGGCCGGTTCACGATGCCGAGTCAGGCCGCGTCGTCGAAGGTTATGGTATCCTTCAGCCGCGGGTCACGCCGTCACTCACTACGGGCAAGGACGCGTCGGTCTTCCAGCGGGTCTTCTCCGTCGGCCGCGGCCTTGACCCCTACGTCTTCACTGTGTCGGACGTTTATCAGGACTTGACCGGAGAAGGGTCGTTTACCGGCAAGGGCCTATACGACGTCGATGCCTTCGAGCGGTCCATCAAGGGTCGCATCGATGAGAATTCGGTGCTGAGCCACGACCTGCTCGAGGGATCCTTCGCCCGCTGTGGGCTGGTCACTGACGTTGAGCTGGTGGAGGATTTTCCAACCCGCTATGAAGTCGAAGTTTCGCGCCAGCATCGTTGGGCGCGGGGCGACTGGCAACTTCTTCCCTACATTCTGGATGCGAGCCGCGGCGTCACGGCGCTCGGCCGTTGGAAGATGATCGACAATCTGCGCCGTTCGCTGACGCCGATCGCCTGGTTCTTCGCCTCCGTGTTTGGCTGGTACTTCTTCGAACCGCTTGGCGCGCTGGTCTGGCAGATCTTCTTGATCTTCCTGCTATTCGTTGCGCCGACACTGTCACTGATCACCGGTATCTTTCCGCGCAGCACCGATATCGTCCCGCGTGCACACTTCTATTCCGTGTGGTCTGAAATCCAGTCTGCCAACGCACAGGTCGCATTGCGGATCGTATTCATCGCCGACATGGCTTGCCTCATGACGGACGCGATCGGACGGTCGATTTACCGCCTCTTCGTCAGCCGCAAACTGATGCTGGAATGGAAGACTGCCGCCAGCATCCAGTCGAGCGCCCAGGGTAGCCCGGCAGACTACTACCGGCAGATGTGGCATGCTCCCGTCCTTGCAGTCTTCAGCCTGATCTTTGCGTCCATTCCAGGCGATAACGCGTTTCTGGTCGGACTTCCGTTTGCGCTGCTCTGGATCCTGTCTCCGCTGGTTGCCTGGTATGTGAGCCAGTCTGCAGAGACGGAGGACCGGTTGTTCGTGCCGGACGAGGTCGCGACAGAGTTGCGAACGATTTCCAGGCGCACCTGGCGCTACTTCGATGCTTTCGTGACCGCAGACGACAATCACCTCCCGCCGGACAATTTTCAGGAACAGCCGGAACCGCTTTTAGCCCGGCGGACCTCCCCGACGAACATCGGCGTGTATCTTCTCTCCACCGTTTCCGCGCGGCAGTTCGGGTGGATCAGCTTCACCGATACCATCGAGCGTCTGGAGAACACGATCGCGACCGTGGACAGGATGCAGAAGTACCGCGGTCACCTGTTCAACTGGTACCATACCGACAGTCTGGCGACGCTTGGTCCTCCCTACATTTCGGCCGTCGACAGCGGCAACCTCGCCGGCCATCTTATCGCTATCTCTTCGGCATGCCGCACATGGGCCGAGGCTCCGTCCGCCCATCTTCAAGCAAGTCTGGACGGCATCGGCGATGTGGTCAGCATCCTCTCGGACAGCATGAATGCGCTGCCGGACGATCGTAAGACCGTGCGTCCCTTGCGGCGCCGGCTGGTCGAGCGAATTGCGGGCTTCGGCAACGCTCTTGCCGCGGTGAAGCGCGAGCACGAGTTCGCGTCGATCCGGATCATCAACCTTGCTGTCTTGGCACGCGACATCCAGAAGCTCGCCGCCAACCTCCAACACGAAACCAGGTCGGGGTTCGGCGAAGAGCTCACCTACTGGGCGGGCAAGCTTGTCGATGTCTGCGAAGCCCATATCTCGGACAGTGTCTTCGACCACTCCAACATAGATGCACTGCGCAACCGTCTTTCGGCGCTGGAAAGCCGCGCGCGAGACATCGCCTTCTCGATGGATTTCACTTTCCTGTTCCGCAAGGACAGGCGGTTGCTTTCGATCGGCTATCGCGTCGACAGCGATGAACTGGACGAGGCGTGCTACGACCTCCTCGCTTCCGAGTGCCGCCTGACCAGCCTGTTTGCCATTGCAAAGGGCGATCTGCCGAACGAGCACTGGTATCGCCTGGGCCGACAGGTTGTACCGCTCGGTGCACGAGGCGCACTGGTTTCCTGGTCAGGCTCGATGTTCGAATATCTGATGCCGCCGCTCGTGATGCAGGAACGGCAGGGAGGTATTCTCAACCAGACCAATAATCTGGTGGTGAAGGAGCAGATCGCCCATGGCCGCCGCCTTGGAACGCCGTGGGGAATATCAGAAGCCGCCTTCAATGCCCGCGACCACCTTCTGAACTACCAGTATACCAACTTCGGCGTTCCGACCCTGGGCTTGAAGCGGGGGCTTGGTCAGAATGCAGTCATCGCGCCTTATGCATCGATCTTGGCCAGCCAGTATGATCCACTGGCGGCGATCGAAAACCTGGAACGATTGCAAGCTCTGGGTGCAATGGGGCGCTATGGTTTCCACGATGCCGTGGACTTCACGCCGACTCGCGTGCCGGCCGGCTCCCGTTGCGCCGTCGTATATAACTACTATGCGCACCACCATGGCATGTCGATTGCGGCTGTCGCGAATGTCGTTTTCAACGGCTACCTTCGCGAACTTTTCCATGCCGATCCTGTGATCGAGGCTGCCGAACTTCTGCTGCAGGAGAAGGCGCCGCGCGACGTGCCCGTGATGAGCGCAAAGCACGAGGAAACGCCAGGCAGGGGCCAGGGCGACTTGCTGAGAACCGAGGTCAGGACTGTTGAAGACCCGGCCTATCGGGATCGCGAACTGGCACTTCTGTCCAACGGCCATTACTCCGTGATGCTGACGGCGACCGGCGCTGGCTATTCGCGCTGGAACGGCCAGGTGGTGTCGCGGTGGAAGCCGGATGCGACGGAAGACCGCTGGGGGCACTTCCTGTTTCTGCGTGATACCGCCACAGGCGATTGGTGGTCGGCAACCGCCGAGCCACGCCGTGCGCCGGGCGAGGTGAGCAAGACCGTCCTTGGCGACGACAAAGTCGAATTCCACAAGACCGTCGGTGCGTTAACCAGCGTGGTGGAATGCCTGGTGGCCACGGAGCATGATGCCGAAGGGCGTCGGGTGACCCTCCTCAACACGGGCGAAGAAGACCGCTACGTCGAAATCACGTCCTATCTTGAACCGGTTTTGGCTGTGGAGGAGGACGATAACGCCCATCCCTTGTTCTCGCGGATGTTCATCCGTACCGAGATCGGGCGGCGCGGCGACGTCATCCGGGCGTGGCGGAACAAGCGAAATCCGAACGAGCCGGCCATGATGGTCGCTCACCTGGCTGCCGACAATGCCGGTTCGGCGAGACCGACCGAATACGAAACAGATCGGCGCAAGTTCCTTGGCCGCGGTCGTACGCTTGCCGAGGCTGCGGCTTTCGATCCGGAAGCCTCACTTTCCGGGACGGATGGCTTTACCCTTGATCCGATCATGGCCCTGCGGCGCGTGGTGCGCGTTCCAGCCGGCAAGAAAGTCAGTGTCATCTTCTGGACGATTGCCGCGCCAAAGCGCGAAGAGCTTGATCAGGCAATTGAACGCTACCGTCACCCGGCTGCTTTTGCTCACGAACTGGTGCAGGTCTGGACGAGGACGCAGGTGCAGATGCGGCACCTTGGCATCACCTCTCAACAGGCTGCCGCCTTCCAGCACCTGGCCCGCTACCTGATCTATCCCGATATGCACCTTCGCTCCGACCAGGAAACGCTGCAGGCTGGCCTTCAGCCACAATCGGCGCTTTGGCCGATGTCGATATCGGGAGACTTTCCGATCCTGGTCCTGCGGATCAACGACGAGATGGACCTCGCAGTTGCCCGAGAGGCGCTAAGCGCGCAGGAATATCTGCGTTCTCGCGGTGTTACTGCGGATCTTGTCATTATCAACGAGAGAGCGTCGTCCTACGCTCAGGAGTTGCAGCATACGCTCGAAGGGCTTTGCGAGAAGCTGCGTCGCATTGGGCAGGCGGAGTCTGGGCGCCCGCACGTGTTCGCGCTTCGACGCGATCTCATGGACGAGGTGACATTCGACGCCATCATCGCCGCGGCTCGCGTTGTGCTCCATGCCCGAAACGGAAAATTGATCGACCAGATCAACCGAGCCGTTTCCTTGTTTGCGACGCCGCTGGACAAGAACGTCTATCAACGGCCGCCGCTCGGTTCAGCCGACTTTCCATCCGATCTGGTGACAGATGGTGCAGGGCTGGAGTTCTGGAACGGGTTCGGCGGGTTCGACAAGGATGGTGCCGAGTATGTCATCCGCTTACGGGGTGGACAGTCTACGCCGCAGCCGTGGATCAATGTCATCGCGAATGACCGGTTCGGCTTCCATGTCGCGGCAGAAGGCGGCGGCTTCACCTGGGCTCAGAATTCGCGTGATTATCAGCTGACGCCGTGGAGCAACGATCCCGTCATCAACAGGCCCGTGGAAGGCTTCTATGTCGCCGACCAGGACAACGGCGGTGTTATCGCGCCATTTGCGGCGCTTGCACCGGGATCGACCGCTACTTTCGAAACCCGTCACGGTCTTGGCTATTCCATCTTCTCGACAAGCGATGCCGGGCTGAGCGTGTCGCTGACGCAGACGGTTGATCGTGATCGGCCGGTCAAACTGTCGGTTCTTCGGGTTCGGAACCAGAGCGACGAGCCGCGATCGCTACGAGTCTATGGCTATGCCGAGTGGCTGCTCGGCAACAACGCGAACCGTTCGTTGCCCTACATCATCACCAGCCACGATCACGAAACGGGCGCGGTGCTTGCCACCAACCGCTATAGTACGAGCCACCAGCGCGTTGCGTTCATGGCCACAAGCGAGCCGGTGATCAGCTTCACGACGAGCCGCCGCGACTTCCTTGGGCGTTTTGGATCCGTCGCAATGCCCGCTGCGGTTGCTGGTGCTGGAGCGCTTGCCGGTACCACCGGGCTCGATGGTGATCCGTGTGCAGCACTTGCCTGCGACATGAAGCTCGCTCCCGGCGAGGAGCGGATGGTGACCTTCTTCCTTGGTGATGCAGAGGGCCAACAGCAGGCGGCCGAGTTTATTCGTAGCCTGCAAGCTGCAGATGTTACGGATATTGTTGAAGAAAGCCAGAGGTACTGGCGGGAAATTACCGGCCGATTGCGGATCGACACGCCGGACAACAGTCTCAACCATCTCATCAACCACTGGCTGCCCTATCAGGCGCTGGCCTGCCGGATCACGGCGCGCAGCGCCTTCTATCAAGCAAGTGGGGCCTATGGCTTCCGCGACCAATTGCAGGATACGCTGGCTTTCCTCCTTCAGGAGCCAAGCCTTGCGCGGCGGCAGATTGTCAATGCCGCCGGACGACAGTTCAGGGAAGGTGATGTTCAGCACTGGTGGCTGCCAGAAAGCGGGGCAGGCGTGCGGACCCGTATCTCGGATGACGTCGTCTGGCTCGCTCACGCGGCGCACGAATATATCCAGGTGACGGGCGACGAGAGCCTTCTTGACGAAGAAATCGCCTTCCTAGATGGGCCTCCTCTCGAGGCGACGCAGCATGATGCGTTTTTCCAGCCGACTACATCCGGCGAAGTGGGAAGTCTTTACGAACATGCGGCTCGTGCGCTGGATATCGCGATCGAGCGCACGGGGGAAAATGGCCTTCCATTGATCCTCGGAGGCGACTGGAACGACGGGATGAACCGCGTCGGGATCGGCGGCCGGGGGACAAGTGTCTGGCTTGGGTGGTTCCTGGCCACTACGCTCAAGCGCTTCGTTGGGCACGCCGCCCGGCGTGGCGATCAGGTGCGTGTTGAGCGGTGGTCGGAGCATCTCGACAAACTCCAGGAAGCGCTGGACGGCGCTGGTTGGGACGGGTCATACTACCGCAGGGGCTATTTCGACGATGGGTCTGCCCTTGGTTCGAGCGAGAGCGAGGAGTGCCGCATCGACTCCCTGTCGCAATCCTGGAGCGTCCTGTCAGGGATCGGGCAGCAAGATCGCGCGCAGCAGGCGATGGATGCTGTGATGGCGGAACTGGTGGACGCGGATGCGGGGATAATTCGCCTCTTCACGCCTCCGTTCTCAAACACGTCGCGGGATCCAGGATACATCAAGGCATACCCCCCTGGCGTTCGCGAGAACGGCGGCCAGTATACCCATGCGGCAACCTGGGTGGTGATGGCGCTTGCCCAACTGGGGCGTGGTGACGACGCATGGCGATGCTTCCAGATGCTCAATCCCATCAATCACAGCCTCGATGCCCAAGCGGCGGAAGGCTACCGGGTAGAGCCCTATGTAGTCCCTGCCGATGTTTATGGCGCTGGCAGCCTGACCGGACGCGGTGGTTGGACATGGTATACCGGATCGGCCGGCTGGCTCTATCGCGCTGCGGTGGAAGGGCTCCTAGGCATCCGTAGAGAGGGCCAAAGGTTGCTGGTGCGCCCGGCTCTGCCGTCGCATTGGAACGGCTTTTCCGCTGAACTCGTCATCGATGGCACGACATATTCAGTCGAGGTGGAGAAGCGGGACGATGGCATGGTCGTGTCGAAGGTGAACGGTCAGCCGGTGAGCGCGGAAGGTGCTCTTCTCCAACCCGCGCCTGCCAAGGCGGTTCTGGCGACCGCAGGGCTCTGACACACCGATAGCATCTCCGGAGAAATGGCTCGCCTACCCGGCGGCGAGCCATTCTTGTGAAGGAGCAGATGGTCGATCAGGAAGCCGTTTCGACCGCATCTGTTGCGGGTGTGTCGTCCTCAACCAGAATCCCGCTTGCCTTGAGCAGCGCGGTGAAACGTCCGCCGCTTCTGCTCAGTTCATCGAACGAACCCATTTCAGTGATCCGCCCATTGTCGAGGAATATGACTTTGTCGGCGTCGCGAATGGTCGAGAGGCGGTGCGCGATGATGAAAGTCGTGCGGTTCTGTCGTAGCCTGTCTATCGCGGCTTTAACACGCGCCTCAGTCTCCACGTCGAGCGCGCTCGTGGCTTCATCCAACACGAGGATCGGCGCGTTCTTGAGGATGGCGCGAGCAATCGCAATGCGCTGGCGTTCCCCGCCCGACAATTGATTGCCCCGTTCGCCCACAGTCGTATCGTAGCCGGTCATCCGGGTTTCAATGAAATCGGTGGCGGCGGCCGCTTCCGCGGCGCGGATGATCTCTTCGTCGGTCGCGTTTTCACGACCAAGACGAATGTTTTCGCTGATTGACCTGTTGAGGAGGCCCGCATCTTGGAAGACCGTCGCGATCGAGTGACGCAGCGAGCGGCGGGACACCTTTCTGATGTCTTTGTTATCAATCAGGATCTGGCCCTCGAGCGGGTCATAAACGCGCTGCAGGAGATTGACCAGCGTGGTCTTGCCGGCCCCGGTCGGTCCCACAATGGCTACCGTTTCACCGGCGGCGGCGCGGAACGAGATTTCGTGTACACCCTGCGACGTCTTGGCGAAGTCGAAGGAGACGTTTCGGAACTCTACTTCGCCTTTGACACCTTCGAGTTCGGCGATGCCAGCCGGCTCCTCACGGTCCTGCACCGCGTCCTCAAGTTCGTAGAAGATCTCCAGCTTGGCACGCGCTTCGAAGATTTGCGTCACGAATTGTCGCATCTGGTCGAGACGGCCGATCAGCAGGTTAGCAAAGCCAATGAAGGCGATGACTTCCCCGACCCGCAGCTCACCTCGCTGGACAAGGATAGTACCGATCACCAGGATGACCAGAAGCGAAACCGTCGAGGCGGTGCGATTGAGCGCACTTGCCAGCGCCCACCAGTCCAGCACCGGATACTGAACCTTCAGCAGGTTCTTTGTGTAGTTATGAAGCGCGCGCGTTTCGGCTTCGATACGATTGTAGCTGTGCAGCACCGAGACGTTGCTGATGGAATCGCTCACATGCGAGAAGACTGTGTGGTAGTGTCCCTCTACCGAGGCCTGGCCCTCTTTCGTCCGCTTCATCACCATGGCGCCGATGAACCAATAGGCGAGGCTCAAGGCGACGAGGACGGCGCTCAGCCGCACATCCATGGAAAAGGCTGTCGGGATCAGCAACAACAGCGCTACTGCTGTGGCCAAGTGCGTGCGCATGAACTCCAGCCAGAGGCCAAACAAGGTTTCGGCGGCGCGCAGCAGCGTGTGAAGCGCGTTCGACGTCCCACGTTGGTGGTGCCATGCCAGCGGCATCGAGATGATGCGCTCGAAAGCTTCCGTCAGGAGTGTAGCACGCCGTCCATGGGCAAGGCGATCAGCCTCCCGCGCCACCAAGACATAAGCGACCGTATTGAAGACGCCGAAGCCGGCCCACAGCATCAAAACCGAGGTGACGTCGCCGGCGGAGGATATTGCGTCGATGATGCGGCCGAACAGGATGGGCTCCGCGATCGTGATGATCGCCAGGATGATATTGGCGACGACCACGAGGCCCACCCGGAAGCGCTTCTCGGCAAGATAGCTGAGTGCTCTTGTGTAAATTTGGAACAGCGTCACCTGACGGACCTCTTCTTGTCTGCTGTTGCCTACCGCTACCTGCAAGGCGCGGGTTGCTGAATGCCTTCTGGAACGGACAGGAGGATCGGGCAACAATGCCCTTTGTAGCTGAAGGTTTCCTGAACAGGAACTTCATCCGCGATAACTCAGCGCTGCTGCGCCGGTCTCTTCAGGCCACTCCCACTGCGAGATTTAGCAATGTCACTTCAACTAATGGTAACTATGGCTGCAGAGTATCGACAGAAGCGGGAGTTCGGCTGAAGCATGCCGGTACACAGGCGGGCGAGGGCAGCATTGAGCGTTCATCTGATTATGCAGCTCCTTGTCCTTGCAGGTGAGGCCAAGGACGCAGACGAAGTAAGCAGGCGACTGGAAGATCTGCTGGATGCCTATGGCTTCGGCTTCTATCGACTGGTGCTGCAGCCGAGAGTGCGGGATGCAGGCAGGGAAGTGGTTCTTGCGCACCGCTGGCCCAAGGGCTGGGCGGAGACCTATCGGCTGCGCAAGTTTGCGTCCGTCGATCCTGTGGCGAAAATGTTGACGGTGGCGCAGCGCCCTTACCGGCTTCGCGAGGCTGTCTTCGCGATGCGCAACTATCCTCATCGCACGCGCATGCAGCGGATGATCCAGGACGCTGCCCGCCATGGAATGACCGATGGCTATGTCTTTCCTATTCATGGGCGCACGGGGCTGATCGGAAGCCTTGTCGTCAGCGGAAAACCAGTTGATCTGTCGCCCGCGGAACTTTCCCTCCTTGATGCCGCGGCACGCAAGATACTGTGGCGTCATCTTGAGTTTCGCGGCTGGGCGGCTGAACTCGAAGCGGTCGAAGCAATCGAAACGCCGCTGACGAGGCGAGAGGTTGACGTGGTGACCCGGCTGGCCGAAGGCCTAACCTCCAACGAGATCGCGCGCGAGCTGGAGATTTCGAACCATACAGTCGACTGGTACATCAATGCTCTGCAGGACAAGATGAAGGCGAAGAACCGTCAGCATGTAGTCGCCCTTGCCCTGCGTCGCGGACTTGTTCCGTAAGAGTTCAGCACGCCTTCGTAGAACGAGAAATTGACTTCGTCTTGCAAGAAGATAGTTTCCCCCGTGCAGTGCAGCATTGGCTGTGGTTGATGGAGGAAATCTACCGTGCCCATTTCCAAAATACTCGTCGCAAACCGGTCCGAAATCGCCATCCGCGTCTTCCGCGCGGCAAACGAGCTCGGGATCAAGACGGTGGCGATCTGGGCCGAAGAAGACAAGCTGTCACTGCACCGCTTCAAGGCTGACGAGAGCTACCAGGTTGGCCGCGGCCCGCATCTGGAGCGGGACCTCGGCCCGATCGAAAGCTACCTGTCTATTTCGGAAGTCATCCGCGTTGCGAAGCTTTCCGGTGCCGACGCAATTCACCCGGGCTACGGCTTGCTATCCGAAAGTCCCGAGTTTGTGGAAGCCTGCAACGAAGCAGGCATCATCTTCATTGGCCCGACCGCGGAGACGATGAGGAGGCTCGGCAACAAGGTCGCGGCGCGAAACCTTGCAGTTTCCGTGGGCGTGCCGGTCGTGCCTGCAACCGAACCGCTGCCGGAGGACCTGACGGAGGTCGCTCGAATGGCGTCAGAGGTCGGATATCCGGTGATGCTGAAAGCTTCGTGGGGCGGCGGCGGCCGCGGGATGCGCGTGATTAGGTCGGAAGCAGATCTCGCCAAGGAAGTGACGGAGGCGAAGCGCGAGGCGATGGCTGCCTTCGGCAAGGACGAGGTCTATCTCGAGAAGCTGGTCGAGCGGGCGCGCCACGTTGAGAGCCAGATCCTGGGGGACACGCACGGCAATGTCGTGCATCTTTTCGAACGAGACTGCTCAATCCAGCGGCGCAATCAGAAGGTTGTAGAGCGGGCGCCGGCGCCATACCTGAACGAGGCCCAACGCCAGGAACTGGCGGAGTATTCGCTAAAGATCGCCAGGGCAACCAATTATGTTGGCGCCGGCACGGTCGAATACTTAATGGATGGCGACACCGGCAAGTTCTACTTCATCGAGGTCAACCCGCGTATCCAGGTCGAGCACACAGTCACCGAGGTGGTGACCGGTATCGACATCGTAAAGGCGCAGATCCACATCCTGGAAGGTGCTGCGATCGGTACCGCCGAATCCGGCGTGCCTCGGCAGGAAGAGATCCGTCTCAACGGCCACGCGCTGCAGTGCCGGATCACGACAGAAGACCCGGAGCAGAACTTCATCCCGGATTACGGTCGGATCACGGCCTACCGCTCTGCAGCCGGATTTGGCATCCGTCTCGACGGGGGCACCGCTTATTCCGGAGCGATCATCACGCGGTATTACGATCCGTTGCTGGTCAAGGTTACAGCCTCCGGCAGCACGCCGCAGGAAGCGATTAGCCGCATGGACCGGGCGCTTCGAGAATTCCGTATCCGCGGCGTCGCCACCAACCTCACCTTCCTGGAAGCCATCATCGGGCATCCGAGCTTCCGCGACAATTCCTATACGACCAAGTTCATCGATACGACGCCTGAGCTGTTTACCCAGGTGAAGCGGCAGGACCGCGCAACGAAGCTGCTGACCTATCTCGCCGATGTCAGCGCCAATGGGCATCCGGAGGTCAAAGGCCGTCCGAAGCCGTCACCGCAGGCGGCAAAGCCGGTCGTGCCCTATATCAATGGGCCGGTACCTGACGGCACCAAGCAGATGCTGGACCGGCTTGGCCCGCGCAAATTCTCCGAGTGGATCCGGAGCGAAAACCGCGTCCTGATGACCGACACCACGATGCGCGACGGCCATCAGTCGCTGCTCGCGACGCGGGTGCGCACGCACGACATCGCTCGTATCTCCGGGGTCTATGCCCGCGCCTTGCCCAATCTCTTCTC